>JBKJIR010000050.1:0-81054 GCA_046598495.1 Marmoricola sp. | reverse complement strand
GAGGTCACGGCCTGGGTCTTGGAGACCTTCTTGGACTCCAGGCGCTCACGCTCGAGCATGTTCTTGAAGTCCATGTTGCCGCCGACGTTGAGCTGGTAGGTGCGGTCCAGCACCACGCCGCGGTCCTCGAACAGCTTCGCCATCACGCGGTGGGTGATGGTGGCGCCGACCTGGCTCTTGATGTCGTCACCGATGATCGGGACGCCGGCGTCCTCGAACTTCTTGGCCCACACGGGGTCCGAGGCGATGAAGACCGGCAGGGCGTTGACGAAGGCCACGCCCGCATCGATCGCGCACTGCGCGTAGAACTTGTCTGCGTTCTCCGAACCGACCGGCAGGTAGGAGACCAGCACGTCGACCTGGGCGTCCTTGAGGGCGGCGACGACGTCGACGGCCTCGGCGTCGGAGACGTCGATGGTCTCCAGGTAGTACTTGCCCAGACCGTCGAGGGTCGGGCCGCGCTGCACGGTGACGCCGGTCGGCGGCACGTCGCAGATGCGGATGGTGTTGTTCTCCGAGTTGTTGATCGCGTCGGAGAGGTCGAAGCCGACCTTCTTCGCGTCAACGTCGAACGCCGCGACGAACTCCACGTCGCGGACGTGGTAGTCCCCGAACATGACGTGCATCAGGCCCGGGACGGCAGCGTCCGGGTCGGCGTTCTTGTAGTACTCGACGCCCTGAATGAGGGAGGTGGCGCAGTTGCCGACTCCCACGATGCCTACGCGAACCTTCGCCATGGCTTCTCCTCCTGCTTGTGTGGTGCTCAACTGATTTCGGTGCTGATTTCGGTGCTGGGTGCTGGTGTGGTGCTGGATGTCGGGGTCTTGCGTGAGCCGGAGCGGTCCTGGCTGGAGCGCTCGGCCTCGATCAGGTCGGTCAGCCAGCGCACTTCGCGCTCGACGGACTCGGCGGCGTGCCGGCGGAGCTCGGTCTGGTAGCGGTCGATACCGCTGCCCAGCGCACGAGCCCGGTCGAGCCGCTCCTGGAGGCGCGAGCGCCGGCCTTCCAAGATCCGGAGCCGGACGGCAGCGTCGGTGCGGGAGAAGAACGCGAACCGCATGTTGAAGTTCTCGTCCTCCCACGCGGCCGGGCCGGCGTCGGTGATCTCCGAAGCGAAGTAGTCGGTGCCCGCCGGGGTGATCTGGTAGACGATCCGCTGGCGCCGCGAGATGGTCGGCGAGGTCGCGACGACCTCGGTGACCCAGCCCGAGCGGAGCATCCGCTTCAGGGCCGGATAGAGCGAACCGTACGAGAGCAGCCGGGTCCAGCCGAGCAGGAGGTTGAGGCGCTTGCGCAGCTCGTACCCGTGCAGCGGCGACTCCTGGAGAAGCCCGAGGACCGCGAGCTCGAGGGTGGCACCCTTGCTCGGCATCGCGTTCCCCTCTCTCCTCGTGACCGTACGTATCGGTCTGGCGTATCGAAGTAACCTATCGCATCGATATATCGGAGATCCAATTCATCGGGCATTCATCTTTGAGAGGCTCGCCACAGCCGGGAACTGGGTCTCTCAGGCCTGACGCCGTACGCTCGACCCTGCACAGGCCCGCGCCCGCCGCGGGTCCGCACCCCCTGACCAGCCCCTTCCCCTGGAGTCCGACACAGTGAGTGGCAGCACGCCGAGGCCCCGCCCGACCAAGGGCACCCCGCGCACCGGGGCAAAGAAGTCCGCGTCCGGACGCACTTCCAGCCGGCCGAAGAGCCGCAAGGTGCAGCCCACCCGCAAGGAGCTCTTCCGCCGGGGGCTGCGTTACCTGCTGATCGCCGGGGTCGTCGGCACCCTGCTGATGGTCTCGGTCTTCTACTTCGCCTACCGCTCCACCGACATCCCCGACCCGAACGCCGCGTTCCAGGCTGAGACGACCAACGTCTACTACGCCGGCGGCACTTCCAAGATCGGCCAGTTCGCCACCCAGAACCGCGAGTCGATCCCGCTGGCCGAGGTCCCGCAGGTGATGCGTGACGCGGTCGTCGCCGCCGAGGACCGGTCGTTCTGGACGAACAAGGGCATCGACCCCAAGGGCATCCTGCGCGCCGCGTTCTCCAACGCCAAGGGCAACTCGACCCAGGGCGCCTCGACGATCACCCAGCAGTACGTGAAGATCCTCTACCTGACCCAGGAACGGACCCTCAAGCGCAAGATCAAGGAAGCCTTCCTGTCGCTGAAGATCCAGCAGCAGCAGTCGAAGTCGCAGATCCTCGAGGGCTACCTGAACACCATCTACTTCGGCCGCGGGGCGTACGGCGTCCAGGCGGCCGCCAACGCGTTCTTCGGGATCCCCGCCAAGAAGTTGAAGGCGCCCCACGCCGCGATGCTGGCCGCGGTCCTGAACTCGCCGAGCTTCTTGAGCCCCGACCGGAACGAGGCATCCCGGGCAGCGCTGCTCAACCGGTACGGCTACGTCGTGCGCAGCATGGTCGAGACCGGCGCGATCAGTGAGACCCAGGGCGCCGAGATCGAGAACACGCTCCCGGAGGTGAAGCCGCAGACCGAGCGCAACCTGTACGGCGGCCAGAAGGGCTTCATGCTCGATATGGTCAAGAACGAGTTGCTCCGGCTCGGTTTCGACGACGCGGAGATCCAGGCCGGTGGCCTCCGGGTCGTGACCACCTTCACCAGCGAGGCGATGCGGAAGGCCAAGGCAGCCGTCGCCGAGCAGCGTCCCTCCGGGCTGTCCGACAAGAACCTGCACGTCGCCACCGCGTCGGTCGACGTGAAGACCGGCGGCGTGCTCGGGTTCTACGGCGGCCAGGACTACCTGCAGAGCCAGCTCAACTGGGCGAACCTCGGTGCCGCTCCCGGCTCGACGTTCAAGGCCTTCGCGGTCGCCGCCGGTCTGAAGGACGGCTTCAGCCTGCGCGACACCTTCAACGGGAACTCGCCGTACCGGTTCCCCGGCGGTATCGAGTTCAGCAACCAGGGCGAGGGTCGCGGCGCCAGCTACGGGTCGAGGATCAGCCTGCTCACGGCGACCGAGAAGTCGGTCAACACCGCCTTCATCGACATGACCCAGGCGATGGAGAACGGCCCGAAGAAGATCGTGAGCATGGCGAACGCCCTGGGCATCCCGAAGAACGCGCCGGGCCTCGACGCCAACGCCGGCGTCTCGCTCGGGTCCGCGACGATCAGCCCGATCTCGATGGCCTCGGCGTACGCGACAATCGCCAACGGCGGCATCCGCAACGACCTGCACGTGGTGACCAAGGTGATCCGCGCCAGTGACGACGAGGTGCTGTACACCGCACCGGAGGAAGGCAAGCGGGCCATCTCCAAGGAGATCGCGGCCGACACCAGCTACGCGCTCCAGCAGGTCATCCAGCGCGGTACCGGCTCTCGCAACGGGAAGATCGACCGGCCGGCGGCCGGGAAGACGGGGACAGCGACCAACGACGACGGCGACGTAATCTCGTCCTGGTTCGTGGGCTTCACCCCGCAGGTCGCGACCGCGGTGATGTACGTCCGCGGCAAGGGCGTCCAGCCGCTCCAGGACTACCTGCCCTCGTTCTACGGTGGCGATTTCCCGGCGCGGACCTGGGCGGCGTTGATGAAGCGGATGATGGACGGCCTCCCGGTCGTGCAGTTCCCGAAGCCGGCCAACTTGGACGGCGACGCCCCGGAGTTCGGTCACGAGCCGGCCCCGACGCCGAGGCCCAGGCCGACCCCGACGCCTACCCCGACGCCGACGCCGACCTTGGCGCCGACCCCGACGCCGACCCCGACCCCCACCCCGACCCCGACGCCCACCCCGACGGTCGAACCGACCTGCGGGGAGTTCCCCAAGCCACCCTGCGAGCCGTGAACGAACCGTCCCGCGTCGACCCGGTGGTGACCGAGCTCAGCGAGGTCATCGGCGGTCCGCCTGGTCGGCGGTTCCGACCGCACTCCTGGTGGACCCCGGTCCGGGTGCTGCTGGCGGTCTTCACGGTGGTCTTCGCGCTCGGCCTGGTGCAGAAGTACCCGTGCGGCGCGACCGACTGGTCCGACAACGACGTGCGGTACCGGAACATGTGCTACTCCGACGTGCCGTACCTCTACACCGGCCGCGGCTTCGCCGAGCAGCAGTGGCCCTACTCGGACGACACCCCGGAGTACGGAACCGTCCTGGAACGGATCGAAGCCACCGAGCGGTACCAGCCGATGGAGTACCCGGTGCTGATCTCGTACTTCGCGTGGGCGGCCTCCAAGGTCACCGCGCTGGTGCCGTCTGGCCCGGCGCAGGAGATCCGGGCCCAGACCCCGGTCGACGGGCTCTGGGGCCTGCCGGGGATGACGGACGAGATCAACACCTACTTCCTGCTCACTGCCTTCGGGTTGATGCTCTGCGGGCTCGGCGCTGTCTTCTTCCTCTCCGGCGCCAGTCCGGGCCGGCCGTGGGATGCGATGGGGCTGGCGCTCTCGCCGGTGCTCCTAGTCAGCGGGCTCGTCAACTGGGACCTGCTCGCGGTGCTCTTCACCGCGGGCGCGCTCTGGGCCTGGTCGCGCGACAAACCGCTGCTCGCCGGGGTGATGGTCGGCCTCGGCGTCGCGACCAAGCTCTACCCGCTCTTCCTGCTAGGTGCCTTCCTGATCGACGCTGTCCGGCGCAAGGAGCCGTGGCGGGTGGCGCTGGCCATCGCCACTGCGGCCTTCACCTGGCTGCTGGTGAACGTGCCCGCGATCCTGGGCGACATCGATGCCTGGAAGGTCTTCTGGACCTTCAACTCGGACCGCGGCGCCGACCTCGGCTCGCTCTGGCTGGTGCTGCAGCAGCGCGGTGCCGAGACCACCGCGCACGGGATCAACATCGTCTCCGGGGTCGGATTCGTGCTCGCCTGCGGCGCGGTCTTCGTGCTCGGGCTCGCAGCCAAGCGGCGCCCGCAGGTCGCGCAGGTCGCGTTCCTCGTGGTCGCGGCGTTCCTGATCCTGAACAAGGTCTACTCGCCGCAGTACGTGCTCTGGTTGCTGCCGCTCGCGGCCCTGGCCCGGCCGCGCTGGCGGGACCTGCTGATCTGGCAAGCCTGCGAGCTCGTCTACTTCGGGGCGGTCTGGCTCTACCTCGGGGGCTGGCTGACGCCGTCGGCCGGTGACAACCCGACGGCGTACCAGGCCGCGATCGTCATCCGGGTACTCGGGGAGGTCTACCTGTGCGCACTGATCGTCCGGGACATCTGGACGGCGCCGCCGGAGCCCGCTGCGGACGACCTAGGTGATGGTGACGGTGTCGACGGTCGTGGCCGTGAACCGGACCGTGACGTCGACCGTCTCGCCGATCTCGGGCACCGCAACGCCTGAGGGCAGGAAGAGCATCGAGGCCTGCATGTGCGGGGGCTCGGCGAAGTACCGGTTCTTCCCGGCCACCGTGTACGGCGACCGCGACAGACCGAGGGCGTCGAGGCCGCCACGGGCCAGCGAGCTGGCCCGGGCCCGGACACTGGCTTCTCCGGTGGGAGCTTCCAGGCCGATCCCGTGGGCGGTGCCGCCGGAGACGATCAGCACGGTGCCGGTGCGCGGCAGCTTGCGACCCCGGTAGCCGTAGGTCTCGCCGCGCTCGACCGGGTGGCTGTCGAGGACGTGCGCCCGGACCGTCAGTGCGCCGCGCTCGCCGAGCCAGAGCTCGGTGCCGATGCGTTGCCGGAACCTCACCTCGGGGTAGCGCTGGGCGAGGTCCGCAACTTCGGCGGCGGTGAGGTGCGAGACCCAGACGGTGCGTCCGGGCCCGACCCCGTCGGTCAGGCCGGCGGCGACCAGGTCGGTCATCAGCAGGGCCACCTCGGCGCCGTTTCCGCCCGGAGGCGCCAGCGGGAGGTGCAGCGACGCGCCCTCGACCCGGACACCGCCGCGCTCGCGGACCAGGGCGGCGGCCTCGCGCAGCCCCCGGGCGGTGAAGCCGTGCCGCTTCATCGAGGTCAACCGCTCCAGGACGATCCGGGGGCGGCCGGGCTGCTCGATCAGGGCGACCAGGTCGGAGTGGCGCCCGACGGTGTGGATGACGCGGCCGGGGTCGACGTCGGCGAGCGGTGCCGTCTCGAACTCGCGCCACGGGGTCAGGACCAGCAGGTCGCCGTCGAACCGGGAGGCCACCTCGGCCAGCTCGTACGCCGTCCCGACGGCGACGGTGTCGACGCCCAGCCAGGCGGACTTGCGCGCTAACCGGGCCAGGCCGAACCCGTACCCGTTGCCCTTGAGCACCGGAACCAGGCCGGGCCGCTCGGTGGCGACCTTCTTCAGGTGCGCGCGCCAGCGGTCTCCGTCGACGTGCAGGACCAGACTCATCGGACCTTCATCCCCTCCGCTTGAGGTAGAGCTGGAAGGCCGCGTAGATGGCGCGGTTCAGCGGCAGGTCCCACTCCCCGACGTACTCGACGGCCTCGCCGCCGGTGCCGACCTTGAACTGGATCAGCCCCAGGTGCGGGTCGTCGGAGGCGAGCGTCTCGGTGATGCCGCGCAGGTCGTAGACGTGGGCTCCGGCCGCGATCGAGTCGGCGACCATCCGCCACTGGACCGCGTTGGAACCGCGGACATCGCGCTTCTCGGTCGAGCTGGCCCCGTAGGAGTACCAGGCGTGGGTGCCGACCCGGATCCAGATCGTCGCCGCGACCAGGTCGCCCTCGTGGGTGGCCAGGTAGAGCCGGATGCGGTCCGGGTCCTCCGTGGAGAGCGCGTCGTACATGGTGCGGAAGTAGCTCAACGGCCGCGGGGTGAAGTGGTCGCGCTCGGCGGTGTGCGCGTAGAGGGCGTGGAACGCCGCCAGGTCCTCGGCGTCGCCGTCGGAGACCCTGACCTCGACCTCGGCCTTGGCGGCCTTCTTGATGTTGCGCCGCCAGAGCTGGTTCATCCCGGCGAGGACGGCTTGTTCGGTGCGCGGGCCGTCGGCGTCGTGCAGCGGGACCTGGAAGTTGTACTGCGGTTGACCGGCCGCGAACCCGCCCGCGACGGCCTGGCACTGCCAGCCGAGCTCGCGCAGCTGGGAGACCACGGCGGCGCCGGACTGGCTCCGCTCGGTTGGCGGGAGGTCGGTCAGCGTCGTCACGGCGTCGTCGGCGATGCCGTCCTTGATGGTGGCGGCGTCCCAGCGGCGGGTGATCACCGGCGGCCCGATCCGGATCCCGAAGGCGCCTTGGTCCTTCAGGTGCGCGGCCATCGGGGTCAGCCAGGCGCCGAGGTCGTCGGTCTCCCAGTCGATGACGGGGCCCTCGGGGAGGTAGGCGAGGTAACGCTTCACCTTGGGGAGCTGGCGGTAGAGGACCAGTGCTGCTCCGATGAGGGGCTCCTCGGGACCGGCGCCGTCGCGGGTCCAGCCGAGCGACTCGGCCTTCCACTCGCTCTTCACCCTCGCCCAGGCTGGGGTCTGTAGGAAGCTGGCCGACGACTGGGTACGCAGGAACGCCAGGTGCTCCTCGGCGGAGATGGTCCGGACGGAGAGCGGGGATGATCTCTTCTCGGCGGGCACGGACCGAGCCTAGGTGCTCAGGCAGTGCCGCGGCGACACGGCCGGGGATCTCAGCCACGGCATCTCAGCCGAACTGGTCAGCCAGGCCACGCCGCACCGCTTGCCAGGCCGCCGAGTCCGGCCGGACCATGTCGAGGTGGTTGCCGGGAACCTTCTGGAAGACCGCTTCGCCGCCGGCGGCCTTGTTGGCTGCGACGTACGACCGGCTCTGGCTGATCGGGACGATGTCGTCCTCGGCAGCGTGGATCGCCGACACGGGGCACGACGCCGGGACCAGGCGGGTCGGGTCGCCGAGGTCGTACCGCTTCTCGAACTGCGTCGCCGGCCCGCCCATCAGCAGGGTCGCGGCGCTGTTGCCCAGCTTTTGCCGCTCGGCCTCCTCGAGATCCAGGACGGCGGAGAGGGCGTAGGCGTGCGTGACCTTCACGGCGCTCGAACCGCCGGGCGTCTGCTGCGTGCGCGAGGCCGCCCAGACGGCGAGGTGACCGCCGGCGGAGTGACCGACCAGGACGACCGGGTACTCCCGCTCCAGCGGCAGCCGGGGGATGTGGTCGACGGCGTTCGCGACGTCGGCGAAGGTGCTCGGGAAGCCGCCGCCGGCGCCGCCGGTGCGGCGGTACTCGATGTTCCAGGTGACGAAGCCCGCGGTCCGCAGGTCGGTGGCGGCGTCCGCGATCAGGTTGGCACCGAACCCCCGGAACCAGTAGCCGCCGTGGATCAGCACGACCAGGGCCTTCGCGGTCTCCTCACCGTCGGCCGGTACCCCGAGGAAACCGTGCTGGTCGGGGTGGTCCTCGGCGTACCGGATCCGCTCGACGGCTCGCGGGAAGGTGATCGGGGTGCCGAGGTCGGGCTTGTCCCGCCCGCAACTGACCAAGCTCGCGGCCGCGATACCGACTCCGCCCAGCAGCAGGGCACGGCGACCGGTAAGCAGCGGACCCGGTGCCGGGTCGTTCAGAGGCGGGAGCGCAACCATGCGATGTCCTCCTGGTGCTCTGGGGCGCCACCCGGTGTCTCGCAGATCACCGGGGCGCCGGCGTCCCGTACGACGCCAGCGAACTCGTCCGGGTCGAGCTGGCCGGCGCCGAAGTTGGCGTGCCGGTCGGCTCCGGAGTCGAAGGCGTCCCGGCTGTCGTTGGCGTGCACCAGGTCGATCCGGCCGGTGATGGCGAGGACCTCCCCGACGGCGTCCGCGAGCTTGATCCCACCGGCCCAGGCGTGGCAGGTGTCCAGGCAGAAGCCGACGTTCTCGGCGCCCTCGGCCTGCTGGATCGCGGCCCAGACCGCGGCGATCCGGTCGAGGTGCCGGGCCATCGCGTTGTCGCCGCCGGCGGTGTTCTCCAGCAGCAGCGGGACCTTGAGGTCGGTCGCCTCGACCGCCTTGCGCCAGTTGTCGAAGCCCATCACTGGGTCGTCGGTCTTGTCCACGTGGCCGCCGTGCACGATCAGGCCCTTGGCCCCGATCTCGGCGGCGGCGTCGACGTGCTGCTGGAGCAGCTTGCGGGAGGGGATCCGGATCCGGTTGTTGGTGGTGGCCACGTTGAGGATGTAGGGCGCGTGCACGTAGAGGTCGATCCCGGCGGCCTCGGCGTCGGCCTTCAGACCGGCCGCGCCACCGGCGTACGCGATCACCGGGCCTTTGTAGCTCTGCGGGTCACCCAGGAAGAACTGCACCAGCGTCGTGTCGCGGGCCTTTGCCTCAGCGATCGGGTCGGTCTGGTCGACGTGGGCGCCGATGGAGAGGGAGGTGCTCGAGCTCATGGGCCCAGCCTAGGGGGGACCTACCGATGGTTCCGGGCGACGCTGGCGACGCGGTCGTGTCCCTGCGGTCACGCTCGGCGGGTTGGCGATAACCGCCACGAATCCGTTCCGGCTTCCTAGACTTGGTGGTCCACGAGGTCGCTTCGAATCTCGCCTATACCTGGAGCCCGCCGTGCGTCTCGTGACCGGTGCCGTTGCCGCCAGCCTGCTGACCGGTCTCGTCGCCGTGTCGCCAGGAGTCGACTCTGCCGGTGCTGCGACGCTCGGTCTCACGAGCATCCAGGACCTGGTGGTCGATCAGTCGCACGGGCGGGTGTTCCTCAGTGGCGGTGCTCTGGTCACCGCGGACCTGACCGCTGCGCCGACGGGGACGGTCGCGGGCATCACCGCAGCCCGTCAGATGGCGCTGACTCCCGATGGGACCCAGCTCGTCGTGGCGAACGCTGACGGCCTTACCGTCGTCGACACGGCGACCGCCTCGGTGGTCCGCACAATCCCCACGGGCCCGAACTCGTGCCCGGATGCGATCGCGCCCGCGGCCGGACGGATGTTCTTCAGCTACGGCGACTGCCCCGCCGGGACGCCGGGACTCGGCGCCGTCGATCTCGGGACCGACACCGTCACCAAGAACATCTCGACCGGCTCCGTGGTGCTGGCGGCCGATCAGGCCGTGGTCCTGGAATCCGTGGCGGCTGCGCCGGACGTGCTGGTTCTGCGGGCAGGGTCGACCTTGGCCGTCCTGGATGCGACCGCGGTCATCCTCCCGACGGTGGTCGTCCGGACGTCGAAGTCCTTCGTTGGCGGCCCGGGCCGTTCGGTCGCGCTGAACCCCGCCGGCACCGAGATCGTCACCGACGCCGGGTTCGAGGCGCCGATCCGCGCCTTCTCGACCATCGATCTCAGCACGGTGCGCGACTACCCGCTGTCCGAGCCAGGCGGTACGGCCTTCCGGTCCGACGGCCGCCTCGCCCTGTCCCCGGGCAAGAACGTGAACGTCAGTCTCTTCGCCCCGAACGGGACCTACCTCAAGTCGATGGGCTTCTTGCCGAGTATGACGGCGGTGGCTGATCGCGGCCTGGCCTTCGGCAGCGAGCGCCTGTACGCCGCCGCGATCGACTACTCCGGAGAGACGCCGGTCTTCTCGCTCTATCTGGCGCCGGTCGGCCCTCCGGCAGCGCTGAAGATCCTCGCGGACCGCACGATCTACCGCTACAAGCAGATTGCCGTCATCACTGTGTACCTGCAGGCGTCGACGCCCAGCAGGACGGTGAAGGTCTACAAGCGCATGACGACTGGTCAGACGACGCTCCTGAAGACGCTGTCGGTCCCGAGCTCGACCGGCAAGACCTCGTTCCAGGTCCAGGTCACGAAGAACTTCGCGCTGCGCGCGGAGTTCGCCGGCGACTCCGAGTACGCAGCCGTTGCCAAGGAGCGCCACGTCAGCGCCCGATCGCTGGTGACTGCGAGCAGCGCCTCGACGTCGTACACGAGTGACGGCTTCCACCGGCTCAAGGGGAGCCCGGCACCGACCGTGACCTTCACGTTGGCACCGGCCAAGCAGGGGGTCTGCATCGAGATAAGCGCGATCACCTACGTGAACGGTCATTGGGTGACCTTCGGCGCCGCAAAATGCCTCTACACGACATCGAACAGCCGCGTCTCGGTCCGGCTGGTCGGGTTCCCATCGGGCCGGAAGGTGAGCGTTTCCGCGCGAGCGAAGGCGACGTCGACCAACCTCGAGTCCGAATGGGTGAAGTACCGGGTCCTGATCACCTGATCCCGCGATTGGCCTCCCGGCCCCCGCTCCGGTTACCCTTGCCCGTCGCCCTCTCCCGATGAGAGCGCGACAACGCTAGCCCTCCTGTCACGGAAACGCCGTGGCCGCCAAGTCCGAAGGAGGTGGAGATCAGCTATGCGTAACTATGAACTCATGGTCATTCTCGACCCGGAGCTCGAAGAGCGGACGGTTGCCCCGTCGCTCGACACGTACCTCAACGTCGTTCGCAACGACGGAGGCGTCATCGACAACGTCGATGTCTGGGGTCGTCGTCGTCTCGCCTACGAGATCAACAAGAAGGCCGAAGGCATCTACGCCGTCGTAACGCTTCAGGCCGAGCCGGCCACCGTCAAGGAGCTCGACCGTCAGCTCACGCTGAATGAGTCGGTGCTGCGTACTAAGGTCCTGCGTCCCGACGCTCACTGAGCTCGGGACCAGTCTCGAGTAGCACGAATTCCTAGGGAGAAACCATGGCAGGCGAGACCCTCATCACCGTTGTCGGCAATCTCACCGGTGACCCGGAGCTGCGCTTCACCCCCTCGGGTGCAGCCGTCGCTAACTTCACGATCGCGTCGACTCCGCGCAACTTCGACAAGCAGTCCAACGAGTGGAAGGACGGCGACACGCTGTTCCTGAACTGCTCGATCTGGCGGCAGGCGGCGGAGAACGTCGCCGAGTCCCTCCAGAAGGGGATGCGAGTCGTCGCGCAGGGTCGCCTCAAGGCGCGCTCGTACGAGACGCGTGAGGGCGAGAAGCGCACCGTCATGGAGCTCGACGTCGAGGAAGTCGGCCCGAGCCTCAAGTACGCGACTGCCAAGGTCACCCGCGCTGCTCGCAGCGACGGTGGCGGCGGTTTCTCCGGCGGGGGAGGCAACGACCCCTGGGCCAGCCAGCCCTCCCAGTCCGCTCCTGCGCCTGCGCAGGGCGGCGGCTCCTGGGGCGGCCAGCAGGGCGCACCGCAGGGTGGCCAGCAGGGCGCACCGCAGGGCGCACCGCAGGGCGCACCGCAGGGTGGCAACGGCGGCGGTCAGCCGCCGTCGCAGGACCCGTGGGCAGTGCCCGGCGGGTCCGACGAGCCCCCGTTCTGATCAACCCCCGCACCGATTCAAACCCGTATCCGCCCACCATTCCGGCTCACTCTGTAGATCAGTACTGGGCCGGGCTCACTGAAAGGGAGCACCACAATGGCTAAGGCAATAATCCGTAAGCCGAAGAAGAAGGTTTGCCAGTTCTGCAAGGAGAAGGCGACCGGTGTCGACTACAAGGACACCAATCTTCTCCGCAAGTTCATCTCCGACCGCGGCAAGATCCGCGCCCGTCGGGTGACCGGCAACTGTGTGCAGCACCAGCGCGACGTCGCCACGGCCGTGAAGAACGCCCGTGAGGTCGCCCTGCTTCCGTACACGTCGACGGCTCGCTGAGAAAGGGGAGTTGAAGAGATGAAGCTCATCCTGACGCAGGAAGTCACCGGTCTCGGTGCCCCTGGCGACGTTGTCGAGGTCAAGGACGGCTACGGCCGCAACTACCTCATCCCCCGTGGTCTCGGCATCCGCTGGACCAAGGGCGGCGAGAAGACCATCGAGTCGATCAAGAAGGCCCGCGACTCGCGTGCCGTCCGCGACGCGGACCACGCGGCCGAGGTCAAGGCCAAGCTCGAGGGCGCGACCTTCCAGGTCAAGGTCCGGGCCGGCGACGGCGGCCGTCTGTTCGGCGCCGTCACCACGGCCGACATCGCCTCGGCGATCACCGAGGCCGGTGGCGAGGTCGACAAGCGCACGATCGTGGTCGGTAACCCGATCAAGTCGCTCGGCGCCCACACCGTCACGGTGAAGGTGCACGACGAGGTCGAGGCAAAGGTCAACCTGAACGTCGTCTCCGCCTGACGAATTCACAACCTATGTTGTGAAACTGGCGCCGGCACACCGAAATCTTGGTGTGACGGCGCCAGTTCTTGTACGTCAGCTGTTCTCGGGCGACGGGGCGTTCTCCGGCTGGCCTGGTCCACCGAGCCACGGACGCCCGTGCACCCGGAACAGGTAGTAGATCAGCGCCAGGTTGATCACGCCGATGCCCACCAGCGTCGGCGTGATCAAGTTCTTCACGTCCGCCCCGAAGGCGACCGGCGGCAGCACGATCGTGGCGATCAGGCCCCAGGCCAGGACCCCGAACCGGCCGGCGACGAAACGGTCGCGGGGCTGCTGGGCGATCCCCTGCGCGCCGATCCGCCGCGCCAACAGCAGCGCCATCACGGACTGCGGGAGCGCCAGGAACCAGGCGATCGACGCAGCCCTCACCGATTCGTCGAGATCTGCCTGGGTCTTCAGGTCCTCGGGGATCGAGGGGAGTAGGTCGGTGATCTGTGGTAGCCAGAGCGGGATGCTCACCAGTAGCGCGATCCAGGTCAGCCAGTAGGCGACGTCGACGTCGAGGTGTTTACGCAGGTCGGTCATCCCGGCCAGGACCAGGAGCCAGCCGAGGGGGTCCGGCAGGGCGTCGTACCCGTCGCCGGAGATCTCGAAGCTCGCTGGGATGAACACGATCACCAGACCCATGGCGACCTTCTGCAGGGGGGACACGGCGTCACCCTACGGTCATCCAGTACGTCGTCCGCTCCCGCGCCGCGAGGACGACCAGCCGTCCGCCCATGAATGCGGCCGCGAACGCGACCCACAGCCAGATCAGGCTGCCGCCCCAGCTGATCGCCAGCCAGGCGGCCGGGGCGAAGACGACCAGGACGAGCAGACCCGCCCAGGCGAGGTAGCGGCCGTCGCCGGCGCCGATCAGGATCCCGTCGAGGACGAAGACCACCCCCGCGACCGGCTGCGCCACGGCGGCGACGAGCAGGACCCCGACCAGCAAGTCCTGCACCGCGTCGTCCGGGGTGAACAGCGGGCCGAGGAACGGGCCGCCGGCCGCCAGGGCCAGACCGGTGACGACCCCGGACCAGATCCCCCATCGGAGCATCCGCGCGGTGACGGCACGGGTCCCGGCGACGTCCCCGGCGCCCAGGTAGCGCCCAGTTAGCGCCTGGGCCGCGATGGCGATGGCGTCGAGGGTGAAGGCCAGGAAAGTCCATAGCGTCATCGCGATCTGCATCGCAGCCAGGTCGGCCTCCCCGAGGGACGCAGCGCCGAACGTCATCACCAGCAGGCTTGCACGCAGGGTCAGGGTCCGCAGCAGCAGCGGCACTCCTGCCCGACCGGCCAGCCGGATCCCGGTCGCCGAGGGTCGCAACGGTGCGCCTTGGCGCTGGGCAGCGCGGGTCACCACGATCAGCAGCGCCGCCGCGGAGCCGACCTGGGCCAGTACGGTGCCGAGCGCGGAGCCCCGGATGCCGAGGTCGAGGCCGTAGACCAGCCAGAGGTTGAGGACGACGTTCGCGAGATTTCCCCCGACGGCGACGGCCAGCGTCGTCCGGGTGTCCTGGAGGCCGCGCAGGATCCCGGTCGCGGCCAGCATCACCAGCAGCGGGACTGCGCCGAGGATCCCGATCCGCAGGTAGCGCTCGGCCTGCTCGGTGACCGCTGCTCCGGCGTCGAAGAGACCGACCAGGAACGGCGTACCGAGAAAGCCCCCGGCGGTGGTGAGCAGGCCGATCCCGGTCGCCAGCCAGAGTCCGTCGATGCCCAAGGTGAGCGCTCCACGGAGGTCGCCCGCGCCGATCCTGCGGGCCACCGTCGCGGTGGTGCCGTAGGCCAGGAAGACGCACAGGCTGATCAGGGTGCTGAGGACGGCTCCGGCGATCCCGAGTCCGGCCAGTTCCGGGGTACCCAGATGACCCACGATCGCCGAGTCGGTGAGCAGGAAGAGCGGCTCGGCGACCAGGGCGAGGAACGCCGGTACGGCGAGGCGAAGGATCTCGCGGTCGACCGCCCGCGAACCCGCCCGCGAACCCGGCTGCGAGCCTGGCTGCGAACCTGGCTGCGAACCTGGCTGCGATTCCGACATGTGCGCGAGGGTATGCCCGTTTCGACCCTGTTGATAACCGTCGAAGTCTGTGGGTAATTGAATCTCTCAGCGGTTTTGTCGACTTAGTTACTGGCCGGTCCCAGATGACGAAACGGTGAACAGAAACAAGACCGAAATCTTTTGTCCACAGGGCCCGAACGCACGAAACCGCAGGTCAGCGGCGTGAACAGCCGACAAACTTTTTCGTCCTCCACAGGGTAGCCACCACCCTGTGCACAGGAATTCGAGGGTGTTCCACACCGCCCACAGGGTTATCCACAGCTGCCTGTGGATCACGGGCTTGGTCTGCCGTGGAACGAGGACTTAGTGTCGCGCAGTCCGGCCCTCCCAGCGTGGCGCCGGGATGTGTCGGCAGCGGCTCCTATCGTCGTAGAAACCAAGGTCCGGGAAGGGGGAGCAGCGATGAGCATGACGGACTCGGCGGGTGTCGGCGAGGCGCCGCCGTTCCATGGCACCTACCCCGACGAGGGCTCCGAGCCCACCCCGGCTTTCGCCAGTTTCAGTGGTCCCAGCGGTGCCGGGGGTGAGCACGGCAACCAGGAGCACTGGGCCGGCCGGATGCCTCCGCAGGACGTCGACGCGGAGCAGAGCGTCTTGGGCTCGATGCTCATCTCCAAGGACGCGATCGCCGATGTCCTCGAGGTCGCCAAGGCGCACGACTTCTACCGGCCCGCGCACGAGACCATCTTCGACGCGATCACCGACCTCTACGCACGCGGGGAGCCGGCCGACCCGGTGACGGTCGCCGCCGAGCTCAGCCGCCGTGGTGAGCTGGTCAAGATCGGCGGGGCGCCGTACCTGCACACGCTCTCGGCGAGCGTGCCGATCGCCAGCAGCGCCAGCTACTACGCCGAGATCGTCCGGGAG
This sequence comes from Marmoricola sp., assembly GCA_046598495.1. Lineage (GTDB taxonomy): Bacteria > Actinomycetota > Actinomycetes > Propionibacteriales > Nocardioidaceae > Marmoricola. Next base: position 65,253 of record JBKJIR010000050.1, on the reverse strand, counting down.
AAGTCGATCCTGCGGCGACTGGTCGACGCCGGCACCAAGATCGCCCAGATGGGGTACGCCGGTGAGGGCATGGTCGACGACACCGTCGACCGGGCCCAGGCGGAGATCTACGCGATCACCGAGAACCGTTCCTCGGAGGACTACCTCCCGCTCAACGCGATCATGGAGGCGACCCTCGACGAGATCGAGGCGATCTCCAACCACGACGGCTCGCTGCGCGGGGTGCCGACGGGTCTGGCCGACCTCGACGAGCTGACCAACGGGCTCCAGGCCGGGCAGATGATCATCGTCGCCGGCCGTCCTGGCAGCGGGAAGTCGACGCTGGGCCTGGACTTCTGCCGGGCGGCGTCGATCCACAACGGCCTGACCAGCGTCATCTTCAGCCTCGAGATGGGCAAGGCCGAGATCACTATGCGGCTGCTCAGTGCTGAGGCGCGGATCCCGCTCGGCAACATTCGCAACGGCGGGATGAGCGACGAGGACTGGGGCAAACTGGCCCGCAAGATGGGTGACGTCTCCAGCGCGCCGATGTTCATCGACGACAGCCCCAACATGACGATGATGGAGATCCGGGCGAAGGCCCGCCGGCTTAAACAGCGGCACGACCTCAAGCTCATCGTGATCGACTACATCCAGCTGATGACGTCGGGCAAGAAGGTCGAGTCGCGACAGGTCGAGGTCTCCGAGTTCTCCCGGCAGATCAAGCTGCTCGCCAAGGAGCTTGAAGTTCCGATCGTGGCGCTCGCCCAGCTCAACCGTGGCTCGGAGCAGCGTGCCGACAAAAAGCCGATGGTCTCCGACCTGCGTGAGTCCGGCTCGCTCGAGCAGGACGCCGACATCGTCATGCTCGTGCACCGCGAGGACATGTACGAGAAGGAGTCGGCCCGGGCCGGCGAGGCCGACATCATCGTCGGCAAGCACCGCAACGGCCCGATCCGCGACGTGACCTGTCTCTTCCAGGGCCACTACTCGCGGTTCGTCGACATCACCCACTGACGCTCCCTACGCTCAGGCTCATGACAGACCGCTCAGGGACGCTCCGCTGGCTCGGCAACGACGGTCCGCACCCGGCCCGGCGTGCCCACCAGGCCGCGCTCCGGTGCGCGATCGCCGGCGACAAGCAGGGGTGGCTCGCTCTCTGGGCCGAGGACTGCGAGATCCACGACCCGGTCGGGCCCGGGATCTTCGACCCGACCGGCGAGGGCCATCACGGCCGCTCCGGGGCCGAGCACTTCTGGGACGTCGCGATCGCACCGGTCACGCGGTTCGACGTCGAGGTCCGGGTCTCGCACGCCTCCGGTGACGCGGCTGCCCAGGAGGCGACCTTCACCACCACGTTCGGTGACGGCACCCGGGCGGAGATCGACCTGATCGTCGTCTACCGGGTCGACGCTGCCGGCCTGATCACCTCGATGCGCGCGTTCTGGGAGCTCGAGAACGCGCGGACGAGCTCGGTCCCCGGATGAGCACCGACCGCGCCGCCCTCGCCGCCGGCGGCATCCGTCTCGCTTCCGGCATCTCGTTCCTGGTCGCGCCCGAGAAGGCGAACCGGCTCTGGGGCGACAACACCGTGCCGGTGCCCTCGCACCGGCTGCTGCTGCACTCGATGGGGTACCGCGACGCCCTGATCGGCGGCCTGCTGGTGCACGCGGCCCTCCGCGGCCGGGACACCCGTGGCTGGTTCCTCGCCTCCGGTGGCGCGGACGCCGCCGACCTCCTCGGCGGTTGGAGCACCCACGGGGAGATGACCCGGGCCCAGCGACTGATCGGGCTCGGCGGCGCCGTGGTCGGGATCGGTGTCGGCCTCTGGGGAGCGACCCGTCGCCGCCCGACGGGCTGACCCGGGGCTACCCGATCCCCGGCCGAGGGGCGAGCATGGGGCCATGAGTACCGACACCCTGACCGGCCAGCAGATCGCCGACGAGCACCTGACCGGCTGGGCGCACCTGGTCGGTGGCCTGCAGACCCGGATCCGCACGTCCGACTTCGCCACCGGCCTGGCGGTCCTGAACGCGATCGGCGCAGCCGCGGAGGCGAGCAACCACCACCCCGACCTCGACCTGCGCTACTCCCGGATCGACGTCCGGCTGAGCAGCCACGACGCCGGCGGCGTGACCGCGCGCGACATCCGCCTGGCCCGGGAGATCACGGCGATCGCCGAAGCCGCCGGTGCCGAGGTGGAGTGCGCGTCGGTCTCGCGTGTCGAGCTCGGCCTGGACAGCGCCCGCGGGGCGGCGATCGCACCGTTCTGGGCCGCGGTCCTCGGCGGCAAGCGCAGCAGCGGCGACGGCGGGGAGGACGTCGTGGATCCGTACGACACCTTCCCGCTGGTCTGGTTCCAACCCTCCTCCGGCGGCGGGACCGAGCAGCGGTGGCATCCCGACGTCTGGGTCGACCCAGCGCAGGTGCACCCCCGGATCGACGCCGCGGTCGCGGCCGGCGGCACGCTGGTGACCGCTGAGCACGCCCCGTCGTTCTGGGTCCTCGCCGACACCGACGGGAACAAGGTCTGCCTCTGCACCTGGGAGCAGCGGGACTGAGCGGGTCCTACTTCTTCCGCAGCGACGCCAGGGTGATGTCGTCCCGGGCGACGTAGACCCGGAAGTATCCTGAGTTGTCGCTGAGGTTGTTGTCGACGTACCGCAGCGCCAGGCGCTGGTTGATGACCGGAGTGAACCAGGCCTCGTAGGTGTGGTCGAGGCGGCAACCGCCTTCCCAGCGGAGCCTCTTGTGCAGGATCAGCCCGTGGGTCGTCGCGACCGGGAGGGCACCGGGGCTGGCCGCGTGGTCGCTGCCCTGGTTGGCGCCGTCCCAGCCCCAGGGGTCGGGTTCCTCCTCCGCCGGCGGCTCGGGCAGGGGCCCGCGGTCGGTCGGGGTGTAGGTCCACCCGTCGGCGGCTCGACTGCACTGGGCGTCGCCGACGGCCATGCCGGGTCCGTAGCGGACCGCGCCCGTGACGACGACCCGGTAGGTCACCCCGGCCCTCAGCACGTACGGCGACTCGACCAGCTTGCCGGTCGCCGGGACGTTGAACCCCGGGGCGACCGCGGTGTTGTCGGGGTCGAGCTGACCGGTCCGCGGGAAGAAGACCGCCTTGGACGGCACGTTCCGCTGTCGGAACCACGACGTCTGCGCGGCAGCGCCGCCGTACCCGAGGGAGATGTGCACGTGGTCGAGGTGGCGCAGCGTGCGCGAGCAGGTGGCCCGGGTCTTGCAGGCGGCGTGCAGGTACGGCCGCGGCTCGAAGTCCCGGTAGGACGACCAGATGGTGTCGTTGTAGATCAGGTACATGATCCCCAGGCGGCGGGCGAGGGCGGCGTTGTTGCCCGCTGCGTCGCTCGCCAGCGCTGAGGAGATGAAGTGGTAGGCGGCATGCTTGGTGGTCGCCCGGTTCACGTCAGCGCCCCAGTCGAACGCCCGACCGTCCTTGTGCTCGCTGGTCGAGCCGGTTCCGCAGGCGCGCATCAGGCCCATCGACCGGGTGACGGGGTAGCGCACCAGCAACCAGCGGGCGAGCGCCAGTGTGCCTGGCTGGACCTGCTTGGTGCAGGTCACCTGGGCCTCGTACCGGGCCGGGGCGTCGACCAGCGGGGAGTACCCGAGCGCATCGGCGCGCGGTTGTCCGGAGGGGACGATGCCGAGCAGGAGCGCGCCGAGGGTGAGGGCGACGAGGGCTCGGATCGGGGTGGACCGGGAGAACGCGCGGTGAAGGTAGGTGAAGCGCACGGCAGGAGTTCCCTACAGGTAGGCGACGGGCAGCGTGGAACGACACGAACTGCGGCCCCTTCTGACCGCACTCGCTTCCTTCTCCCATCGGCAGCCGCTACGGCGACCTGAGCCGAAAGCGGCCGACCCTCAGCCGAGCACGAGGACAGCGCCCACGAGCGACGGCACGGTGCCGAGCAGCAGCCAGGGCGAGACCGGGTGCTTCTTGTGGATCGCCAGCCCGGCGGCGACCGCTCCCATCCCGAAGATCCCGGCGATCACGATCAGGCCGATCCGCGCCTCCGGCCGCGACTCGTCGATGAAGACGCCCGCCAGGATGAGTCCGACGACCAGGTGGGAGATCGTGGTCACGACCAGGACCGACATCACCCATTGCTGGACCCGGGTCAGACCTTCGTCGTTGCGCGGTCGTGGACTCGGGTTCGCGGGGTCGAGGAGGTGCTTGGCGATCCGCGGCTGCGGGGTCTGGCTCATGCCCCAGGGTCTCAAGGGCACGGGGATCGGGGCGACCCGACCCCGCGGCTAACCTTTCTGAAACGTGTTCTAGGCGGCACACTGGACTGCGGTGAGTGAACGCTGCGGCAGAGAGGCTGTGACCATGCTGGTCGACGTACCCGAGGGCAAGGACCCGATCTCCTACGTCTGGGGAGAGTTGGTGCCGAAGATCGGCCTGGCCGCGGTCAGGTTCTCCGGCGCGGTGTACGCGGACAGCACGTTGTCCCTGCACGAGTTCGAGGCGGCCCGGCTGACGATCGCCGACGTCAACGGCTGTGTCTTCTGCCAGGACTGGCGTACCGAGCGCGACGGCGCCACCGTCGAGGCCGGGTTCGCCGAGGAGGTCCGCTCCTGGCAGACCTCGACCGTGCTGGACGGACGCAGCAGGCTCGCCGCCGAGTACGCCCGGCGGTTCGCGGAGGACCACCACCACCTGGACGACGAGTTCTGGACGCGGATGTTCGCGCAGTACTCGCAGGCCGAGGTCGTCGAGCTCACCATGTGCCTGGGGTCCTGGATCGCGTTCGGCCGGCTCAACCGGGTGCTCGGGCTGGACGTGGCCTGCGTGCTGCCGACGCACACCCAGGACGCCGTCACCAGCGCCTGAGCGCCCGCGCACGCTTACTGAACAAACGTCAACAAGACGTAACTCACAGTTACCCCGCGCGGGGTTCCGGACTACTCTCGACCCTGCGGACCGGTGGTCGGTCCGCTGTCCGAGGAGGACCGATGGCGTCACGGCTCAACCCCTACACCCACGTGGGTCAACATCTCCGGGGACGCCGTGGAAGGCGGTCAGGCATGAGCACGACGAACGTGGACTTCGACGTCCTGGTGGTCGGGGCCGGTCTCTCCGGTATCGGGGCCGGGTACCGGTTGCAGACCGAGTGCCCCGGCAAGACCTACGCGATCTTGGAGTCGCGGGAGGCTCTCGGCGGGACCTGGGACCTGTTCCGCTACCCCGGCATCCGTTCGGACTCCGACATGTTCACCCTGAGCTTCCCGTTCAAGCCGTGGAGCGACGAGAACTCGATCGCCGACGGTCCGGCGATCCTGAACTACATCAAGGAGACGGCGCGGGAGTTCGGGATCGACGAGAAGATCCAGTTCAGCACCAAGGTCACCGCGGCGAACTGGTCCTCGGAGTCCTCCACCTGGACGGTCACCGTCGAGGACCGCAGCACCGCGCGCCGGACCAAGCGGACGCTGACCTGCTCCTTCCTCTACGCCTGCTCCGGCTACTACGACTACGACCAGGGCCACGAGCCGGTGTTCCCCGGCATCGACGACTTCGACGGGCTGGTGGTCAAGCCGCAGTTCTGGCCCGACAACCTCGACTACGCGGGCAAGAAGGTCGTGATCATCGGCAGCGGCGCGACCGCGGTCACGCTGGTGCCCTCGATGGCCGAGGACGCCGCGCACGTCACCATGCTCCAGCGCAGCCCCACCTGGATCGGCGTGGTCCCCAAGCAGGACAAGCTCGCGAACACCCTGCGCGCGAAGCTTCCTGCGGGCGTTGCCCACAAGGTCGTCCGAACCAAGAACATCGCCTTCAACATGGGCATCTACGAGCTCTCGATGCGCCAGCCCCAGCTGATGCGCAAGATCCTGACCGGGATGAGCACCCGGATCCTGAAGGACCCGGCGATGGTCGCCGAGCACTTCACGCCGACGTACAACCCGTGGGAGCAGCGGCTCTGCGCGATCCCCAGCGCCGACCTGTTCACAGCGATCCGCCGTGGCCGGGTCGACATCGTCACCGACCACATCGACACCTTCGTGCCCGAGGGCATCCGGCTCAAGAGTGGCAAGGTCCTCGAGGCCGACATCGTGGTCGCGGCGACCGGCCTGAAGATCCAGCTCTTCGGCGGGATCAAGCCCACCGTCGACGGGGAGGCCGTGGTCCTGAACGAGAATTTCGTCTGGCAGGGCTGCATGCTCACGTCCATGCCGAACTTCGCGCTCTGCGTCGGCTACACCAACGCGTCCTGGACGCTGCGTGGTGACCTGACCTCGCGTCTGGTCTGCAAGGTCATCAACGAGATGGACCAGGTCGGAGCCGCCTCGGTCGTCCCGGTGCCCGAAGGACCGCTCGAGGGCCGGCCGCTCCTGGACCTGGCCTCGGGCTACATCCAGCGGGCTGCCAACGAGCTGCCGCAGCAGGGTCACCACGGCGCCTGGCGGGTCCGGCAGAACTACCTGATCGACTCGGCCACCACGATGCGCCGCGACCTACACAAGACCCTGAAGTTCACGCCCGCCGACACCGCCGGCGGGGGTACCCGGAGCACCGAGAAGGCGGCCGTGTGAAGGCCGAGGACACCACCACCCGGGAGGTCGACGGCGTCCCTCTCCGGGTCCGGATCAGCGGGCCCGAGGACGGGACGCCGGTCCTGCTGATCCACGGGATCGCCCGCAGCCTGGAGGACTGGACCGAGGTCCACGACCTGCTCGCCGGCGAGGGCGAGTCCGGCGGCCACCGGGTGATCAGCACCGATCTGCCCGGGTTCGGCTACAGCCGACGCGGCCGTGAACGCCCCGGGCTGCCGGCGTTCGGCCGCGCGATGGCGGGTTTGCTGGACGCCGCCGGGATCACCGCTCCGGCGCACGTGATGGGCAACTCGCTCGGGGGCGGGGTCGCGATGACCCTCGCGGTCGACCACCCGGGTCGGGTGGCCAGCCTCACCCTGGTGAACAGCGTCGGCTTCGGCAGCGAAGCCAACATCTCCGCGCTGCCGATGGCGTACGGCGTCCTGGCCGCCCTGCCGGGCCTCGCCGCGACGTTCGGTCCCAAGGCGCGCGCTGCCGGCGCCGAGACCATCCGCGACCTCTTCTTCGATCGCGAGCTCGCCACGACCGAGCAGCTCCGCCATGCCGGCAAGCTCGCCAAGCAAGCCGACTTCCGCGCCACGTTCCTCGGTACCGCGGCCACCCTCGGGGCGCCGGTCGTCGGGGTCCGGGCCGGGTGGCGTCGCGACCTGCTGACCCGGGTGGCGGCTTCGGACATCCCGGCGCTGGTGGTCTGGGGCGACGCTGACCTGATCCTGCCGCCGAAGCACCTGGAGAGTGCGCGCCGGTTGCTGCCCGGTGCGCGGACCCACCTCTTCGCCGACACCGGCCACATGCCGCAGGTCGAGCGCCCGGCTGAGTTCGCCGCGGTGGTCTCCGCCTTCGTCGGCGAGGTCCTCCGGGACGGGCCGGGACGGCCCTCCTCAGGAACCCCCGCGAAAGGCTGAGCCGATGGATCCGTTGGTCGTGATCGAGGAGAGGATCACCGGATGAGTGCCGTCCTGACCGAACGGGACGGACACGTCCTGATCATCACGCTGAACCGGCCGCAGGCCCGCAACGCCGTGAACGCCGAGCTCACCCTGGGCCTCGGCACCGCCCTCGAGGAGGCGGAGAACGACCTCGAGATCCGGGCGGTCGTCCTCACCGGCGCCGGGGAGCAGACCTTCTGCGCGGGTGCGGACCTCAAGGCGATCTCCCGCGGCGAGAGTCTCAATCCGCCGGGCACCGAGGCCTGGGGCTTCGCGGGCATGGTCCAGCACCCGATCGCGAAGCCGGTGATCGCCGCGGTCAACGGCACCGCGCTCGGCGGCGGTACCGAACTGGTCCTGGCCAGCGATCTCGTCGTCGCCGCCGACACCGCGACCTTCGGCCTGCCCGAGGTGAAGCGCGGCCTGATCGCTGCGGCGGGCGGGGTGCTCCGGCTCCCCGAGCAGCTGCCGCGGAAGGTCGCCATGCAGATGATCCTGACCGGCGAGCCCATCGACGCCGCGACCGCGCTCCGCTGGGGGCTGGTCAACGAGGTGGTTCCGGCCCCCGACGTACTCGCGACCGCGACCGCCCTGGCCCAGCTGATCGCTGCCAACGCCCCGCTGTCGGTGCAGGCGAGCAAGCGGGTCGCGCTCGGGCTCCGCGGTGGCACCATCCCGGCCGAGACGGACGCCTGGGCAGCCAGCGACGCCGCGATGCTGGAGGTGATCACCAGCGAGGACGCGATGGAGGGGCCGATCGCCTTCGCTGAGAAGCGCGCTCCGCAGTGGAAGGGCCGCTGACCTTTCCCAGGTGAACTACCCGTAACCGGAACCAGTAAGTCCAGTTAGTCAGGCATGGTGACCTCACACACTCGGAAAGTGTCCTACGCCGCCGCTGGTGCGCTGATCGTCTCGCTGGTGGCCACGATCGCCCCGGCCGTCACGACTGCCAACGCGACTCCGCCGACGACAGCGCCGCCGACGTACACGGCGACGATCACGCGGACCGCGCACGGCATTCCGCACATCAGCGCGAGCGACTACGGCTCGCTCGGTTACGGCTCCGGGTACGCCGCGGCGCAGACCAACACCTGCACCCTCGCCGACATCCTGCTCACCGGCCGGGCCCAGCGCTCCCGTTTCCTGGGCCCGACCGCCAAGTACGACGACGGCGTGGCGATGAACGGCACCAACCTGCAGTCCGACGCCCTGGTCACCGACCTGCGCAACCGCGAGGTCGTCGAGGGCATCCTGGCCGACCAGACGGCCGGTCCCGGGGCCCAGGCGCGCGCGATGATCATCGGCTACGCCGCCGGGGTGAACAAGTACCTCACCGACTCCGGCGGCGCGGCCAACATCACCGACCCGGCGTGCAAGAACGCGCCGTGGATCCAGGCCGACGTCACCCCGCTCGACGTCTGGTACGGCGTCTACCTGGCCAACATCCTGGCCTCCACGGGCAACTTCCTGAAGCAGATCGTCGGCGCGACGCCGCCGTCGGTGGACGACCCCGGCCTGCCGAGCCTGGCGACCTTCGGGATCGTCCCGCCGGAGCTGCCGAGCGCGGACGCCCTCAAGGCCGGGCTGGGCAAGGATCCCGCGTCCCCGTTCGGTTCGAACGCCACCGCGATCGGCAAGGCGAACAGCTCGACCGGCAAGGGCATGCTGCTGGGCAACCCGCACTTCCCGTGGAACGGTCGCTACCGGTTCAGCCAGCAGCACCTGACCATCCCCGGTGTCTACAACGTCGCCGGCGGCAGCCTGATCGGCTCCCCGGTAGTGAACATCGGGTGGAACAAGGACGTTTCCTGGAGCCACACCGTGTCCACGGCGTACCGGTTCACCCCCTACGAATACCGGACCGTACTGTCTCCCTTCGCCTACCTGAGCGCGAACGGGGGGATCAAGCAGGTCGAGAAGCGGGTCGTGGAGGTGACCGTCAAGAACGACGACGGCTCGCTGAGCACCGTCACCGAGGACCTGTACCGCACCCCGCAGGGCTACGTGATCGACGACCCCGCGATCCTGATGGGCTGGTCGCCGCTGAGCTTCTTCGCCATCCGCGACGCCAACGCTGAGCACCTCCGGACGATCGACACGTTCCTGGAGATGGGCAAGGCGACGACGGTCCGCGACCTCATCCGGCGTCAGGACGCCGGCGGCGGGATGCCGTGGGTCAACACCACGGCCGCCGACCGGTACGGCGACGTCGTGTACGCCGACCACTCGGTCGTGCCCAACGTGCCCAACTCGCTGGCGAACGTCTGCATGACGCCGATCGGCCGGGCCCTCCAGCAGATCGCCGGACTCCCCGCTCTCGACGGAGCCCTGGCCGACGGGCCCTGCAAGTGGGGCACGGACCTCGACGCCCAGCGGCCCGGAATCTTCGGAGCGAAGAACCTGCCGGCGGCGTACCGGACCGACTTCGTGATGAACGCGAACGACTCCTACTGGTTGCCGAACCCGGCCCAGAAGCTGACCGGCTTCGCCCGGATCATCGGGTGCGAGAACTGCTTCCGGACGCTCCGCACCAAGGTCGTCACGAAGTACGTGACCGACCGGGCCAAGGTGGGCACGGTGACACCGGCGGTCCTGCGGGGCTGGGAGCACGAGAACCGGGTGATGGGAGCCGAGGTGATGGGCACCACCGACCTGGTCACGGTCTGCGAGGCAGCCGACGGCGGCGATGCCTGCCCGGTGCTGGCCACCTGGGACAAGAGGTCGAACGTCAGCAGCCGCGGCAACCACATCTTCGAGGAGTTCGTGAAGCGGCTGCCCGGTGACGGGCTCTTCGGCGGCGAGCTCTACTGGAAGGTCCCCTACGACAGCAGCGACCCCTTGAACACCCCGCGGGACCTCGACGAGACCAACGGCAAGGTGATCAAGGCGATGAAGGACGCGATCGCGTTCCTGCGCTCGAAGAACATCGCGATGAACGCGACCTGGGGTTCGCTCCAGGTCGCCGGTGACCGCGGTGCTCCGGCGATCCCGCTCGGGGGCGGCTCGGGGGACGACGCCGGCAACGCCAACGTGCTCGCCTCGCGCGGTCCCGTGGCCAACGGCGGCTTCCTCAAGCCGATCACCTACGGCTCGAGCCACATCCAGGCGATCTCCTTCACCGCGGCCGGTGGCGTGGACGCCCGGACGATCCTCACCTACGGCCAGTCGGACAACCCGACCTCGCCGTGGTCCTCGGACCAGACCCTGCTCTTCAGCCAGAAGAAGTGGGTCACGTTCCCGTGGACGAGCACACAGATCGCGACCCAGAAGATCAGCCAGCTGACGATCAGCGGGAACTGAGACAGGTTGCGACAGGCTCAACCAGCAGTGGTGACGATCTCGGCAAGCTCGATCACCGTGTCGACGGCGCGAGCCGGTAGTGGATGAAGCTCGGCACGGCGAAAGCGGCGACGATCACCAGCACCACGACGAGTACGCCACCGCCGGCCGCGGCTGCGGCGGTGCCGACCACGGCGGCGGCCCCGCCGTGGGCGACGTCGGCGATCCTCGGACCACCGGCGACGACCACGATGAAGACGCCCTGCAGCCGTCCCCGGACGGCGTCCGAGGCGGAGGTCTGGAGCATGCTCATCCGGAACGCTGCCGATGCCATGTCGGCGGCGCCGGCGATCACCAGCATCAGGACCGCGAGGGCGAGCATGAAGGTCTGGGCGCCGGTGTCCGCAAGGGCGACCGCAGCGCCGAAACCGGTGATCGCCAGGCCCCAGACGACGATGCAGATGATCACTGCCAGGCCCTGGCGCTGCACCCGGGTGACCCAGCCGGAGAAGACCCCACCGATGACCGCACCGATCGGGATCGCTGCGAACAGCAGCGCGAACGCGAGACCGCCCTCGGACGGCCCGGCGAAGTCCAGGTCCGCGATCTCGGGGAAGAGCGCACGCGGCATACCGAAGACCATGGCGATCAGGTCGACCACGAAGGACATCATCAGCACCGGGTGCCCGCGCAGGTAGGCGAGACCGTCGATCACCGCGCGCAGCCCTGGCGCACCGGCGGCCCCCTCGACGGGCAACGACGGGAGGCGGACGACCGCGCCGAGGGTCGCGAACAGGGTGAGGGTGTCGATCAGGTAGAGCCAGGAGAAGCCGATGAACGGGATCAGCGCCCCGGCGGCCAGGGGGCCGGCGATGGCGCCGGCCTGGAGGACCGTCATGTTCAACGAGTTCGCGGCCGGCAGCTCGGCGTCGGACAGGAGCTTGGGGAGGATCGCGTTCCGGGTCGGTTGGTTGACCGCGAAGAACGCCTGCTGCACCGCGAACAGGCCGAGCAGCAACCAGACGTTCCCGAGCCCGAGCGCCGCCTGGACCCAGAACGCGGCGCTGGTGGCGATCAGGCCGACCGTCGAGATGATCAGCAGGGTCCGCCGGTCCATCACGTCCGCCAGCGCGCCGCCCCAGAGGCCGAAGACGATCAACGGGACCAGGCCGAAGAGCCCGGTGAGGCCGACGTACGCCGACGACCCGGTCTCGGCGTAGATCTGAGCCGGCACCGCGACCACGGTCAGCTGGGCGCCGACGACGGTGATGATGTTCGCCTTCCACAGCCGGCGGAAGTGGGCGTTGCGCAGGGGGGTGGTGTCCGCGAAGAGCCCCCTGATCTGCACGGGCCGAGGGTACGCCGCGTGGCTTGAACCGTGAGCGCGGGTCTGGTCGACTCGACCCATGTCTCGGACCCCTCGCCGCCCTCTCGTCGTGCTCCTCCTGGCCGTGGTCCTGGTGGTGACCGGGTGCGGACCTTTCGGGGACGGCGACGAGAAGGCCCGTGCCGCAGCGGAGAGGTTGGCGTCGGGGCTGACCTCCGGCGACGTCGCGAAGGTCGCCTTCACCGACGACCGCGCCGTCGCGGAGTACGCCGAGCTGGTGAAGCCGTTGAAGGACCTGACGTCGAAGGTCGAAGTCTCCGACCTCACCGGTGACGGGGACACCCGGACCGCGACGCTGCAGTGGACGACGAACCGGTCCGCCGGCGGCCTCGACGACGTGCTCTGGAACCGCGAGACCACGGCCCGGCTGGTGAAGGACGGCGAGACCTGGAAGGTCGACTGGCGGCCCTCGATCATCGAGTCGTCGCTGACCCGGGGGGACAAACTCGTCGTCCAACGGATCGCGGCGACCCGGGGCGCGATCGTCGGACGCCGGGACCAGACGCTCGTCGCGCTCCGCCCGGTGGTCAGGTACGGGATCGACAAGACCCAGGTCCCGGCTGCGGCCGCCGCCTCCTCGGCGCGCCGGCTCGCGGCCCAGGTCGAGGTCAGCGCCGCGCCGTTCGTGCGGGCGGTCGTCAAGGCCGGTCCGAAGGCGTTCGTCCAGGCGGTGGTGCTGCGTCGGACCGAGGTCACGGCGACATTGCGCGCCCGGATCGCGCGGATCCCGGGTGCCCGGGGCATCGACGACCGGTTGCCGCTAGCGCCGACGAAGGACTTCGCCTCCGCGATCCTCGGAACGGTCGGCCCGGCGACCGCCGAGATCATCGAGAAGAGCAACGGCCGGCTGCGCGCCGGGGACATCGCCGGGCTTTCCGGGCTCCAGCTCCGCTACGACGAGACCCTCGGTGGGGAGAGCGGCTACCGGGTCGTGGCGCAGCAGGTCGTCGAGGAGGCCTCGGACCTCGCTCAGGAGCCGGCGGACCCGCGGGTCCTGTTCGAGGCCGAGCCGGCCCAGGGCGAGCCGATCACGCTGACCCTGGACACCCGGCTCCAGACGACCGCCCAGCGTTTGCTCGCCCGGTACCGTCCCGCCAGCGCCCTGGTGGCGATCAAGCCGTCGACCGGGGAGATCCTGGCGGCGGCGAGCGGGCCCGGTTCGCAGGGCCAGAACACGGCGACCTTCGGCCGGTACGCACCCGGGTCGACGTTCAAGGTGGTCAGCTCGCTGGCGCTGCTCCGCTCAGGCCTGACGCCGGGCTCGCCGGTGGCATGCCCGGCGACCGTCACGGTGAACGGGAAGAGCTTCAAGAACTACTCCGACTACCCCGCGGGCAAGCTCGGCAGGATCACGTTGCGCGAAGCAGTCGCGAACTCGTGCAACACCGCGTTCATCTCCTCCCGCGCGAAGATCACCGGGACGGCGCTCTCCGACGCTGCGGCGGCGCTCGGCTTCGGGGTCGACCACGACCTCGGGTTCCCGGCGTACTTCGGCCAGGTGCCGGCGCCCGGTGGGGAAACCGAGGCCGCGGCCGACCTGATCGGGCAGGGGAAGATCCTCGCCTCACCGATGGCGATGGCGGCGGTCGCGGCGAGCGTCGTCGCGGGTCGGACGGTCCTCCCGGTCATGATCGAGGACTCGGGCGCTCGGTTGCAGCTTCCCGACGAGCCGCTCACTCAGGCCGAGGCCGGGAGCCTGCGCGCGCTGATGCGCGCCGTCGTCGGCGAGGGGTCGGGCTCGTTCCTGCAGGCCCTGGCGCCGCCCTCGGTGCTCGCCAAGACCGGCACCGCCGAGTACGGCTCGGCGCCCCCGTTGCCGACGCACGCCTGGATGATCGGCGCGCAGGGAGACCTGGCCGTGGCTGTCTTCGTCGCCGACGGTGAGTCCGGCTCGCGTACTGCAGGTCCGGTCCTGGAGTCGTTCCTGCGGTCTGCCCGCTGAACCCGGCCCGCCGAACCCGGGTCAGCCAGGGGTCAGGCCGTGCGCAGCAGCGGCACCCGCGTCCCGGTCTCGAAGGCGCGCAACAGCCGCAGGACGCCGGCGTTGCGTTCGGTCAGCCGGGCGCGCTGCTCCTCGAGCACGGTCTCGGGCAGGTGGGTGTCGAGCTGCGTGTCCCGGGCCAGGGTCCAGCGGTAGCGCAGGGCCGCGGCCAGGCTCTCCCGGTCACCGAAGATCTCGGCATAGTCGTCGTTCCAGGGGAGCTCCTCGGCGCCCGCGTTCGCCAGGGCCTCGACCTCCTGCAGTGCCTGCCACCGTCGGTGGGTTTCCGACCAGGTCATCCAGATCACCGTCCTCTCGTTGTCCCATCGAAACTACGAGAGCGGGAACGTCACGGACATCGCTCCGCGGTACCGACCCTGCTACGACCTGGGTAGGAACCACCCCCACCACCGGGGGCGGATGCCGGATCCTTCGTCGCTCCCTACTCTTGGATCCGTGCGCCCCCTCCAGGAGTCCCCCGTGACCGGGAACGCGGCCGCGCCCGCGGGCTGGTTGCGCACCCGGATCGAGGAGCACGTCGAGGCGCACGGCCTGGCCTATCCCTGGTGGATCCCGGTGGTCGCGATCGCAGGCCAGGTCGGGTCCGTCCTGATCTCGCTGAGCCTGCGCGACGCACTCTGGCCGCCGCAGTGGGTCGCGCTCACCGTCCTGCTGGTCTGCCTCCCGGGGATCTGGATGATCGGTCTGGGTCGGCACCTGCCGCACAGCGTCGAGACCGTCGCCGGACTCCTGGCTGCCGGGTGGCTGCTCAGCGCCCCGGTCAGCGGGGGGATCGGGTTCGACACCGCACCGGCTCTGCTCGCCCTGCTGACGGCCGAGGTCGTCGCCCGCGACGGTGTCCGCAACGGGTTGGTCGTCGGTGGGATCTCGTTGGCGATGATCTCGGTGGCTGCGGCAGGTCCCGGCCTCCTGGGGACGCCGGTGCACCTGATCGACATCCCGCTCGGTTTCGTCGTCGGGTACATGCTTCTGTGGCAGATGCGGGCCCTGGCGGCCGAACGCGCCGCGCGGGAAGGGGAGCACGCCCGCGCGACCCTCGCCGAGAGGGAGCGGATCGCCCGCGAGATCCACGACCTGGTGGCGCACTCGCTGAGCGTGACCCTGCTGCAGATCACCGGCGCCCGCCACGCGCTGCGCGACCTGGACTCCGCCGAGGGTGCCCCGGTCGTGGCCGAGATCGACGCGGCGCTCTCCGACGCCGAGGGGGTCGGTCGGCAGGCGATGGCCGACATCCGGCAGACGGTGAGCACCCTCGCCGACGGGCCGTCGTCGACCCAGGCACTTCCCGGCGGCGCGGAGATCGCCGATCTGGTCGCCCAGATGGAGCGCGCCGGGCTCGAGATCGCGTACGAGCAGACCGGCGACCCGGCTCGGCTCGCGCAGGCCACCGGCCTCGGGCTGTACCGGATCGCTCAGGAGTCGTTGGCGAACATCGCCAAGCACGCCCCGACGAGCACCGCCCGGGTGCTGTTCTCGGTGACCCCCAGGCAAGCCCGTCTGGTCGTCCGCAACGCCCTCCCCGACCCGGCGCGGTCCAGCGCGCCGAGACCGGACGGTCCGGGCTCCGGGTTGGCCGGGATGAGCGCCCGCGCCGAGCAGCTCGGCGCGACGCTGTCCGCGCAGCAGGACGCCGACGACTGGCTGGTGGACCTGACGGTCCCGCTCCGCGAGCGCAACGGGCTGCTCTCCTGCCCCTGGCGGGCGCACGGAACGGGCCGGGTGGCCTGGTGAGCCCGGAAACAACCGAGACGCGGGTCGTCCTCGTCGACGACCAGGAGCTGGTCCGCTCCGGCCTGCGCCGGATCCTCCGCCGTCGCGACGGGTTCGAGATCGTCGCGGAGTGTGCGGACGGCGTCGAGCTTCCGGATGCGCTCGACGCGGCCGGCACCGTCGACGTGGTCGTGATGGACCTGCGGATGCGGCAGGTCGACGGCATCACCGCGACCCGGGCGCTCGCCGCTCGCGAAGATGCCCCCCCGGTCCTGGTGCTGACCACCTTCGATGACGACGAGATGCTGTCCGGAGCGCTGCGTGCCGGCGCCGCCGGCTTCCTGCTGAAGGACTCCTCGGCCGACGACCTGATCCGGGCGGTCCGTGCGGTCGCCGCCGGGGACTCGTGGCTGGACCCGGCCGTCACCGGCCGGGTGCTGACCAGCTATCGGCAGAGCGCCGAGCCGGCGCCGTCGGTCCGGCACGAAGTTCTCACCGCCCGCGAGCTCGAGGTGCTCTGCGCGATGGCCGCAGGCCGCTCCAACGGCGAGATCGCCGACGAGCTGTTCATCTCCGAGCTCACGGTGAAGAGCCACATCGGACGGATCTTCACCAAGCTCGACCTGCGCGACCGTCCGGCCGCGATCGTCTACGCCTACGACCAGGGACTCGTCCGCCCGGGGACCTAGGCGCCGGCGCCGTCCCGGGCCACGGCGAAAGCCCGCTGTGCCAGCGCCCGTGCTTCCTCGCGGTCCACCGGCACCAGCCCGATCCGGGTACGCCGGTCGAGCAGGTCGTCCAGGTCGGCCGCCCCCTCGTGGGTGATGCCGAAGACGAACTCGGCCAGGGTCGCCGGGATCGCGGAGCTGACCGGGGTCAACGCCTCGTCCTCGGTGAGGCCGTGGGCGACCGCGTTGGCGAGCACGGCCGGGGCCTCGGTGCCGAAGCGCCGTACCAGCCGCGTGGGGGCCGGTACGTCGAGGAGCACCTCCCGCTGTGCCGCGCCGAGCAGCGGCAAGGCCTTGGTCCGGCACGCTCGCGCCGTCCAACCGGCGTTCTTCAGCGCTGCGTCGACGGCGTCCTGCGCCATCCGCCGGTAGGTGGTCAGCTTCCCGCCGACGATCGTGACGACCCCGGTGCCCGAGGTCAGCACCGCGTGCTTGCGGGACAGGTCGGCCGTCGAACCGTGGCTGCGCAGCAGGGGGCGCAGTCCGGCGTAGGACCCGACGACGTCGGCCCGGGTGACCGGGTGCTCGAGCGCGCGCGAGATCACGTCGAGCAGGAACACGACGTCCTCCTCGGGCACGTCGGGCACGTCGGGGATCGCGCCGTCGACCTCCTCGTCGGTCAGGCCGACGTAGAAGGTCCCGTCGGGCTGCGGCAGGGCGAACACGAACCGGTTGGAGGCGTTCGGTACCGGCGCCATCAACGCACAGCGCACGTGCGGGAGCGAGGAGGCGCGCAGCACCAGGTGGGTGCCGCGGCTGGGTTTCAGGCTGATGCCGGGAACGACTTCGCCCGCCCAGACCCCGGCAGCGCTGATCACCATGCCGGCCTCGATCCTGCGCTCCTGCCCGGTGAGCTCGTCGCGGAGGACCGCGCCGGTGCCGGTGACCTGGAGGGCCCGGGTGCGGGTGTGCACGCGGGCGCCGAGAGCGGCGGCGGTGCGGGCGATGCCGAGGACCAGTCGGGCGTCGTCCTCGAGCTGGCCGTCCCAGGAGAGGATGCCGCCGCGGACGTCGCGGCGGAGGACGGGGGCCAGGGTGCGGGTCTCGGTGGCGGAGATCCGCCGCGGCTTGGGCAGGGTCTTCCGGCTGGTCCGGGCGACCCGGCGGAGCAGGTCGCCGGCGCCGACGCCGCGGCGGGTCAGGAACGCCGAGAACGCGGTCACGTCGTCGGTCAGCGGCACCACCATCGGCAGCGCGTGCACCAGGTGCGGAGCGGTCGACTCCATCAGGATGCCGCGCTCGACGGCGCTCTCGTGGGCGATCCCGACCTGACCCGAGGCGAG
This sequence comes from Marmoricola sp., assembly GCA_046598495.1. Lineage (GTDB taxonomy): Bacteria > Actinomycetota > Actinomycetes > Propionibacteriales > Nocardioidaceae > Marmoricola. The sequence goes on along the minus strand of JBKJIR010000050.1, from coordinate 47,383 downwards.
GTAGCGGAGGCCGCCGTGGACCAGCTTGCTGCTCCAGCGCGAGGTCCCCCAGGCGACGTCGAACGCGTCGACGGCGACGACGTCCAGACCGCGGGAGGCCGCGTCGAGGGCGACCCCGGCGCCGGTGACGCCGAGGCCGATCACCAGGACGTCGGTCTTCTCCGGGATGCCGGCAGAGCCCGCGACCAGTCGGCCCCGGTCGGTCGTCGGCAGGGCATCGTCCTGACCGGGCACGCTGGCGCCGTCTCGACGGGTCATGGCTGCAGGTACCTCTCGACGAGTTGGGCGAGCTCGCGGTCGAACGCGTCGGCGGCGATCCCGGCGTCAGCCATGGTCTGGGCGGACAACGTGAAACCGTGCGCGCCGAGCAGGACGGACCGAGCGAGCACGCGGGGGTCGCCGTCACGGATCTCCCCGGCCGCCTGGCCAGCGGTGATCTCGGCGACCAGCAGGGTGAGCACGAGCTCCTGCGAGCGACCGGGACGTTCGAGCAGGTAAGGGAGGAGCATCTGCGGGTCGAGCTCGATGATCCGGGTGAACAGCTCGTTGGCACGCAGGGCGCGGACGGTGGTGACGATCCCGTCGACGAGGCGCTCCCGGTGGTTCGGCGACGGGGTCCCGAGGTCGACGAGTCCCGCCCACTCCCGGGTCATCAGGTCGGCGAGGAGCGCGCTCATCTCCGGCCAGCGGCGGTAGAGCGTCATCCGGCTCAGGTCGGCGCGGCGGGCGATCTCGGTGAGCGTCGTACGGCTCCAACCGACGGCCAGGATCGCCTCGCGGGCAGCGTCCAGCGCGAGGTCCTCGGTCGAGCGCGGCGCGTCGGTCGGAGCGGAGCTCATCGGATCCACGACGGGTGCTTGTGACAACGTGACGTCATGTGTAACACTGTAACACATGACGCCGAAACAGTCCGTGCCGAACCCGAGCCCCATCTCCGACCCCACGTCGCCCGAGATGCACTGGTCCCGCTGGGGCGACCCGGCCCACGCCGGCCCGCTGGCCGAGAGCGCCTTCACCCTCGTCGACACCTTCATCGGTACCACCCCCACCCCGGCTGTCGATGCTGCTGACGTCCGGCTCTCCACACCCCTGGCCGACGAGCTGCTCGACGAGCTCGCCGCGATCGTCGGCGCGGAGAACGTCCTGGTCGACGACGAGTCCCGGCTGCACCGGACCCGCGGCAAGTCGACCCCCGACCTGCTGAAGCTGCGCGCCGGCGACGGGACCGACTCGCCGGACGCCGTCGTGCGTCCGGCGACCCACGACGAGGTCGCGGCCCTGATCGCGTGGGCCGTCGCGCGGCACGTGGCCGTCGTCCCGTTCGGCGGTGGCACCTCGGTCGTCGGTGGCCTGGTCGCGCGGCGTGACGGCTTCGCCGGTGTGATCTCGCTGGACCTGCTCCGTTTCGACAAGCTCGTCGAGGTCGACCACACCTCGATGACCGCAGTGCTCGAGCCCGGCCTGCGCGGTCCGGCCGCCGAGGCGCTGCTGGGAGCCGAGGGCGTCACCCTCGGGCACTTCCCGCAGTCCTTCCAGTACGCCTCGATCGGTGGCTTCGCGGTCACCCGCTCCTCGGGCCAGTCCTCCGCCGGCTACGGCCGCTTCGACTCCCTGGTCGTCGGTCTGCGGGTCGCGACCCCGCAGGGCACCCTCGAGCTCGGCAACTCCCCGGCCAACGCGGCCGGCCCCGACCTGCGGGAGCTGGTGATGGGCTCGGAGGGGGCGTTCGGCGTCGTCACCGCGGTCCGTGTCCGGGTCCGCCCGTTGCCGGAGGTCCGGACCTACGAGGCCTGGCGCTGGGACTCTTTCGCCGCGGGCGCCGCGGCGATGCGCACCCTGGCGCAGTCCGGCGTGATGCCGACGGTGCTCCGGCTCTCCGACGAGAACGAGACCGCGATCAACCTGGCGAAGCCGGCCGAGGTCGGCGAGGGCGACAGCGCCTCAGGGGGCTGCCTGATGGTCACCGGCTACGAGGGCACCCCGACCGCGGTCGAGGCGCGGGGGACCGCCGTCAGCGCGTTGCTCAGCAGCCTCGGTGGCGAGAACCAGGGCCCGGACAGCGGCCAGGCCTGGGCCGACGGCCGGTTCCACGGCCCGTACCTGCGCGACTCGCTCCTCGATGTCGGTGTCCTGGTCGAGACGATGGAGACGGTCACCTTCTGGTCGAACCTCGACCACGTCTACGCGTCGGTCAAGGCTGCCCTGGTCGGCGCGCTCGGCGAGTCGACCCTGGTGCTCTGCCACATCTCGCACGTCTACGAGACCGGCGCCTCGCTGTACTTCACGGTCGCCACGAAGGCGTCCGAGGACCCGCTGCCGCAGTGGCTCGCCGCCAAAGCCGCGGCATCGGACGCGATGGTCCGCAACGGCGCGTCGATCACCCACCACCACGCCGTCGGCCAGGACCACAAGCCGTGGCTGGCCGAGGAGATCGGTCCGGTCGGCGTGATGATGCTGCGGGCCGTGAAGGAGCGGATCGACCCGACCGGGGTGCTGAACCCGGGCGTACTGATCCCCTGAGACGAGCGCGCTCAGAAGGTCCCGGAGGGGTCCGGCATCATCTCGTTGCGGACGAAGAAGCCGTCGCACTGGAGCATCCGGCCGGTGCGGGGGTCGCCGAACCCGCCCTCGAGGGCGAAGATGCCGAACCCTGCTGCGGTCATCCGCGCGAGGAGGTCCTCGAAGAGCGGGGCGCCGTCGTACAGCGGGACCATGGAGAGCTCGAGCTGCACGGCAGCGAACGAGGACAACTGGTCACCGGCGCCGTCGAGGACCTGGCCCTCGTAACCCTGGGTGTCGACCTTGAGCAGCGTCCTGGCCGGGTCGACCTGCTGCGCGGAGAGGATCTCGGTGATCGTCGTCATCGGCACCTTCTCGGCCCGGACGTACTCCGACCCCGGGGCGGCCAGGCTGTGGGCGTCTGTCATCGGCAGGATCGAGGACGAGTAGGAGTTCGCCGAGACGTTGATCTCGATCTCGCCGGGCTCGGTGCCGACCGCGGTGTTCAGGGTCGTCCAGGTGGCGTCGCCCTGGGCGCGTCGGGCCAGGTGCGGGAAGGCGTCGGAGAGCGGTTCGCAGGAGATGATCCGGCCACCGAATCCGCTGGCCCGGAGGGCGGCGCCGTACTGCCCGATGTTCGCGCCGACGTCAAGCACGGTGCCGAGCTGGAGCCAGGAGAGCGCCGTGGAGACCTGCACCGGGAACGGGTTGCGGACCAGGTCGAGGTTCCGCTTCTGCAGTGCGGAGTGCAGCGCGACCTTGGCGTGATCCACCAGCCGGCCCGAACGGCCTTCGGCACGGTTCTTCACAGTGTTCTCTCCTCGATCTGGTGCGCGACCCGGTGCGGTCCACGCGCACGATACCGGCGATCGACCGGCCTCATATGCCGAAGGCCCAGACCGCCGCAGTGAGGGGCTCCTCGGCCCGCAGCGACCGGCTGCCGCCGTCGCTCAACCGCGCGGCGTCCCCTGCGCTCAGCAGCCGGTCCTCGAGACCGGCCCGTCCGGCGACGACGAAGACGTGCACGAGCGGGGCGTCCGGCAGGGGGACGACGCCGGTGGCCCCGTCGAGGAGGGAGAGCCGGGCACCGGTCGTGGCGATCGCGAGCCCGTTGCCCCCGACCACCTCGATCAAACCGCGGGCGGGAACCCCACGTCCGACCTCGTACGACGGCGCGCCGCCAGGTTCGTCGGGCCGGAGCCAGGTCTGCAGGAAGCGGGTCGTGACGCCCGGCTCGGTGGTCTCGCTGTGCACGATCCCCGAGCCGGCGGTGATCCGCTGGACATCACCGGCCAGCAGCACGCCGCTGTTGCCGGCGCTGTCCGTGTGCCGCAGAGCGCCCTCGAGGACCCAGGTGACGATCTCGGTGTCCCGGTGCGGATGGTCGGCGTACCCGGTGCCCGGCGGGAGCTCCTCGTCGTTGTGGGCGACCATCGCACCGAAGTCGAGGTTCTGCGGGTCGTAGTGCACCCCGAACGAGAACGAGTGTCGGGTCGTCCGGCCCTCGGCGCGGGTGACGAAACGGTCCGCGGAGGGCAGGACACGGATGCCGCCGCCGCTGCTGCTCACCCGGTCATCCTGCCACCGGGCTCAGGCAGCGGTGATCCCGAAGGGCAGCACTGCAATGACGTGGGTCTGGTCGGGTTCGACGTGGACCAGCGTGGCCTCGACGGCGTGGGCGGTGAGCGGCAGCAACCGGTTCACCGCCACCCGGAGCGACCCGGCGTCCTCACCGGGGGCCAGCGGGACGGTCAGGTGCGGGACCACCTCGTCGAAGGCCCCTCCGTACGGCGGGAACTCGGGGAACGCCCGGTGCAGCTTCTGGGTGATGCGCCGGAAGGTGCTCGCGGGGTCGGGAGCCAGGTAGGTCACGCCCCCGGGGAACTGGCAGAGCTCGGTGAGTGTGAAGCCGAACGGCGTGACGTCGGCGAAGCATCGGGCGAGCTCGCCGATCACGCCGTCGTCGATCTGCTCGGGCGGCAGGAACGGGGCCAGCAGGGTGATGTGCGCCGAGGTGCTCCGGTCGCGCGGGAGGAGCTCGGGGCTGAGCTGGAGGACGCGCTGGCTCACGATCGTCTCCGCCTCACGGACCGGAATGACGACAGCGGTCAGGGGCAGCGCGGAGTGCTGCGGGACAGGGACCACGACGTCGTCCACCAGAGCACCGTAGCGCGATCCTCGGGTCCCTATCCTGATCTCATGGGCGCCGGTCATTCGCATGCTGCGGGAGGGACCTCCGGCCACGCCGGGGGGCGCGCCGAGGACCGGCGCCGGCTGCTCTTCGTCCTGGCCGTCACCGCGACCGTAGTGGTGGTCGAGGCAGTCGGCGCCTGGTGGAGCGGATCGCTGGCCCTGCTCGCCGACGCCGGTCACATGCTCACCGATGCCGCCGGGATCACCATCGCCCTCTGTGCCTCCCTGATCGCGACCCGGCCGGCCAGTCCGCGCCGGACCTTCGGCTACCACCGGGTGGAGATCCTGGCGGCAGCCCTCAACGCCCTCGTCCTGCTCGGGGTCTGCGGTTACCTTGCCTACGCCGGCACCACGCGGTTGATCGACCCGGTCGACATCGACGCTGGCCAGATGCTGGTCTTCGCCGCGGTGGGTCTGGCCGCGAACCTGGTCTCGGTCGCCGTGCTCACCCGCCGCAAGGACAGCTCGTTGAACATGCGCGGTGCGTACCTGGAGGTGGTCAGCGACACCCTCGGGTCGGTGGCCGCGATCGTTGCTGGTGTCGTGGTGCTGACCACCGGCTTCCTCCGTGCCGACTCGATCGCCTCGCTGGTGATCGCGGCGCTGGTGCTGCCACGGGCCTGGTCGTTGCTGCGCGAGGTCGGCGCCGTACTGCTGGAGGCGGTACCCCCGGGGCTCGACGTCGAGGAGGTACGGCGCCACCTGGCCGAGGTCGACGGTGTCGTCGAGGTACACGACTTGCACGCCTGGACGATCACGAGCGGGATGCCGGCGCTCTCGGCGCACGTCACCGTGACCGACGAGGCGCTGGCCGCCCGCGGGGTCGGGCGGATCCTCGACGACCTGAGCCACTGCGTGGACGACTGCTTCGCCATCGAGCACGCCACCTTCCAGGTGGAGCCCCGTTCCCACCGCGCGCACGAGCACGACACCAAGCACGCCTAAGAGCGAGCCCGAACCGAGCTTGCTCGTGCTCGTGGCATCTGCACGCTGTCGTCTGACTAGCTGGCGTAGGCGTACTCCCCTTCGATCTCTGGTCGTACGGCGCGGGCGTGCTTGAGTTTGTGGTGGCGTCGGCACCGGGGTGCGAGGTTGTCGGGGGCGGTGGTCCCGTGGGGCCAGGGTTTGTCGTGGTCGAGTTCGCACTCCACGGAGGGTCGGTCGCAGCCGGGCTCGACACAGGTGGGGGTGGTGGCCACGACGTAGCGCCAGATCGCGTCGGTGGGTGAGTACGACTTTGTTGACAGGGCGACGGGGTCGCCGGCCGGGTCGGTCAGCAGCTGCTCGATGGTGCGTCCGTCTCCGGCGCTTCTTAACGCTTTCGCACTGAGGTGGAGGCGGTGCCGGGCGAGTTTGACCTGGTCGATGCTGTTGGTGATGGACAGGACCCCGATGCCTTCGTCGGTCTCGAGGGCGTGCACGGTGCGGTCGGCGTAGTTCTTCGCGAACTCCGCATCAGCGGTGACGAGCTTGCGGATCTCGTAGTTGAGGCGGTTGCGGAGCTGGGTGATCGTGCAGGTCACCATCTCCGTACTGACTTCGGCATACCGGCGCAGGTGCTTGCGCAGGAACGCTGTGATCCGGACGCCGACCTTTGCGACGCGGTCCACTCCCGTGGGGTCATCGGCCCCCACCCCGGGGTCACCGACACCTCAGGTTCCGAAGCGTGCCGGCGGGTGTTGCGGCGGTGCAGTTCGACTAACCTCGCCCAGCGTCGTGCGGAGGCGGTGTTCTCCTCGACGAGGTCGACGACCCCACCGAGGAGCAGGTCGAGATCGCTCAACCTAGTGGTGTTGAAACAGTTGCTGGCGTTGTCCATGCGGTTCTACTTTCCCGAGGTAGCGGCCCGATCCGCTAGGACAAATCAACCGGGGCCTGCCGACAGTTTTCTAGGGCGGAACACCCCATCAAGAATGGGGAAACAGGGCTCAACACGACGGTGTTCACAACCCGTGGTGCCGCTCGATTCTGCGACAACTATTTCGTACACGGATCCTGAGACGGATCGCTTGCGCGACTGCTCTCCTCGCGCGCAGATCGCCATGCTCCGGGCAGACCATGGCCGCTCGGAGCATGAACCGTCGGAATCGGGGTACACCGAGAGACATGGACTCTGAAGACATTATCTGGATTGTCGTCGCCGTCGCGGCTGTCGTAGCGCTCCTCGCCCTTGCGCAGGTGCTGATGCGCCGCAAGCGCGAGAAGGATGCCCACGAGAGGCGTGAGCACGCGACCGAGCTGCGGTCGGAGGCCAGCCAGCACGCCCAGGGACTCCCCGACGCCGAACTGCGGGCCCAGGAGGAGCGGCTGAGGGCGGAGCGTCTGCAGTTGGAGGCCGAGCGGGCCCAGGAGCGGGCGCAGGAGGCCGAGACCGGCTTCCTCCAGCAGGCGGCGCACCGCGACGACCGGCTTCGCGAGGCCGACCAGATCGACCCCGACACCAAGGGCACTCGCGAGTAGTCCGGACCGGTCAGCTCTCGGAGCTGCGGTGAGCGAGGTACACCCAGAAGGCGCCGATCAGCACCGACGTACCGAGCTCCGACATCAGGATCGCGACCGCGCCGCCGGCGCCGGCATGCACTGCGGCCCACAGCGGGAGAGTGCGACGCCGGTAGGCGTCGATCGCCAGCCAGATGAAGCCGACGGTGCTCAGCAACAAGCCCGGGCCGGCGAGCACGAAGAACCAGTCGGGGTCGTCGCGCAGCACCATGCCGGCAGCGGCCCCGAACGCGATCAGCGCGTACCCGGCCTGGATCATCCGGGTCGGTACCTTGGCAGAGACGCCGTCGCTCAGGGCGAGCGTGAGGGCGCCGATGCTGCCCAACAGGTAGAGCAGGAACAGCGTCTCGCGGAGCCAGTCGGAGAAGCTGTCGTAGGACGCGGTCGCTGATCCTGGGGTCGCGACCTGGTAGATCGCCAGGCCGATGGCAGCAACGCCGGCGATGGCGGGAACTACCGGGTTGGTTCGCAGCGGGCGGGCGATGGTCGTGGCGGCAGCAGGTGTGTTCGTCATGGCTCCAGGTTGGCGCCGGCACGGCGCGTGTCGCATCGGGAGCGGGTCGCGACACCGGCGCCCCGTCCTCTGTCTCCAGACAGAGGCGCGGACCCTGAAGATCCGCCTCGCGGTACCAACCTTGCTGCGTACGATCCGAAGCATGCCGCCGTGGAGCTCGCTCGCCGTTCGTTGGCGGCCGCGCGTGCTCGAGCTCGGGCTGGTCATCTTGCTCGCGATCTGGGTGATTGCCGCCGCCCTCGACGCCGAGGATCGGGCGCTGCCGATCGCTTGGGGGTTAGCGGTCGTCGCCGTTGTCGGGTTCGGACGGCGCTGGCCGCTGGCGGCCCTGGGTGTCGCTTTCCTCGGGCTGTACTCCGTCGACGCGGTCGACGGCGGACGCCCGTTGGAGGACGTGTTCTTGATCAACTTGGTCTGGGCATGCTTCGTCGTGGGCCGGTGGGCTCGCCTGCGCCGACAGCCGTGGGCGGCTGCCGGCGTACTGCTGCTGCTCTCCACCAACGTCACGCAGCCCGGGCGAGATGTCTCGGTGGCTGACGTGGCGTTCCCTGTGCTTTTCACTGCCGCCCCATGGTTGCTCGGCCTCGCGCTTCAGCTGACCTCCCGGCGCGCCGACCAGGCAACGTCCTACGCCGGTGAGCTGGTCTCCTCCCGCAGCAAGGACATTCGCAGGGCTACCGACGAGGAGCGGCTGCGGATCGCACACGAGCTGCACGACGTCGTCGCCCACAACCTCAGCTCGGTTTCCCTGCAGGCTCAGGTCACCCGCCGGCACCTCGAGGACGGCCAGCCGGTGACGGTCGCGGATCTGGCGGCGCTGGAGGACTCAGCCAGGCTCGCGATGACGGACCTGCGCCGGCTGCTCGGCGTACTACGCACCTCCGGCGACGAAGCAGCCACCGCGCCGATCGACGGGTTGGGCAACCTGCCCATGCTGGTCGAGCAGTGCCGCTCCGCGGGCCAGGAGGTGCGAACGGTCGTCGAGGGTGATCCGCGCGAGCTGCCGCCGGCGCTCTCCCTGGTGGCGTTCCGAATCGTGCAGGAGGCTCTCACCAACGCCCGTCGGCACGGTGAGCGCGGGACAGCGACCCTGAACCTGACCTGGGCCGAGGGCCGGCTGACGATGACTGTGACCAATCCCTACGTGGGCGACGGGAATGCGGACCCCGGGCACGGCCGCCGTGGGATGGACGAACGAGCCCGGCTCTTCGGCGGTGAGGTCGTCTCCTCCGGAGAGCGTGGCAGCTGGGTGATCCAGGCGATCCTGCCGACCCCGGTGGAGACGGCTGTGACCCGATGAGCGAAAGCATCAAGGTGCTTCTGGTTGATGACCAGGACCTGATCCGCAGCGCGCTGCGAGCACTGCTCGACGGAGCCGAGGGCGTCGAGGTGGTCGCGGAAGCCGCGGACGGGCAGGCGGCGGTCGCGGCAGCGGCTCGACATCGCCCGGACGTGGTGGTGATGGACATCCGGATGCCGGTGCTGGACGGGCTAGAGGCCACCAAGCAGATCCGGGGGGCGTTGCCCTCGGTGCAGGTGATCGTGCTGACCACCTACGACCTGGACGACTACGTCTTCCGTGCGGTTCGAGCCGGCGCTGCTGGGTTCTTCCTCAAGGACGGGGACGCCGAGGACCTGATCAGGGGAGTGCGCGCGGTGCACTCCGGCGCGGCATTGATGGCGCCCTCTTCGTTGCGTCGCCTGATCGCCGAGTTCGCGATCGCGCCGCAAGCCGATCCAGGTGCCGCAGACGCCGTCGCCCGGCTCACCGAGCGGGAGCAGGGAATTCTCCAGCTGCTGGCGCTGGGCCTTTCGAATGTCGATATTGCCGAGCGACTGGTGATCAGCGTCGGCACCGTGAAGACCCACGTGAGCAGCGTGCTGGCGAAACTTGGAGTCCGTGACCGGACCCAAGCCGTCGTCGTGGCGTACCAGAGCGGTCTCGCCGGTATCCATAGCGACTGAGGGGGTCCGCAGACTTCCATCGCGGACCGACGGGTCCATGCTGGGTCCATGGACTCCGACGTCGTGGTCACCGTGCTGCTCCTGATCGCAGCTGCCATCCATCTCCCGCCCGTCCTCGGGGTGCTGGGTGTCGCGGGGATGGAGCGTGCCTACGGCACGACGATCGACGGCCCGGATCTCGCCATCTTGATGAGGCACCGGGCAGTGCTCTTCGGTGTGCTCGGGACGTTGTTGGTCTGGGCCGCGTTCGACGAGGATCTGCGCTGGCCCGCCATTGCTGCTGGGTTGACCAGCGACGTGGCGTTCGCGTTGCTCTGCTGGTCGCACCGGGACCACGGTCCGAAGATCGGCACCGTGCTGAAGCCGGACCTGGTGTCGGTCGCTGTCCTCGCGGCCGCCGGGGTCGTGGTGCTGACCGCCTGACCGGATCAGCTCGCGGCCAGCTCCACACCCTGCGCGATGGCGCGCTTGGCGTCGAGCTCGGCGGCGACGTCGGCCCCGCCGATGATCGTCACCGGACGGCCTGCTGCGACCAGGTCGTCGTACAGGCCGCGGACGGACTCCTGTCCGGCGCAGATCACCACGTGATCGACGTCGAGCACCAGGGGCTTGCCGTCCACCGAGACATGCAGGCCGGCGTCGTCGATCAGGTCGTACGTCGCCCCGCTGATCTGCTTCACGCCGGACTGCTTGAGCACCGAGCGGTGTGCCCAACCGGAGGTCTTGCCGAGGTCCTTACCGATCATCGAGGTCTTGCGTTGGATCAGCGTCACCTCGCGGGCGGCGGTGCGCTGGGTGGGGTAGGACAGGCCGCCGCGGTCCCCTGACGTGTCGAGCGCCGTGGGGTCGCCGACGCCCCAGTGCGCAAGCCACTCGTCGAGGGACTCCTCGACGTGGGTCAGGAAGACCGACACGTCGACTCCGATGCCGCCGGCTCCGATCACGGCGACCCGCTTGCCGGGAACCACCGATCCGTCGAGCACGGCGGAGTAGAGGACGGCCTTCGGGTGGTCGATGCCCGGGATCGCCGGCACCCGGGGCGTGACGCCGGTGGCGATCACGACCTCGTCGAAGCCGCCGAGGGCGTCGATCGAGGCTTCGGTGCCGAGCCGGACGTCGACGCCGAGGACCTCCAGGCGACGGCTGAAGTAGCGCAACGTCTCGGCGAAGTCCTCCTTGCCGGGGACGGCCATCGCGAGGCGGAACTGGCCACCGAGGTGCTCGCTCTTCTCGAAGAGGGTGACCTTGTTGCCGGCCTCGGCGAGGGAGACCGCGGCGGAGAGCCCGGCCGGACCGGCGCCCACGACCGCGACCTCGCGCGGACGGAGAGTCGGGGTCAGCACCAGCTCGGTCTCCCGGCAGGCGCGCGGATTCACCAGGCACGAGGCCTTCTTGTTCGCGAAGACGTGGTCCAGGCACGCCTGGTTGCAGGCGATGCAGGTGTTGATCTCGTCGCTCCGGCCGACAGCGGCCTTGTTCACGAACTCGGGGTCGGCGAGCAGCGGCCGGGCCATCGAGACCAGGTCAGCGCTCCCGTCGGCGATGATCTGCTCGGCGAGCTCGGGGGTGTTGATCCGGTTCGACGCGCAGACCGGGATCGCGACCTCCTTCTTCAACCGGGCGGTCGCCCAGGTCCAGGCACCGCGCGGCACCTGGGTGATGATCGTCGGCACCCGGGCCTCGTGCCAGCCGATGCCGGTGTTGAAGACCGTCGCCCCGGCGTCCTCGAGCAGGAACGCGAGCTCGAGCACCTCGTCCCAGGTCTGGCCGCCCTCGACCAGGTCGAGGAGCGAGATCCGGTAGATGATCGGGAAGTCGTCGCCGACGGTCTCCCGGGTACGGCGCACGATCTCCACCGGGAACCGCATCCGGCGGGTGGCGGTGCCGCCCCACTCGTCCGTGCGCTCGTTGGTGCGCTCGGCCAGGAACTGGTTGATCAGGTAGCCCTCGGAGCCCATGATCTCCACGGCGTCGTACCCGGCCTTCTGGGCGAGCCCGGCGGAGTGCGCGAAGTCGGAGACCGTCTGGTCGACACCCTTGGTCGACAGCGCGCTCGGCTTGAACGGGTTGATCGGGGCCTTTTTCGCCGAGGCCGAGACCGAGAACGGGGTGTAGCCGTAACGGCCGGCGTGCAGGATCTGCATCGCGATCGCCCCCTCGGCCTCGTGCACCGCGTCGGTGACCTGGAGGTGGCGGTGGGCCTGCAGCCGGGTGGTCATCTCGCTGGCGAACGGCTTCAGCCAGCCGCGCTTGTTGGGTGCGTACCCGCCGGTGATGATCAGGCCGACCCCGCCGGCCGCCCGCTCCGCGTAGTACGCCGCGAGCTTGGGGAGGTCCCAGAAGTAGTCCTCGAGGCCGGTGTGCATCGACCCCATCACGGCGCGGTTGCGCAAGGTCAGGTTGCCCAGGGTGATCGGCTCCAGGAGGTGGCCGTACTGGTGGGTGCCGTTGGGGGTCATGTCAGTCCTTGGTGGTGTCGAGGATCTCGTCGATCCAGGTGATCCAGAAGGTCTCTTGGAGGATGCCGCCGCGGAGCACCAGGTAGGTGTCGAGCTGTTGCTCGGTGAGCCCTGCGACGTCGGGGTAGTCACGGGCGGCCAAGGTTTCGTAGTGGGTGAGTCGGACGGCGTGGTCGTCGCGGAGCTCGGCGAGGTTGGCGCGCAGCGCTGCCCGGTCGCCGTACGACGCGGCGCGGATCTTGACCGCGATCTCGCTGCGGAAGCCGGCCCGCGGTGTGGTTGCGGAGATCCAGTCGGCGAGCGCCTTGTGACCGACGCCGGTCACGGTGTACTCGCGCTTCTCCGGTCGGCCGGCCTGCTCGACGGTCCGGGCAGTCACCCAGCCGTCGTCCTCCATCCGCCGCAGCACCTTGTAGATCTGCTGGTGGGTGGCGCTCCAGAAGAAGCCGATGGACTTGTCGAACCGGCGCGCGAGCTCGAGCCCTGCAGCGGGACGTTCGCTGAGGGCGACCAGGAGCGCGTGTTCGAGAGCCACGGGGTCAACTGTGCAGGTCGGCCGAGTTCTATGCAACTAGTTGCATAAGTGGGGTAAGTCACCTCGATCGAAGATTCTGCGTGACGACGTCGACTGGTGCGTGTCCTGGGAAGGACGAGATCATCCGAATCGAACGAGGGGCCGATGTCACCAGGAATCCGAAGCGCCATTGTCGGGTTGATCGGCGCCGTGGGCGGGAGCTTCCTACTGCCGCCTTCGGCTCATGCGTACATCCTGCTGGGCTGCGAGTGGTCGCAGCGAAGCATCCGGTTCTCGGTCCCGGCCCCGCTCCTGTCGTCCCCGTACTGGACGAGCGCTGCAGACCTGTGGGACGGGCTCAACGCGGGGCTCGTCGGGGCTGGCGCCGATCCAGATCTAGCTAGCACTAACAAGAACTGTGGCAACACCGTGTCGTGGTCCGGCGTCACGCGACGTCCCGGCACGGTCCAGTCGCGGCCCACGTGCACGTCGTCGGGGTACTGGGTCTCCGGTCAGATGGAAGTCGTCATGAACTGGTCGGGGACGTCTGGCTACTCGGCAAGTCGGCGGCGGATGGTGGCGGCGCACGAGCTGGGCCACGCCTTCGGGCTGGGCGACACCACGGCCAATCCCCATCTGCTCATGTACTGCAAGGACACCAGGACGGTCCTGGTCCCTCAACAGAACGACTGGGCGGGCGTCAATGCGATCTATCCGTAGCGTGCATTTTCTCCGGCTGGTCATCGGTGCGACCCTGGCTGCGTCGCTGACGGGCTGCGGCTCTTCGTCGGCGGCGCGGGCCGCGGACCCGGGGGACAGCGTGACCTTGCCCGTGATCGAGGCGCCGGGCTCCCGAGCCCATGCGTACGAGTCGCTCGACGAGCTCGCCGCTATCTCCAGTGCGCTGGTGATCGCTAGGCCGACAGGCGTCCAGTCCACCAGGGCGCTGCCGGCAGAACAGGGCGGAACCGCGACGTCGGGGCCGACGGTCTACGTCGAGATGCGTGTCTCGCAGGTGTTGTCGGGCACAGTGACGTCCGAACTCATCGAGGTGGTGAGCCCCGGGACGGATGCTGTCAGCGGGAAGCCCGCACTCCGGATCGGAGGTCCCTTCCTGATGTACCTTGCTCCGGCGATGTACGGCGCGAACGCACCTGCCGGTGGCTTTGTGATCAGTGGCGGACCGGCTGGGGTGTACGGCTTCACTGGTGTCGAGGGTGAGTTCGGCCGGGTCGATACCGGAAGTCCGGGCTTGCCGGCGCGGATCAATGACGTCCCATCGCTTCCACGGGTCACGCGTACGGTTTCGGAACTCCTGGCACAGGGTCCTCGGTAGCAGGCTCAGTCGAGGATCGGGATCGCGGGCACGTGGCCACACACCACCTCCACTGAGGGCGGACACCTTGCCAACCGTGACAGTGAATCTGTCATGATCCCGGCATGAGTATTCAGCTGGGACAGGGCACCGGTCCGCTCAAGGGCATCAAGGTCGTCGAGATCGCCGGGATCGGGCCGAGCCCGCACGCCTGCACGATCCTGGCCGACCTCGGCGCCGACGTGATCCGGATCGAGCGACCGGGCGGGCAGCTGCTCACCGGCGGTAGCCACGACCTGCTCAACCGCGGCCGTCCCAGCGTCGCGCTGAACCTCAAGGACCCGGCTGCGGTCGAGACCGTGCTCACCCTCGTCGAGGACGCGGACGTGCTCGTCGAGGGCATGCGACCCGGAGTCACCGAACGGATGGGCATCGGGCCGGACGACTGTTTCGCGCGCAACCCGCGGCTCGTCTACGGCCGGATGACCGGCTGGGGTCAGACGGGTGCCTGGTCGCAGGCGGCCGGGCACGACATGAACTACATCGCGATCACCGGCACCCTCTTCGGCCTCGGCCAGGACAAGGGCAAGCCGCAGTTCCCGGCCAACCTCATCGGTGATTTCGGCGGCGGCTCGACGTACCTGGTAATCGGCATCCTGGCGGCGCTGCTCGAGGCGAAGGTGAGCGGCCAGGGACAGGTCGTGGACGCCGCGATCGTCGACGGGACCGCGCACCTGAACGCGATGACCGCGGCCTTCCTGGCCGGCGGCAACTACAAGGAGGAGCGTGTCGCCAACCTCCTCGACGGCGGCGCCCCGTACTACGACATCTACGAGACCGCGGACGGCAAGCACCTGTCCGTCGGTGCGCTGGAGCCGCAGTTCTACGAGATCCTGCTCGACCTCCTCGACGTCCGGGAGAGCGTGCCGGACCGCTGGGACTTCGACAAGGCCGACGAGCTGCGCGCGGTCTTCACCGCGAGGTTCGCTGAGAAGACCCAGGCGGAGTGGTGCGCGATCTTCGACGGCACCGACGCCTGCGTGGCGCCGATCGTCCCGCTCACCGAGGCGTTCGAGCACCCACACATGAAGAGCCGCGAGATCTTCGTGGAGCACGAGGGGCTGATGCAGCCGCAGCCCGCACCCCGGTTCTCCCGGACCGGGGCGACCCTCGGGATGCCGCCCGCCGCCGGCGCCGGTCAGCACACCCGTGAGGCGCTGAGCGCCTGGGGAATCGAGGACGTCGACGGGCTGATCGCGAGCGGGGCTGCGGTCCAGCCGGAGTAATCTCGCGAGCATGGACGAGCGCACCGGCTTCCGGCACGATCCGGAGTTCGCCACCGGCTGGATCATCTTCGGGGTGGTCGTCCTCGTCCTGGTCGCCGTCTTCGGTGTGACCGTCTGGGCGAGCGGGAGCTGGGTCCTGGGGCTGGTCGTCGCGGTGCTCGCGGGCATCGGGCTGTCCCTGGTGATGTGACCACCGCCGGTGGGGAACCGCCGTGACCGGCCAGGCGTCGAGCCTCCGCCGGTTCCCCGACCCCGGAGGTTCCCCGTTCCCTCGTAGGCCCGCTCCGTCGATGACCAGACCGACCGTCTCGTCACGCTCGGCTACCCGGCCCGGTCGGGCGCCGGAAGCCGCCAGGTCGGAGGCCTTGCTCTACCCCAGCGCGATGGTCGCGTCCCGGACGAACCCGGGGTCGGTGAGCGCCTCGCCGTACAGGTCGCGGAGCTGGCCCATGCGGTAGCGCACGGTCTGGGGGTGCACGAAGAGCGCGGCGGCGATGTCGTCGCGGCGACCCTGGTGCAGCAGCCAGGCGCCCAAGGTCTCGGTCAGCTTGGCGCGCGAGGTGGCGCTGAGCCCGTCCAGCGGGGCCAGCACCCGGGTGCGCAGGTCCGCGTGCGCGTCGGCGTCGGCGCCGAGGACGATGCTGGCCAGGTGCAGGTCCGTGTCACCGCCGAGCCCCAGGCGGTGCGCCTGCGCGACCCGGAGGTAGGAGGACCGCACCAGCGTCCACGGCCGCGACGGTCCGACGACGGCCTCGGCGTCCGCGAGGACCCGGAGCAGGACCGTCCGCGCCCGGCCCGAGCCGGCGGGCACCAGCACCAGTGCCAGCCCGGGGTCGAGCTCGACGGCGGTCGGGTCCTCGGAGAGGTAGAGCGACCGCGGGTCGAGCAGCCCGCGCACCGAGCGCACCTTCGACTCCGGGAGAACCACCGCGGTCAGTGCAGTCGGCGGGATCCAGTCGGCACGTTCGGCGGCACCGACGAGCTCGACCTCCGGCGAGCCCTCGACCAACCGGCTCGCCAACCGTTCCAGGCGGCGTTGCCGCAGCCGGCCGGAGGTGGCGAGCTCGTCCGCGTGCCCGCTCACGCTGGCGTCGGAGAGCTCGTCGATGTAGGCGAAGGTCAGCTCCGCGAGCCGGGCGAGCATGGTGGCGGCAAGACCGTTGTTGACCGCGGCCGAGCTGATCTCGCGCCAGGCGACCCGGGCGCCGACCCTGTAGGCCTGCGCGAGGGCGTCCATCGTCCGCCCGCTGCGGGCCTCCCCGCGGCCCAGGGCGTACGCCGCCTCCATGACCGCCTCGATCTGGTCGCCGGCGTCGATGCCCTCCTGTCTGGAGGCCAGATCCAGGAATCCGTCGAGCGCGACCTTCACGGCGACCTCGATGTTGCGGCCCATCTTCCCCTGGAACGGGTCGCGGTAGCTCGGGACCTCGCTGATGACGGCCGCGATCACCTGCTCGGCGACCCCGGCCATGTCCCGACGTATCTCGGTGGCGATCTCCGCGGGAAGACGCAGCGCCACCTCCTCGCGGCTGAGGGGCTCGCGACTCAGGGCCATCACCAGCTCCTTTGTTCGTAGAGAACAAATAGTACCCCTAGATTCACGTCCTGGGGTCATGCTTTTGGCTCCCGTTCCGGTCAGGATAGGTACATGACCACGACGCTTCTGAGTCCCGCGGCACGGAACGGCTCGTTGAGCCGGTCCCTGGGCTCCCGCATCGCCCGTCTCGCCGAGGCCGCGACAACCCCCCTCGTGCCGTCCGACTACCTCGACCACATCGCGCCGCTGCGCAGCGGCACCGACCTCCGTGGCCGGATCGTCTCGGTGACCGCGGAGACCCGCGACGCCGCCACCATCGTCCTGCGACCCGGCGCCGACTGGGCCGGTCACGTCCCGGGCCAGTACCTCCGGATCGGCATCGACGTCGACGGGGTCCGCGAGTGGCGCGCCTACTCGCTGACCCACGGCCCCCGCGCCGACGGCTGCATCTCGATCACCGTCAAGGCCGTGCCCGACGGCAAGGTCAGCAACCACCTCGTCCACGAGGCCCGTCCCGGCACGCTGGTCCACCTCGAGCAGGCCACCGGCGACTTCGTGCTGGACCCCTCTGCGACCAGGCTCCTCTTCGTCACCGCCGGCTCCGGCGTCACCCCGGTGATCGGGATGCTGCGCAACCTGTTCCCGGTCACCGACTCCGGCGTCGTGGACCTCCCGCGCAGCAAGGCCCTCGACATCGTCGTGGTGCACGTCGCGCCGAGCGAACCGGACTCGATCTTTCTCGACAACCTCCGCGAGCTGGCCGAGCACGGCGCCATCACCCTGATCCCCCGGTACGACGACCAGCACGGCGTGCTCGCCGTCGCCGAGCTCGCCGATCTGGTTCCCGACCTGGCCGAGCGGACGACGTACGCCTGCGGTCCGGGCGGTCTGCTCGACGCCCTGACCGAGCACCACGACCGCGCCGGTCTGACGCTCTTCACCGAGCAGTTCCGCGCCGGCTTCGTCGACGCCGGTGACGGGGGCACACTGACCGTGGGTGGCATCACCGTCGAGGCCGACGGCGCCACGCCGCTCCTCGACGTCGCCGAGGCCGCCGGGGTCCTGATGCCGAGCGGATGCCGGATGGGCGTCTGCTTCGGCTGCGTCCTCCCGCTGAAGGAAGGCGCCGTCCGCGACCTGCGCAACGGCGCCATCACCACCGTGGACCCGATCAGCTCGGCAGGAGGCGGAGTGCCGATCCAGACCTGCATCAGCGCCGCCGCCGGCGCGTGCACCATCGAACGCTGACCGGTTCCGCCCACCCCCATCTTCCTAGGCTAGGAGTCACCACATGACCACGATCCAGAAGCAGGCGCACAGCCCGATTGCCCACCTCAGCGCCGAGGACGTCGAGACGCTCGGCAAGGAGCTCGACGCCATCCGTCAGGAGGTCCTCGACTCCCGCGGGGCCGACGACGCTGCCTACATCCGCAAGGTGATCAAGGCTCAGCGCGGCCTCGAGGCCGGCAGCCGGGCGCTGCTGCTCTTCTCGATCTTCCCGCCGGCCTGGATCGCGGGCACCGCGGGTCTCAGCGTCGCCAAGATCCTGGACAACATGGAGATCGGGCACAACATCATGCACGGCCAGTGGGACTGGATGCGCGACCCGAAGATCCACTCGACGACCTGGGAGTGGGACAACGTCACCCCGTCGGAGCAGTGGAAGCACTCGCACAACGAGCTGCACCACACCTACACCAACGTGATCGGCAAGGACAACGACCTCGGCTACGGCATCATGCGGGTCGACGAGGACCAGCGCTGGATGCCGTTCTACCTGGCCCAGCCGCTGTGGAACTTCATCAACGCCTGCTTCTTCCAGTACGGCATCGCGGCCTACGACCTGGAGCTCGGCAAGAACCTGGCGATCCCGAAGGACAAGCGCAGCGAGGACTTCAAGGACCGTGCCAAGCAGGTCCTCGGGAAGATCCGCAAGCAGGCGACCAAGGACTACGTCGTCCACCCGTTGCTGTCGCTGCCGACCGGCTCGTTCCTGCCGACCCTGGCTGCGAACGCCACCGCGAACCTCGTCCGCAACCTCTGGACGCACTCGGTGATCATGTGCGGTCACTTCCCCGAGGGTGTGGAGACCTTCGAGAAGGCCTCGATCGAGGGCGAGACCCGCGGCGAGTGGTACCTGCGCCAGATGCTCGGCTCGGCCAACATCTCCGGTTCGGCGGCGATGCACATGATGACCGGCAACCTGAGCTTCCAGATCGAGCACCACCTCTACCCGGACCTGCCGAGCAACCGGTACGCCGAGGTCGCCCCGAAGGTGAAGGCGCTCTTCGACAAGTGCGAGCTGACCTACGTCTCGGCC
Organism: Marmoricola sp.; assembly: GCA_046598495.1. Classification (GTDB taxonomy): domain Bacteria; phylum Actinomycetota; class Actinomycetes; order Propionibacteriales; family Nocardioidaceae; genus Marmoricola. The sequence goes on along the minus strand of JBKJIR010000050.1, from coordinate 28,282 downwards.
CCGCTGCCGAAGCAGGTGTACTCGGCCTGGCACAAGATCGTCCGGCTCTCGCTGCCCAACGGATGGCTCGAGGAGACGAACGCGACGAACGCTCCGGCCCAGCTCGCGAAGCTCTACAAGATGACCACCGGCGGGCCGAAGGTACGCCGGGCCATCGAAGCCCGCAGCCGCCAGGAGGCACGTCGCCGGGCAGACGTCACCACGGCCGCCTGACGCTCTTCTGACCTAGCTGCTCGAGCTCGCCGGATCGAGGAAGAACGCCCGGCCGGTGACCTCATCGGGCCGGATCTCGACCACCTCGTACTTCGGCGTCGGCACCCACGGGTGCAACGGCACCTCGTCAGCCCGGTGCTGCTGGTCCTCGTCGAGACGGCGGGCGACCCCGCGCACGATCACGCTGCGGGCGCTGGTGGCGTCGTACTCGTCGATCTCGAAGACCACGTCGCTGTTCATCTCCACGCCGACGAGCTTGTTGCCCGGAGCCGTGCGGAACAGCAGCGTCCGACTCTCGACGGCGTAGTTGACCGGCGTCAGGTGCACCTCGAGTCCGAGGTGGAACGCGAGCCGGCCGAAGGTGTGGTTGCCGAGCATCTCCCAGCACTCGTCCTGGGTGAGCTCGCGGATCGGGTCGTCTGCGTCCATGACGGTGCCTCCTGGTGGCTGGTCCTTCGAGGCTAGGCGCCGGCGGGAGGGTGGTGCAGGGTCGAACGTCCTGCGAATCCCGCCGACCGGCCGGGTCAATCGGCTACGTCGACGTGCACGTGGTCGCGGTGCTCGAGGACGCTGACGACGGCTCTGCTCCGTCCGTCGGCCTCGATGTCGTAGTCACGCCAGCCCTGGATCGAGCGTCGCGCGGTCCAGATCCGGCCGTCGAAGATCACGGTGCTGACCGCGAGCCGTTCCGCGTGCGCGACCAGGTAGTGCGCGAGCGCCCAGCCGCGGGCCTTGTTCGGCTCGTTCACCGGCCGGAAGAAGATGTCGATCGCGCGCCCGTCGTAGTGCGCCGAGCCCCGCATGTGACCGGAGTCGACCCCGCCCGGGGCGAAGCCGCCGAGCGGGAGATCCCCGAACCGGGCCCGCAGGTCGGCCTGCACCCGCTGCGCGCGACCGGTCAGGCCGGTCGCGGAGAGCTGGTCCGGCTCGTCGCCCTCCGCGCCGCCGTGCTTGCAGACCAGGGCTGCGCGGTCCCGTCCGCTCAAGGCTCCGGCGACGACCCGGACGTCGCGCGGCCCGAGGTCGACGCTGCCCGACACCGCGCTCCGCGCCGCGTCCGCGCTCCCGGACCGGCGTACGACGGCAGCGACGGCGGTGGCGGCCGCCTCAGCCTCGCGTTGATCGAGGCTGACGGTGCGGCCATCGACGGAGGCGGTGCAGTCCGGCGCTGTCCGGAACCGAAGCGCGACCACGCCCAGCCCGACGACCAGCACGAGGCTGACCAGGGCAGCCGTCCGTCTCCAGGTCATGCCCCCAGTCTCCGGACGGCGCCAACCCACCGATCCGGGGCTCGCCGACCACGGGTGAGGTAGCCCACAACAGACCCCCCATTGACGTTGACAGTCTTACTGTCACAATGGGGGCGGCACCCACTGCGGTTCTCCGCGTACGTCCGGGCGCCTCCCCGCAACATCGGGGCATCAACGCTCTACCCACATAACGAACAGTTGGGACGGTCATGGCACAACCCGAAGCATTCGTGTACGACGCCATCCGCACGCCGCGCGGCAAGGGCAAGAAGGACGGTTCGCTCCACGGGACCAAGCCCGTCGACCTCGTGGTCGGCCTGATCGACGCGCTCCAGGAGCGGAACCCGAGCCTCGACCCGAACCGGATCGACGACGTCGTCCTCGGGGTGGTCTCGCCCGTCGGTGACCAGGGCGGCGACATCGCCAAGACCGCAGCGCTCGCCGCCGGTCTCCCGGACACCGTCGCCGGCGTTCAGCTCAACCGCTTCTGCGCCTCCGGTCTGGAGGCCGTCAACCAGGCCGCCAGCCGTGTTCGCGGCGGCTTCGAGGACCTGATCCTCGCCGGTGGCGTCGAGTCGATGTCCCGGGTCGCGATGGGCTCCGACGGTGGCGCCTGGGCCTCAGACCCGGCCACCGCCTTCGCCGCGGGCTTCGTCCCGCAGGGCATCGGCGCTGACCTGATCGCCACGCTCGAGGGCTGGGGCCGCGAGGACGTCGACACGTTCGCCGTCGAGTCCAACCACCGCGCCGCCAAGGCATGGGCCAACGGCCTGTTCGACAAGTCCGTGATCCCGGTCAAGGACCGCAACGGTGTCGTGATCCTGGACCGCGACGAGTTCATCAAGCCGGAGTCGTCCGTTGAGGGCATGCAGAAGCTGAACCCCAGCTTCGCCGGCATCGGTGCCGACGCCGGCTTCGACGACGTGGCGCTGGAGAAGTACCACTGGGTGGAGAAGATCAACCACGTCCACCACGCCGGCAACTCCTCGGGCATCGTCGACGGCGCGGCCCTGGTAGCGCTCGGTACCGAGCAGGTCGGAATCGACCTCGGTCTCACCCCGCGGGCGCGGATCATCGCGACCGCCGTCTCCGGCGCCGACCCGACGATCATGCTCACCGGTCCCGCTCCCGCGGCCCGCAAGGCGCTGGCCAAGGCCGGTCTCGAGGTCAAGGACATCGACCTCTTCGAGATCAACGAGGCCTTTGCCGCTGTCGCGATGCGCTTCATGCGGGACATGGGCATCAACGACGAGATCACCAACGTCAACGGTGGCTCCATCGCGATGGGTCACCCGCTGGGTGCGACCGGCGCAATGATCCTCGGCATCCTGATCGACGAGCTCGAGCGTCGCGACCAGAAGCGCGGCCTCGCCACGCTCTGCGTCGGTGGCGGCATGGGCATCGCGACCATCGTCGAGTTGGTCTGAGCGCGACCCTCGTTGGTCGAGCTTGTCGAAACCCCTGAACTCTTGAAGGAAGAACCCATGACCGAATCTGCTGTGAAGTACGAGCGCGGCCCGGACGGGATCGTCGTCCTCACCCTCGACGACCCGACCGCGTCCGCCAACACCATGAACGAGCTGTACAAGGAGTCGATGGTCGCGGCCATCGAGCGCCTGTACGCCGAGAAGGACGACGTCACCGGCGTCGTCATCACTTCGGCGAAGAAGACCTTCTTCGCCGGCGGCAACCTGAAGAACATGATGTCCGCGACCCCCGAGGACGCCGAGGAGATCTACACCCTCAGCCAGGGCATCAAGGCCGACCTGCGCAAGCTGGAGACCTTCGGCAAGCCCGTTGTGGCCGCGATCAACGGCGCTGCCCTCGGTGGCGGCCTGGAGATCGCGTTGGCCTGTCACCGGCGGATCGTCGTGGACGACAGCAAGATCGACCTGGGCCTGCCCGAGGTCACCCTGGGTCTGCTCCCCGGCGGCGGCGGCGTCACCCGGATCACCCGGATGTTCGGCATCCAGTCGGGCCTGATGGACTTCCTGCTGCAGGGCCCGCGCTTCAAGCCGGCGGTCGCCAAGGAGAAGGGTCTGGTCGACGAGCTCGTCGCGTCGGTCGACGATTTGGTCCCGGCCGCGAAGGCCTGGATCGAGGCGAACAAGGACAACCCGGATGCTGCCACGCAGCCGTGGGACCGCAAGGGCTACAAGATGCCCGGCGGTTCGCCGTCGAGCCCGGCGCTCGCCGGCTTCCTGCCCGCCTTCCCGGCCCTGCTCCGCAAGCAGACCAAGGGCGCCATGTACCCGGCGCCCCGGGCGATCATGGCCTCGGCCATCGAGGGTGCTCAGGTCGACTTCGAGACCGCGAGCAAGATCGAGTCGCGCTACTTCACCAGCCTGGTGACCGGTCAGAACGCGAAGAACATGATCCAGTCGTTCTTCTTCGACCTCTCCGCCATCGCCGGCGGCTCGCTGCGTCCGAAGGACGTGCCGGTCTACAAGCCGACCAAGGCCCTCGTCCTCGGCGCCGGCATGATGGGCGCCGGCATCGCGTACTCGTGTGCCCGGGCGGGCATCCAGGTGGTCCTCAAGGACGTCTCCGTCGAGGCTGCCGAGAAGGGCAAGGCGTACTCCGACAAGCTCCTCACCAAGGCCGTCGGCCGCGGCAAGATGACCGAGGAGAAGAAGGCCGAGATCCTCGGCCTGATCACCCCGACGGCGGACCCGGCTGACGCAGCGGGTGCGGACCTGGTGATCGAGGCCGTGTTCGAGGACCCGGCCCTGAAGGCGAAGGTCTTCGCGGAGATCGAGCCGCACATCAACGCCGATGCGCTGCTGTGCTCGAACACCTCGACACTGCCGATCACCGAGCTGGCCGAGGGCGTCAGCCGCCCGGCCGACTTCATCGGCCTGCACTTCTTCTCCCCGGTGGACAAGATGCCGCTGGTCGAGATCATCAAGGGAGCCAAGACCACCGACGTCGCGGTCGCCCAGGCGCTCGACGTGGTCAGCGCGATCCGGAAGACCCCGATCGTCGTCAACGACAGCCGAGGCTTCTACACCAGCCGCGTCATCGGCACCTTCGTCAACGAGGGTCTGGCGATGCTGACCGAGGGCGTGCACCCGATGTCGGTCGAGCGGGCCGCGACCCAGGCCGGCTACCCGGTCGGGACGCTGCAGCTCTCCGACGAGCTCAACCTCGAGCTGATGGCCAAGATCCGCAAGGCCACCAACGAGGCGGAGGCCGCAGCGGGTCAGCCGGTCAGCCGGCACGCTGCCGACGGCGTGGTGGACGCGATGATCGCCGAAGGTCGTTCCGGGCGCCTGAAGGGCGCGGGCTTCTTCGACTACGACGAGAACGGCAACCGTCTGGACCTCTGGAAGGGCCTCGCGGAGAAGTTCCCGACGAACGCGGAGCCCGCCAACCTGGAGGACCTCAAGGACCGGTACCTCTTCATCGAGGCCCTGGAGACCGCGAAGTGCTTCGAGGAGGGCGTTATCGAGTCCGCGGCGGCCGCTAACATCGGCTCGATCATGGGCATCGGCTACCCCGCCCTGACCGGCGGTGCGGCCCAGTTCATGCAGGGCTACGAGGGCAAGGCCGGCAAGGGCCTGACGGGCTTCGTCGCCCGCGCCCAGGTACTCTCCGCCAAGTACGGCGAGCGCTTCACCCCGACCGCACGGCTGGTCGAGATGGCGGAGAAGGGCGAGTCCTTCCCCGCCTGAGCACCGTCGAGAACGCCGCGTCCGACCTCGGGGTCGGGCGCGGCGTCCGCATTCACGCGGCCTCCCCAAATCGGACATTCGCCGGTGGGCTCAGGCTGGGTGGACCAGAATGCCGGGGTGAGCATCGAGGGGGGAGTCGCGGCCGAGCGGATCCGGATCCGTGGCCTGTGGGTCCGATTCGGGAGTGTCGACGCTGTGCGCGGGATCGACATCTCGGCGTACGGAGGTCGGGCGACGGCGCTGCTGGGACGTAACGGCGCGGGGAAGTCGACGACGATGCGGGTGCTCGCCGGGGTGATCCCGCCTTCGGGGGGTGAGGTCGTGGTCGACGGCATCGACGTCCGTGTCGACCCGCTGCGGGTCAAGCGGGCGTCCGGCTACTGCCCGGACGTCGGCGGACTCGTCCCGCGCGCTACGCCCTGGGAGCATCTCCAGCTCGCGGCCCGGCTGCGCCGGATGGAGGGCTGGGAGCTCCGGGCCCAGGACCTGCTCGAACGCTTCGACCTCGGCGCCGCGGCGCACCGGGTCACCGGTGGCTTCAGCCACGGCATGGGGCGGCGGCTCTCGGTGGTGCTGGCGGCGTTCCACGAGCCCGGCGTCCTCCTCCTCGACGAACCGTTCGACGGGGTCGACCCGCTCGGGGTCGAGGCCACCCAGCAGGTGATCGCCGACGCCAAGGCCCGCGGGGCAGCCGTCCTGGTCTCGACGCACCTGCGCGAACTCGCGATGCACGCGTGCGAGGACGCCCTCGTGCTGCGCGGCGGGTCCGCGGTCGCAGCGCTGGGCTCGGACGACCTGGCCGGGGAGGACGGCGCCCGTGCGTACCGAGCACTCCTGGACTGAGCTCGGCCGCGGGACCAGGGACCTGGGGGCGCTGCTGGCGTTCCGGCGTACCGGGTTGGGTGCGGGGGCGCGCCGCCGGCTGAACGTCGGGGCGGCGCTCGTCGCTCTCCTCACCGTTGCGGCCGTCGTAGTGCCGGCGTACCTCCGCGAGCCGCTGGACGCGCGCAACAGCGGAAACTTCACCGCGATCCTGCCGACCTTCTACCTCGGATTCCTGCTGCTCTCGGTCCTGGCCGCGACGACCTCCGGTGGCGGCCGCGAGCTCGTCCCGCGCGAGCAGGCGGTGACCTTCCCGGTCTCGACGGTCACCGAGCACCTCGGCGCGCTGCTGATGGCCCCGCTCAACATCGCCTGGCTGGTCCAGGCCTGGAGCCTGCTGGCGACGACGTCCTACGTCCTGGGGCCGGAGAACCTGGCTGCGACGACCGTTCCGGTCGTTCTTTGGATCCTCGTCGCGACGGCCCTCGGCCAGGTGGTCGGCTGGTGCTACGAAGGCATCCGCCGGGGGTGGCACGGGGTCCTGGTCGCGCGCGCGCTGGCGACGGTGACGGCGGTCGTGATCGCGGCGGTGATCCTCACCGATAACCTGACCGACGTGCTGGACCGCAGTCCCACCGTGCAGATCTTCATCGGTGCGGCGAGCGGGCTCGGCGATGCCTGGTCGCGGTGGCTCCTCACTGTCGGGGCCCTGGTCCTGCTGCTTGTCGCGGCCGTCTACCTGGGTCTGTTCCCGGCGCGTTGGGCATTGCACCGCCCCCAGCGCGAGGAGCTGCGGATGGAGTCCGGCCATCGCGAGCCGCCGCCGAACCCGCGGTCCGACCTGGTGGCGATGGTGCGGCTGGACCGGGCCTCGATCTGGCGTTCGGTGCCGTTACGGCGCGGACTGCTGGTCCTCGGCCTGATGCCTGGAGCGGTCGCGGTGGCGGGCGCGCTGACCTGGGACGTCGTGATCATTTTGCCTGGTCTGGTCGCTTCCGGTGGTGCCCTGCTCTTCGGGGTCAACGCCTGGTGCCTCGACGGTCGTGGAGCGCTCTGGCGCGACAGCCTGCCGGTCGCCCCGCGGGTGGTCTTCACCGCGAAGGTGATCGTGCTCTTCGAGGTCCTGCTGGTGTCCGGAGGGCTGACGATCCTGCTCGCCGCGATCCGGGCCGGAGCGCCGTCGAGCGCCGAGGTCGCCGCGGTGCTGCTCGCGCTGGTCGTGGTCTCCGCGCAAGTGGTCGACACCTCGCTGCGCTGGTCGGTCGCCAGCCCGTACGCCGTGGACCTGCGCAGTGCGCGGGCCACTCCCGCTCCCCCGGTCGTGATGGCCGGGTACAGCGCGAGGCTCGCGACCAAGACCACCCTGCTCGGGATCGTCTTCGCCGCCTCGTCGGCAGCCCCGGACTGGCGGATCCCGGTCCTGGTCGCTGTTCCGTTCCTGTGCTGGTCGGTCTTCCGGCTCCTCCGGACCGCGGAGGCGTGGGCGGACCCGGCCGTGCGGTCGCGGGTGATCGCGGTCGTCGCGAGCTGAGCAGAGCTACTTCTTGGTGGCCGACCTCGCGCAGATGGTGGCTTGCTTCTTCACCTCGGCCTCGGCAGCGTCCGCGGCCGCCTGGTCGGGCGTCTCGGACTGGAGGGAGGTGAGGAACGTGCTCAGCGTGGCTTTCGAGACCCGCTTGCGGAGGCAGGCCGCGTACTTCGTGGCGTTCAGGTCCTTGTTCTGGCTGGCCCGCGTCTCGGCCTCCGCCTTGTAGTAGTCGACGCAGGCGAGCAGGGCTTCGGTCGACTTCGCCGCGGTCTCGGGGTCGGGCGAGGACGCGTTCTGGTTGAACTCCCCCGAGTCGGTCACGATGCGCGACGACATCAGACGTTCCAGGCCGACGGTATCGACGAGTTTCGAGATGTAGCACTGGGTGTCCTTGGCCGGGATCTGCGATCCGGCTGACCCGGCGACGAGCTTCTTCTCGATCTTGTCGAGGGCGTCGTCCTCGGCGATGCAAGAAAGCAGTGCCTTGGCGTAGACCCCGGAGGTCGCCTCGTCGACGTTCGCCCCGTTCTCGTTGTAGGAACCGTCCTCGGTGACGACCTTCGCCGACCTCAGCCCGTCCACGCCGAGCTCGGCGACAAATTTCTTCGCGACGCAGTCGGCCTGGACACGGGTGAGGATCCCGTCGCCGGCACCGATCGCCTCGGCGATGTTGGCCACGATCCTCGTGTCCTGCTCGGAGCCCCGGTCGTCGCCGCAGGCGGTCGTCAGGAGGAGTAGTAGGGCGCCGAGGACGGCCGGTACGGCCTTCTTCATGAGATCTCCGATGTCGTGCGGCGCACCCGCGAGGGCACAGAATCAGGACAACCTTGCCTCATCGCCGGGAATCTGTCCGGTCGGCGTCCGGACTGCGACCACGACGGCCCCTTCCCCGTCTTTCCGTAACTTCGGCCACAGCAGGTCGTTGAGCCCAGTGACACCAGAGGATTCGGGGGAACCCTCTGGACCGCTGATCGCGTCGTTCTGGGAGACAGTTCATGTCAAACTTCGGGTATGCCGCTGTTGCGGCAATTGCCGCGCTCCTGGGCATTCTGGGCATCTCGTCCTCCGCCCAGGCCTACCCCGACGTCCAGCACAGACTGACCGTCGACCGGCAGGTCGTCTTCGGCGGAGACTCGTTCACCGCGACCGCCTCCGCGAACGTCGACTGCGACTGGAATCTCGGCTGGAACGGCCAGGCCCGCCAGGGTGATGGAGCCGTGTTCGAGACCACCTACGTCGCGCCGCAGGTCACTGCCATCGAGCAGATGGATCTCGTCGGCGTCTGCACCTACGAGGAGCCGGCTTCGGAGTCCTCCCGGACCGCTGCCGCCACCTGGGAGCACCGGATCACGATCACCATCCGACCCGGGGCCAACGCGGTTGCGGGTCCGGTCGGTGACAACAGCGCCAACTTGCCGAGCACCGGCGGGCCTAACCGCGCCGTGCTGATGGGCGGCCTGGTCCTGGTCATGGCCGGCGCGACCGCTGTCGCCGTTGCCCGCCGCCGCGCTGAGGAAGCCGAGCTTCCGGTGCAGACCGCCTAGTCTTTCCTCCGTGGGACTGATCTCGAAGCTCGGGTTGTCGCGTCGCCGGATCGTCATCGGTCTGGTCCTGGTCGCCGTGTTCGCCCTCGGTGTCTTCTTCTGGCAGGCGTTCAGCGCTTCGCGGGCTCTGCTCGACGCACGGAGCGATGCCGAGAACGTCAAGGACCGGGTGTCCGCGGCTGACTTCGACGGAGCCAACCGGGCGCTGGCCGACCTGCGCGACAGCACCGACGTGGCCCACGGCCAGACGGACGGGATCCTCTGGGACCTCGGCCGGAAGATCCCCTTCCTCGGGCGCAACATCGGCGCCGTCCAGACCGCCTCCGAGGTGCTCGACACCGCCACCCGGATCAACGCCCCGATCGCGCTCCAGCTCAGCCAGGCCGTCAACGAGGGCAGGTTCCGCCCGGTCGACGGGAAGATCGACCTGGCCGAGATCGAGCGCCTGACCACGGACGTACGACGCGCCGCGACGTCGATCGACCAGGCCGGCCGCGACCTCGACGAGATCCGGCCCGGCTCGCTGACCTTCCCCTTCAACGACCTCGTGGCCGACCTCCAGGAGCAGGTCGCAGATGCGCGGTCGGCCGCCAACGCGACCGCGACGGCGTTCGACCTGCTGCCGGGGATGCTCGGCAAGAGCGGTGCGCGCGAGTACCTGCTGATGATCCAGAACCCGGCGGAGTTGCGCTCCAGCGGCGGCCTGCCGGGATCCCTCGCGGTCCTCCGCGCGGCCGGTGGTCGTCTCACCATGGGCTGGCAGGGCTCGGCCGGCGACATCAACCCGTTCAGCGGCCCCGTGGTCGCGCTCCCCAAGGACACCGAGCAGCAGTACGGCGCGAACATGTCTGCGGACTTCCGCGACATCAACTTCACCCCGGACTTCGCTGAGTCGGCCCAGATCGCCCGGGTGATGGTCAAGCAGAAGCTGGGCATCGATGTCGACGGGGTCCTCTCGGTCGACCCGCTCGCCCTCGGGTACCTGATGCAGGGGACCGGTCCGGTCGCGGTCGCCAACGGCATCTCGCTCACCGCCAGCAGCGTCGCGCCGACGCTGCTCAACGAGGTCTACCGCCGCATCCAGGACCCGGTGAAGCAGGACGAGTTCTTCGAGGGCTCCGCCCGGCGCATCTTCGACGCGGTCATGGGCGGACAGGGTGACCAGCAGAAGGCGATCCGGGGCCTGGCCACGGCCGCCAACGAGCACCGGGTGCTGCTCTGGTCGGCCGATCCTGCCGAGCAGGAACGGCTCGCACCGACCGCCGTCGGCGGTCTCCTCCCCGGCGGTATCGGGGATCGGCCGCAGATCGGGATGTACCTCAACGACACCGTCGCGGGGAAGATGGACTACTACCTCGAGTACCGGACCTCCGTCGCCGCGGTCGACTGCCGCCGGCAGGGTGCCCAGGACCTGCGGGCCTCGATGGCGCTGAGGTCCACGATGCCCATCAGCTTCCGCGGGCTCGGGCCGTTCGTGCTCGGAACGGGTGAGTTCGCCCCCCAGGGGACGATCGCTTTCAACCTGCGGATCTACGCCCCTGCCGGCGGCGAGGTCACCAGCCTCAACGTGGACGGAGAGACCGCCTCGATCACTGCGGACCAGCACAACGGCCGTCCGGTGGCCTTCCTGCCGGTCACGCTGAAGCCGGGTCAGGAGAGTGTCATCACCGCCGACATCCGCACCGCTCCCGGTCAGGACGGCGACGCTGTCTTCAGCTTCACCCCGGGCATGGTCTCGGCGCGCAACGGCGTCACGATCACCAGCGCCTGCAAGTAGGAGCACCCGCGTACGGCCGGGCATGCGCCTCTACCGTGACAGCGCTACTGTCAGCGTCATGGATTTCTCTCCGTCTCCGCGGGCCGCTGAGCTCGCCGCCCTGGTCTCCGCGTTCATCACCGACGAGATCGAACCGGTCCACGACGCCTACCACCACGATGTGGCCGCGGCCCGGGCCGCCGGGACCTGGGCCGAGTCGCCGATCCTGGGAGAGCTCCGCACCAAGGCGCGCGCCCTCGGTCTGTGGAACCTCTTCCTCCCCGTCGGGCACGACCAGCCGTACGCCGAGCAGTACGGGACCCACGGCGGCGCCGGTCTGAGCAACTCCGACTACGCGCCGCTGGCCGAGCTGATGGGCCGCGCGACCTTCCTGGCGCCGTACGTGTTCAACTGCAACGCGCCCGACACCGGCAACATGGAGGTGCTGCTGAAGTACGGCACGGACGAGCAGAAGGCGGAGTGGCTCGAGCCGCTGCTCGACGGTCGGATGCGGTCGGGCTTCGCGATGACCGAGCCGGGGGTCGCGTCCTCGGACGCCACCAACATGGAGGCGACCGCGGTCGTCGACGGCGACGAGGTCGTCATCAACGGCACCAAGTGGTTCACCACCGGCGTCGGGCACCCGGACTGCAAGATCCTCGTCTTCATGGGGCTCACCGACCCCGACGCGGACCGGCACCACCGCCACACGATGGTCCTGGTCCCGGTCGGTACCCCCGGCGTGAGCATCGACCGGATGCTGTCGACGATGAACGTGTACGACGAGCCGGTCGGCCACGGCCAGGTCTCCTTCACCGACGTCCGGGTCCCGGTCACGAACATCCTGCTCGGCGAGGGGCGGGCTTTTGAGATTGCCCAGGGCCGTCTCGGGCCCGGCCGGATCCACCACTGCATGCGACTCATCGGCCAGGCCGAGGTCGCCCTCGAGCTCGCGATCAAGCGGGGCCTGTCCCGGACCGCGTTCGGCAAGCCGCTGGTGAAGCTCGGCGGCAACCCCGAACGGATCGCGGACGCACGCATCGCCATCGACCAGGCCCGGCTGCTGGTGCAGTGCGCCGCCTGGAAGCTCGACGTCGGCGGGCCCCTCAACGCCCTCTCCGAGGTCAGCCAGATCAAGGTGATCGTGCCGAACGTCGCCCAGCAGGTGATCGACATGGCGATCCAGATGCACGGTGGCGGTGGCCTCTCGGGCGACTTCCCGCTGGCCGCGATGTGGACCAACGCCCGCGCCCTGCGCCTGGCCGACGGACCCGACGAGGTGCACCGCGGCGTGGTCGCGCGGCTGGAGATCGGCAAGCACCGGTGATCGACCGGACCGACCGGACCGACGAGGCGAACGCGCCGGTCCTTGCCACGAGCCCCCGGATCGAGGCGACCGATCGGCCCACCCGGGCCGTGGTCACCGGGGGCGCCTCCGGCCTGGGTGCTGCGCTCTGCCGCGCGCTCGTCGCCCGCGGTGACCAGGTCCTCAGCGCGGACCTGAACCTGCCGGACGAGCCGATCGACGGGGTCGGGTACCTCACCCTCGACGTCCGCTCCGACCAGCACTGGTCCGACGCGGTGGCCTGGGTGGACCGGGAGTGGGGCGGGGTCGACCTGCTGTTCAACAACGCGGGGGTCGCGGGCGGCGGCCGGGTCGACGTGGCCGGTCTCGACGAGTGGCAGTGGATCACCGAGATCAACCTCTTCGGCGTCGTGCGCGGAACCAGGGCGTTCGTGCCGATGATGAAACGGCAGGGGTCGGGCACGATCGTGAACACGGCCTCGCTGGCAGGCCTGGTGCACCCGGCCGGGATGGGCTCCTACAACGCGGTGAAGGCCGCCGTGGTCGCGTTCTCGGAGACCATGGGGCACGAGCTCGCGGAGTACGGCATCAACGTCTCCGTCGTCTGCCCGTCGTACTTCCGGACCAGGCTCGTGGAGAACCTGCAGGGCTCCGACGTCGCGGTCGGCTCGGTGATCGGCGCGCTGGTAGCGAGCTCGTCGGTCAGCGCCGACGACATCGCTGCCGCGGTCCTCGCCGGGGTCGAGGCCGGCGACGAGCTCATCCTTCCTGACGAGGCCGCGCGAGCGGCGTACGGACTCAAGGTCGCCGACCGGGCGGCGTACGACGCGGTGATGCGCAAGCAGGCCGCCCGACTGAACGCGATGGGCTGATGGTTTCGACAGGCTCGACCAGCGGGGGAATCGAAGGCGCTTCGACCGTCCGTAAGGAGGACACGTTCGACCTCGGAGTGGTGCGGGCCTGGCTCGCGACCCACGGCGTCGACCTGAGCGGCGAGGTGGAGATCCAGCAGTTCGGCGGCGGCGCCTCCAACCTCACCTACTCGCTGCGCACGCCGTCCCAGGACCTGATCCTGCGACGTCCGCCGCGCGGCTCCAAGGCCAAGGGCGCCCACGACATGGGCCGGGAGTTCCGGATCCAGTCGGCGCTGAAGGAGCCGTTCGGCCTGGTGCCGGACATGGTGGCGTTCTGCGAGGACGAGTCGGTGATCGGCTCGGAGTTCTACGTCATGCAACGACTCGACGGGTTGATCCCCCGACGCGACCTGCCGTCAGGCCTGGTCCTCGACGCACCGTCGGCCCGTGAGCTCAACCAGACCTTCGTCGACACCCTGACCCGGCTGCACCGGGTGGACACCTCGTTGCCGGCGATCGCCGCGATGGGCAAGGGGTCGGGGTACGTCGAGCGCCAGATCACCGGTTGGTCGGGCCGCTACCGCAACGCGGTGACCGACGACGCTCCCGGTTTCACCGCAGTGATGGACTGGCTCGTCGCGCGAATGCCCGCCGACGTGGCGAACTGCGTGATCCACAACGACTACCGGTTCGACAACGTCGTCCTGGACAAGGACGATCCCAGCCGCATCATCGGGGTCCTGGACTGGGAGATGGCCACGCTCGGCGATCCGTTGATGGACCTCGGCGGCACCCTCGCCTACTGGGTGCAGCCCGACGACGACGAGGGCTTCCAGCTGGTCCGGCGGCAGCCCAGCAACGTGCCCGGGATGTTCACCCGCGCCGAGTTCGTGGAGTACTACTGCGAGCAGATGGCCGACGTCATCGGGCGCAGCAGCATCACCCCGGAGGAGTGGAAGTTCTACGAGGTCTACGGGCTCTTCCGGTTCGCGGTGATCGCCCAGCAGATCTACTACCGGTACTTCCACGGCCAGACCAGCAACGAGATGTACGCGCTCTTCGGTCAGGCCGTGCACTACTACGAGGACCGCTGCCTGCGGGTCATCGACGGCACGTTGTGAGCGGCACCTGATGGGTCAGCTCTTCCTCGTCCGCCACGGCCAGGCGTCCTTCGGCGCGGCGGACTACGACGCGCTGTCGCCGCTCGGCTTCGAGCAGTCCCGGCTCCTCGGGGAGAGCCTCGCGGCACGGAACCTGGAGGTCGGCACCGTCGTCGGCGGCGCGATGCGGCGACACCGGGAGACCGCCGAGACCTGCGCCTCGGCGGCCGGCTGGAACTCCGGCGACCTGGTCGTCGACCCCGGCTGGGACGAGTTCGACTTCCTCTCGGTCCTGGCGGTGCACCCGCACGAGTACGGTTCCGAGCCGACGAAGGCGGAGTTCCAGCAGCTCTTCGAGCAGGCCACCGCCGCGTGGATCGCCGGGGAGGACCGCCCGTACGCCGAGACGTTCGTCGGGTTCACCGCACGGGTGACCGCGGCGCTGGAGCGGACCGTGGGCCTGGCAGCGTCGGGCAACGTCGCCGTCTTCACCTCCGGCGGCCCGGTGGCCTGGGCGGTAGCGACCCTGCTGACCCCGGGCGGCAGCGCGGAGCTGTGGACCCGGTTGAACCGGATGATGGTGAACAGCGCCCTCACCCGGCTGATCAGCGGGACGCGGGGCGTGAACCTGCTCTCCTACAACGAGCAGTCCCACCTGGACGCCGTCCCCGGCACCCTGTCCTACCGCTAGTCCGCCCGAAAACCGAAGGAACCTGATGACGAAGACGATCCTGATCACCGGCGCGAGCAGCGGCCTCGGCGCGGAGATGGCCCGGCAGTTCGCGGCCCTCGGCTACCACCTGGCGCTCTGCGCTCGTCGTACCGAGAAGCTCGACGAGCTCAAGGCCGAGATCCTGACCGCCCGCCCGGAGGTCCGGGTCGAGGTCCGGGCGCTGGACGTGACCGACGACGACCAGGTCTTCGCGGTGTTCCGGGCCTTCCAGGCCGATTTCGGCACCATCGACCGCGTCGTCATCAATGCCGGTCTGGGCAAGGGAGCACCCCTCGGCACCGGCCGGTACGACGCCAACCGCGAGACCGCGATGACCAACTTCGTCGCGGCGCTGGCCCAGTCCGAGGCGGCCATGGAGATCTTCCGCGCCCAGAACGCCGGCCACTTCGTGATGATCAGCTCGATGTCGGCCGTCCGCGGCATGCCGAAGGCACTGACGACGTACGCCGCCACCAAGGCGGGGGTCGCGCACCTGGCCGAGGGCCTGCGGGCAGAGCTCTACGGGAAGCCGATCAAGGTCACCGTGCTCTACCCGGGCTACATCCGCTCGGAGATGAACGACAAGGTCGACCAGGCGACCCCGCTGATGGCGTCGACCGAGAAGGGCGTCAAGGCGATGGTGGAGGCCATCGAGAAGGAGAAGGATTCCGCCGCCGTGCCCGGGTTCCCCTGGGGTCCGCTCGGCGTGGTGATGAAGTACGCGCCGATGCCGCTGTTCAAGAAGCTGATCTAGGAAGGGCTGGCTCCAGGAACTGCGCGACCAGCCCCGGCACCGCAACGTCGGCGAAGGCGATCGCCCGGTCCTCCGGGACGTCCTGGAGCACGTACGCCTGGCGACCCGCAGCGGTCGTCGCGGTCAGGGTGACCAGTCCGGCGCGGCGCTGGAACCACGACTGCCGGATGTTCCAGCCGATGATGCCGGAGCGTTGCAGGACGTCCCGGCGTCCACGGAGCGAGCCGGCGCGGATCACGACGTACGCCGGGGTGAGGGCGTGTCCGAGGCGGGCGTACCGGTCGCGGGCGAGGAGCACGCCCAGCATCGGGGCGAGCAGCCCGAGCAGAGCCGGCCACAGCGGCCAGGAACCCGCGGCCGCGAGCAGCAGCACTGCCGGGACCAGGGACGTGGTGCCGACGGCGCGGACGTACCGCCGTTGGCGTGCGCCCGGGCCGTGCTGGTCCAGGACGCCGTGCAGCGGGTCGGACTCGCGCAGCACCTGCTCGCCGACCCCGACCACCACCTCCCGGGGCGCGGGCGGGACCAGGGGGGAGCCGCCTCCGGTACCGCGACGCAGTCCGGTCACCACTGCGGACAGCCGGCCGCCGCCGACCAGACGGAGGCCGAGCGGCTCGTGGATCTCGACGCCCCGGAACCGGTCCAGGTCGATGCTCGTCTCCCGGGTGGTGAGCAGGCCCCTACGCACGCGGAAGGTCCGGGCCGAGTCGTTCCGGGTCAGCAGGAAACCCCAATTCGCGAGCAGGTACCCGATCATCGCCAGCGCCGAGATCACGACCAGGAAGGCCACGACGCCGGCCGGGACGGCGACGACGAGCGGAAGCGCCTCGACCCGTTCGTCGAAGGCGGAGGCGTCCAACGCCGCCGCGATCGCCTCGCCGAGGAACTGGCTGGAGGCGGCGATGGCCGCCAGCGCGATGACCAGTCCCGAGGTCGTCCAGGGCGCGTAGCGGACCCAGGCCGGGTCGAACCGCAGCAGCACGGTGTCTTCGGGGACGCCCGCCCCGGGACCATCCGGGGCCGTCGTCGCCAGCGGGGTCCGGTGCAGCAGCGCGACCCGCAGCCTGCGGGCCTCGGCTGCACCCAGCGAGTCGAGCACCACCCGGCCGTCGCCGTCACGGGCGGCACTGCCGGTGCCGACCTCGACGGTGGCCAGGCCGAGCAGGCGGTGGATCGGGCCGGAGGTGAGCTCGACGGTGCGGACCCGGTCGAGGGGGGCCGTCAGCAGGCTCCGGCTGAGCAGGCCCCGGCGCAGCTCGATCTGGCGGCCGGTGATCCGGAAGCTGGTGCTGGTGAAGCGGAGCAGGCCGATCGCGATCGGCACCACCACACCGAGGTAGTGCCAGTGGTCGTTGCCGCTGCCGCCCAGGACGAAGAGTCCGACCAGCAGCGGCAGGAACCGGAACAGCTCGGTGACGGGGTGCACCAGCAGCATCCGGGCGTCGAGCCGCCTCCAACCGGCCCCGGGGTCGTGGGCGGTGTCGGCGTGGTCGTTCACGTGGCGTCCCCGGGGTCCGCCTCGGTCCTCCGGGTCAGCTCCTCCACAAGACGGTCCGCCACGGCCCGGTCGAGCCCGTCGACCCGAACCGGACCGGCGGCCGACGCCGTGGTGACCGTGACCCGGGCGAGCCCGAAGATCCGGTCGACCGGGCTCTGGTCGAAGTCGACGGTCTGGACCCGCGACATCGGGGCGATCCGGCGCTCCCGGCTCAGCCAGCCGCGTTGGGTGTAGACGGCGGTCGCGGTGGTCTCCCAGCGGTGCACCCGGTAGCGGTAGGTCGGCATCGCGACGACGTACGCCGCGGCAGCGCCGGCGTAGGCGACCCAGGCCCAGCCCGGCATCGGGAAGATCTCGAGGACGGCGGAGGCGACCCCGAGGGCAGCCGCAAGGAGGAGCAGGGTGATCGCGGCACCGGCCGCCCACACCATCGGCGCTCTGCTCGAGACCCGGTGCGCGGGCTCGCGGAGGACGGGAGCGGGGTCGGCCATGGTCCCAGCGTAGGGCGGGGCCGCACAGCTGCCGCGGTGCTCAGTCCGCGAGCAGCCGGATGACCGCGAGGGCGTCGTCGATCGACGGGTCGGTCTCGAGAAGGGCGCCGTTGTAGACGAAGCCCTCCATCAGCCGGACCACGCCGAACGCGAGGATCCCGGTGTCCGAGCGGGGGACGAAGGTGTCGCGGAGGGCCTCCTCGTCGATGATCCGTTTCACCGCAGCGACCAGCCGGTCCTGGAACGGCCCGCGGGCGGTCAGCAGGCGGAGGGCGGCGTGGGTCTCGTTGCGGACGAACGACTGCAACGCGTGCGACTCGACGATCGTGACGACGTACTGGCGCAGCGCCTCGATCAGCCGGTCGGTGCCCTCGAGGTGGGCGGTCTTCCCCCAGATGTCGTTGATGACGGCCTCGCTGAGCGCCCAGGCGACGTCCTGGATCAGCTGTTCGCGGCCGCCGGTCCAGCGGTAGAGCGTGTTCCGCGAGACGCCGAGCTCGCCCGCCAGGTGCCGCATGTCGATCCGCTGGCCCGCGAGGTAGGTACGCGTTGCCGCCACGTAGGCGTCCGCCGGGGTGGCCGGGGTCGGCGGCGTTGCCGCGGTCGTCTGCGTCATGAGTAGACAGTACTGCCGTGGGACAACCAGAGGATCTGTCACTTGGCGCCGAACGGGCGCAATCAGGGAGAGCGAACCCCGGGCTGTCAGGCCGGTGTACCGGCGACAATCCCGGCGTAGCTGCGACCGACTGACGTTGTGCCTCGGGTTCCGGTTGCGAGGGACCTTGACGTGCGGCTTGCCCGGAACGAGCTTCACCTCCCACCCCCAGAACAGGGCTGCGCTGAGGTGCGAGACCACGCCGGCGCCGAGCCGGTGCAAGGCGTCGACCGGGTCCGTCGCAGCAGGGTGGCCGCACCTCGCACTCGCCGCTGCGGTCGTGCACAGGCGCGCACGAACGGGCGCAACGGGCAATCGGCGCCTTCCCCGAGGCGTCATCGGAATTGCGCCCGTTGCACTGTGCGCGGCCCCCGCTAGTCTGACCTCCATGAGCGGACGCGTCGTGCACTTCGAGATCCCCTTCGACGACGGGGACCGGGCCCGCAAGTTCTATGCGGATGCCTTCGGCTGGAACATCCAGGAGTTCCCGGACATCCACTACTCGATCGTCCAGACGGGCGAGACCGACGAGCGGGGCTTCCCGACCGACAAGGGTTATATCGGCGGCGGCATGGTCAAGCGCGAGTCCCCGACCGACCGCCCGGTGATCACCATCGACGTCGACGACATCGACGAGGCGATCGCCCGGATCGAGTCCCTCGGCGGCATGGCTGTGCTCGGCCGCCAGAACGTCGGCGACATCGGCTACGCGGCGTACTTCAAGGACGTCGAGGGCAACCTGATGGGCCTGTTCCAGAACAAGTAGAGCCGGGCCGGCCGATCTTCACCGGCCGGTGCTGAGCAGGTCCGCAATCAACGACCGCAGACGGGGCAGCTCGTCGATCAGGCCGAGCGGTGCGGCCTGGTCCTCGATCATCGCGCGGAAGAGGTGCGCCTGCTCGACGATGCGCGGGTCGATGTGCCGGAAGACCTCCAGCGTGACCGTGCCGTAGAGCCGCGACCAGGCGCGCTCGAGGACCCAGACGAGGCCACGCATCTCCTCCGGTACGCCGCTCAGGTCGGCCGGGACCTGGGGGTTGCGCAGGATGTCGGCGAGGCCGGGGTCGAGGTCGGGCAGGGCCGGGATCGGGAACTGGTACTTCTCCCAGAGCGCGAAGAGCTGGGCCGAGAAGAACATCCCGGTGCCGGGGGAGCTGACCTCGTCGACGCAGTCCACGTCGACGTTGGTGAAGACGAGGGCGAACTCCTCGCGGTTGTCCAGCGCCCACTGCCGGAACTCCACCGTGGCCGCGATCAGGCGGGCGGCCGGGTCGTCGACCGGTTGCCGGTCGGCGGCGGCGGCGATGCGGTCGGCCACGTCGGCGTCGATCGCGATCGCCACCATCCGCACCAGGTCCTCGTGACTCGCCGCGTACCGGTACAGCGCGGGCGCCGTCATCCCCAGCTCGCGCGCGATGGCGCGCAGCGTGACGTCCCCCCGGTTGACCAGCAGGGTGCGTGCGGCCGTCACGATCCGGGCGGTGGTCGCCGCATGCTGCTCGGCGCGGTGGCCGGTGGCAGCGGGAGCGGGGGTCATCGGTACCTCTCGTGAATCGGACTTGACAGAACCTAGTTTACACCGTTTACAGTTAACGGTGTAAACACATCTCAACGGGCTCGATGACCGGGCCGAAGGTCAGGAGTCGTCATGCTGCACCACTGGACCCAGTTCCTGCTCCACCGGGCCCGCTTCGTCGTCGTCGCCGGCCTGGTGACGACCGTCGCCGCGGCCGTCTACGGCCTCGGCGTCTTCGACGCGCTCGGCAAGGGCGGCTTCGACGACCCGAAGACCGACTCGGCCCAGGAGCTCGTCCGGGAGCAGGCAGTCTTCGGCAACAAGAGCGTCGACGTGGTCCTGCTCTACCGCAGCACGACGTTGACGACCGACGACCCGGCCTTCAGATCCGCGGTCGAGGACCGGATCGCCGACATCCCCGCGGACGCGATCACCTCGGTACTCACCCCCTGGCAGACCGAGGACGCCGGGATGGTGAGTGACGACAACCGCGCCGTCCAGGTCTACCTCTCGCTGGCCGGTGAGGGCCAGGACGAGCAGAGCGACAACAACGAGCGCATCCTCCCGGTCCTGGAGAAATCTGTCGACGACGGGTTGAGCGTGGACATTGCCGGCGCCTGGGCTGTGTACACCGGCGTGAACGAGACGGTGGCCGAGGACCTCGCCCGCGCAGAGCTGATCACCCTGCCGATCGTGCTGATCCTGTCGCTGCTGATCTTCGGCAGCCTGACCGCAGCGCTGATGCCGGTGATCGTCGGTGGGGTGTCCGTCCTCGGTGCGCTGGCGGTGGTCCGCGTCCTGACCAACTTCGGGGAGGTCTCGGTCTTCTCGATCAACGTGATCTCGCTGCTCGGTATGGGCCTGGCGATCGACTACGCGCTCTTCGTGATCAGCCGGTTCCGGGAGGAGCTGGCCGAGCAGGCCGAGGACGACCCGGAGGCCGCGCGCAACGCCCTGCGGACGACGATGCTGACCGCCGGCCGGACCGTGCTCTTCTCCGGTCTGACCGTGGCCGTCGCGATGTCCGCGCTGCTCGTCTTCCCGCAGAACTTCCTGCGCAGCCTCGGGTACGGCGGCATCGCCGCGGTCCTCGTCGGTGTCGTCACCGCGCTGACGATCCTCCCCGGCATCCTGCTGCTCCTGGGTCGCCGCATCGACTCCGGCCGGATGCCGTGGCGCCGCGGCAAGGCCGTCACGGTCGACACCGAGCACGGCGCCTGGGCCCGGCTCGCCCACGGCGTGATGAAGCGCCCGGTCGTGGTGATGGTCGTGATCGTCGGCGGCCTGCTGCTCGTCGCCTCGCCGTTCCTCGGCGTGAAGTGGGGTTCGGTCGACTATCGGGTGCTGCCGCCGGACCACCCGGCTCACGTCGCCGCGGTGAAGCTCAACCAGCAGTTCGGCCAGGAGAAGTCGACGGCGAACATCGTGCTCGAGACCACCGACGCGTCCGCGGTGGCGGCGTACGTCGACCGGGCGACCGCGGTCGACGGCGTCCTCGACGTCCGCACGGTCGAGGCGAAGGACGGCGTGACGCTGCTCCGGGCGACCTGGGCCGGCAACTCGCAGACCGATGCCTCCCTGGAGGTCGTCCGCGACCTGCGTGGCATCGACGGACCCTCGGGCGACCGGGTCCTGGTCGGCGGTCTGTCCGCCGACACCGTCGACCTGCTCTCCTCGATCAAGACGCACCTGCCGTGGATGGCGGGGATCATCATCATCGCGATGCTGGTGCTGCTCTTCCTGGCGTTCGGCTCGGTGGTGCTGCCGATCAAGGCGGTGCTGATGAACCTGCTCTCGATCAGCGCGTCCTTCGGGGTGATCACGTGGATCTTCGCGGACGGCCGGATGGAGGGTTTCCTCGACTACACCTCGACGGGCTTCCTCGACGCCACCCAACCGATCTTCATGCTGGCCATCCTGGTCGGGCTGTCGATGGACTACGAGGTCTTCCTGCTGAGCCGCGTCCGGGAGCAGTGGGACAAGACCGCCGGCTCGGGCATGACGCCGGCCGAGCGCAACACCGACGCGGTCGCGGTCGGGGTCCAGAAGACCGGACGGATCATCACGTCGGCGGCACTGCTGCTCGCGGTGGTCATCGGCGGCTTCTCGACCAGCGGCATCGTGTTCATGAAGATGATTGGCGTCGGCATGCTGGTTGCGCTGCTCCTCGACGCCACCATTGTCCGAGCGCTGCTCGTGCCCGCGACGATGAAGCTGCTCGGCAGAGGGAATTGGTGGGCGCCCGGCCCGCTGCGCCGCTTCTGGGAGCGTTACGGAATGCGCGAGAACGAGACCGGCGACCGAGCGGATCCGGCATCAGGGCACCACCGGAAGTCGGAGGAGCTGACCGGGGTCTCCTGAGGCGATGGTCACCACGTTGGCGCCCAGTCCGCCGCGGTAGTTCAGCGAGCTGGCCGCGACGACCAGCCGGATCCGGTGACCCGGTGCGAAACGGTGGACGAAGCCCGGCAGGGTGACCGTGAACGGCTTGGTGACGTCGTCGATCCGGACCGGCGCGGTGAGGTTCTTGATGTCGGTGGCCTTCCCGTCCGGGCCGACGTCCTGGAGCCTCATGAAGAGGACCAGCTTGCCGGCATCGCCCAGGGCCTGGCTGGCCCCGGCGGTCGGCGAGGAGACCCGCAGGGTGAGCTTCGGCGATCCGGCGACGTCGACCTTCTTCGTCAGCGGTGCGGTGTTCCAGGTGGCGGTGGTCCCCGGGAGGTCGGCCTCGGGCACGGAGACCTGGGCGAAGTACGAGATCGCGTCGAGCGCCGTGAGGTTGGTCGGGGCGCCGGCCGGCGCGGTGGCGAGGCTCTGGGTGCCGGCGGCCAGTCCGGTCGAGGACCTCGTCAGCTCGGTCCCGGAGAGGTGGTACGAGGTCATCGTTCCGACCGGGAAGGTGGGGGAGGTCGCGTAGGCGGGGGCGGCGTTGCCGGTGTACCGCACCCAGTCGCGGAAGTAGGCGAACTCCGGGCCGGTGCTGACGGCCTTGTCCTTGAGGTAGTGCTCGAACCAGGCCGAGATCCGGCCGGTCTCGTACTGGGTGACCGGGTTCGGGTCGGCCAGGTCGATCTCACCGGGCGCCGGGGAGCTGTCGGAGTGACCCCACGACTGCCAGATCATCTTGACCGGGGTCCCCTGCGCCTGGAGCGCCCGGTAGTTGGCGACGCCCTCGTTGAGGTTGAACAACGTGTCGCCCTCCCCCTGGATCACCAGCGTCGGGATCTTGATCTTGGGCAGGTAGGAGGCCACCGACGCGTGCCGCAGGTTGGCCTGTGCCATCGGCTCGAAGTAGCCGAGGGTGCCGGCGGTGACCAGGGCCGGGCAGACGAAGGTCGCGAAGTTGGGGCAGGGCGCCAACCGGGTCGGGTCGGCCTGGGCGTTCATCAGTCCGTTCGCGACACCGAGGAGCGAGAAGCCCAGTCCCCAGGTCAGCTTGGTCGCCCCGGGGGTGGTGGTGCTGACCCCGCTGAGGTGTGGCTTGCTCTGGGTGGTGTTGTTCGGTCCGAGAGCGTAGGTGAGGTCGTTCCAGGTGATGATCGGGACGATGGCGTCCAGCCGCGGGTCGACCGAGGCGATCGCGAACTGGATCTGGCCGCCGTACGAGCCGCCGACCATGCCGACCCGCGGGTCGTACGGCGCCTTGGAACCGTTGTGGGAGACGGCGTCCTTCTTCACCACGTTCAGGACCGGAGCGGGGGCCGTATGCTGCGCGTCCTTGAAGGCGATGCCCGGGGCGCCGCCGAGGTAGCTGATCAGCTGCTTGCCCGCGACGCCGTCCCAGTCCGGGTCGTCGAGGGTGATCTGGCACCCGGAGCCCCCGAAGCCGAGTCCGGAGTAGGAGAGGACCGCGTACCCGCGCTGGGAGAAGGCCCGGCCGATCCCGACCTGGTCCGCCTTGGAGCCGCCGAAGCCGTTGGTGGTGAGGATCGCGGGGACCCGGTTCGTGCCGCTGGCGGCTTTCGGGAGGTAGAGGTCGCCGACGATGTTGCAGGTCTTGGCCAGGCCGGGGCCGACCTTCACCTTGAAGTTCAGCGGCGTCACCGTGTAGGTGGTGGCTGCTGCGGCACCGCCGGAGAGCTGCACCGCGGTCAGCGTCCCGGACGCCAGCGCAAGGGCGGCGAGGGGGAGGAGGCGGCGGAGACGGGAGTGGCGCATGGTGGGTCAACGATCTGTTGAGACGCCCGGTTACGCCCCGGGACGCGGGGCCGGGAATGGCGGACCTCGTCATACGGTTGAATAGTCAACTAGCAAAACCTGGAGGATCAGATGGAGTACGGCATCTTCACCGTCGGGGACGTCACCACCGACCCGACGACCTCGTCCGCGCCGACCGAGCAGCGGCGGATCAAGGACACCGTCGCGATCGCGCTGAAGGCCGAGGAGGTCGGCCTCGACGTTTTCGCCACCGGCGAGCACCACAACCCACCGTTCGCCGCGCCCGCCAACCCGCCGGTCCTGCTGGCCTACCTAGCCGCGAAGACCGAGCGGATCAAGCTCTCCACCTCCACGACCCTGATCACCACCAACGACCCCGTACGGATCGCGGAGGACTACGCCTACCTCCAGCACCTCGCCGACGGCCGGATGGACCTGATGCTCGGGCGCGGCAACACCGGCCCGGTCTATCCGTGGTTCGGTCGGGACATCCGCGACGGGATCGCTCTCGCGATCGAGAACTACGCGCTGCTGCACCGGTTGTGGCGCGAGGAGAACGTGGACTGGCAGGGCAAGTTCCGGACGCCGCTGCAGGGCTTCACCTCGACACCGCGACCGCTGGACGGAGCCCCGCCGTTCGTCTGGCACGGCTCGATCCGCAGCCCCGAGATCGCGGAGCAGGCGGCGTACTACGGCGACGGGTTCTTCTCGAACCACATCTTCTGGCCGGCCGAGCACACCGCCCGGATGATCGCGCTCTACCGCGACCGGTTCGAGCACTACGGGCACGGGACGGCGGCGGACGCGATCGTCGGTCTCGGAGGTCAGGTCTACCTGGCGAAGAACAGCCAGGACGCCGTCAAGGAGTTCCGCCCCTACTTCGACAAGGCCCCCGTCTACGGTCACGGCCCGTCGTTGGAGGAGTTCACCGCCTCCACGCCGCTGACCGTCGGTTCGGTCGCCGAGGCGGTCGAGAAGACCCTCTCCTTCCGGGAGTACGCCGGCAACTACCACCGCCAGCTCTTCCTGGTCGACCACGCCGGTCTGCCGCTGGACGCGGTCCTGCGTCAGCTCGACCTGCTCGGTGAGGTGGTGGCGGAGCTGCGTCAGCACGAGTCGCAGGTGGTTTCGACAGGCTCAACCAACGCTGGTTGAGCTTGTCGCAACGACCGCTGGTTGAGCTTGTCGAAACCCCTCGGAAGGAAACCCCATGAACCGCACCCTCGTGGTCGTCACCGCCGGCCTCAGCGACCCGTCGTCGACCCGGCTGCTCGCCGACCTGCTCGGCAGCGCCGCCGCGACCGCGCTCACCCAGCGCTCGTCGTCGGTCGAGCCGGTCGAGACCACCGTCGAGCTGGTCGAGCTCCGGCCGCTCGCGCACGCGCTGACCGACCACCTGCTCACCGGGTTCGCCACCGGAGATCTCGCCGACGCCCTGGCGAAGGTGGCATCGGCGGACGCGGTGATCGCGGTGACGCCGGTCTTCAGCGCGTCGTACAGCGGGCTCTTCAAGACGTTCTTCGACGTCCTCGAGAACGGCGCGCTCGACGGCACGCCGGTCCTCATCGCAGCGACCGCCGGCACCGCCCGGCACAGCCTGGTGCTGGAGCACGCGCTGCGGCCGCTGTTCAGCTACCTGCATGCGGTCGTCGTACCGACGGGGGTCTTCGCGGCCAGCGAGGACTGGGGCACCGGGGGAGCCACCGGCGACCTGCGCCGCCGGGTCGACCGTGCCGCCGGCGAGCTCGCGGCCCTGGTCGCGAGCCGTCCGCGGATCGAGCGCCTCGACCAGTTCGACCGCGATCTCGCGGCGATGGGGGACTTCGAGAGCCTGCTCCACGGTCCGCACTCCGGCGCCTGAAAGGATGGGGCGCATGAGCATCATCAAGATCAACGCCATCACCGTTCCGGCCGACAGCGGCGACGAGCTCGCGCGCCGCTTCGCCGCGCGCGCCGGTGCCGTCGACGGCCAGGAGGGTTTCGAGGGCTTCGAGCTGCTCAAGCCGACCGACGACCGCACCCAGTGGCTGGTGGTCACCCGGTGGCGGGACCAGGACGCGTTCGAGGCCTGGCTGACCTCGCCGGCGTTCGGCGAGGGCCACCGCGGGACCGCGGGTGAAGCACCTGCCGGGCACGGGCACGGCCACGGCGGGGGCCAGGGCCCGGTCGGCGTCGCGAGCGAGCTGTGGAGCTACGAGGTGGCGGGCGGTTCCGCGTCCTCCTGACGCCCACCCTCGGGGCAGACTGAGGGCATGGCCACTCCCCAGCAGAACCGATCCACCGCGCTCCTCAGCCTGGAGTACCCGCAGTCGTTGGCGGTCTACGACGAGTACGCCGCCGCGCAGAAGGCGGTCGACTTCCTCGCCGACCACCAGTTCCCGGTGCAGAACTGCATGATCGTCGGCACCGACCTCAAGCAGGTCGAGCGGATCACCGGTCGGTTGACCAATGCCAAGGTCGCCGGCCTCGGCGCGATGTCCGGCCTCTGGCTCGGCCTCTTCATCGGGCTGGTCTTCGCGTTCTTCGGCGAGAACGAGAACGTGATCGCCCTGGTCCTCGCCACCGCGGTGATGGGTGCAGCCTTCGGCACCGTCTGGTCGCTGCTCGGCTACCTCGCGACGCGGGGACGCCGGGACTTCTCCTCGGTGACGGCCGTCGTCGCCACCCGGTACGAGGTCCTCGTGGAGCACAAGCTGCTCGGCCAGGCGCAGGAACTGCTGCGCGAGCTGCCGGGCGCGACCCCGAACCCTTTCGCCTGACACAGGTCTGTCGGGCCCACGCCTTAGGCTCCGCCTGTGACGTTCGTGGTGCATCGAGGCGAGCGGTCGGACCTGCTCGCCGAGGGGCTGGCCGACCTGCTGCGCGCACCGCTGCCCGACCCGTTCGCCCGGGAGCTCGTCATCGTCCCGGCCCGGGGCGTCGAGCGCTGGCTCTCCCAGCGGCTCTCGCACCGGCTCGGCCACGGCACCGGCCGTGAGGACGGTGTCTGCGCCGGCGTCGAGTTCGCCTCGCCCGCCTCCCTGGTCGCGCAGGTTCTCGGCACCCGCGACGAGGACCCCTGGGCACCCGAGACCCTGATGTGGCCGCTGCTGCGGACGATCGACGCCGCCCTCGACGAGTCGTGGGCGCGGGTGCTCGCCGAGCACCTCGGCCACGGCATCGCTGGTGAGGAGGGCGACCTACGGCGCGGCCGCCGGCTCGCGGTCGCCCGGCGGCTGGCGCGGCTGTTCGCGGCGTACGCGACCCAGCGCCCCGACCTGCTCGCCGACTGGGAGTCCGGCGGCGGCGGTGACGGCGGCGGCCGACCGCTCCCCGACGATCTGGCCTGGCAGCCCGAGCTGTGGCGCCGCACCCTCGCGACCGTCGGCAGCCCGAGCCCGGTCGCCCGGCACCGCGCGGTCCTCGCCGGGCTGGGGGCCGGCACCCTCCGGCTCGACCTGCCCGCGCGGATCTCCCTGTTCGGTCACACCCGCATCGGGGCCGGGGAGGCCGAGCTGCTGGCTGCCCTGGGACATCAGCGGGACGTGCACCTGTGGCTGCCGCACCCCTCGGCCGCCCTCTGGGAGAGCCTGCGCGATGCGGTGTCCGACCACGACGGCAGCACCGGGTGGCGCAGCGAGGACCGCAGCCACCTCGGCGTACGGCACCCGCTGCTGGCGGCGATGGGGCGCGACATCCGGGAGACCGAGACCACCCTGCTCCGCGCCGGGGCGTCGGAAGCACCGGCCCTGGCCCCGCCGGTCCGGCCACGCACCGTCCTCGGGCACCTCCAGTCCGACCTCGCCGCCAACACCGAGCCGGTCCGCCGCGACCAGGTCGACACCAGCGTGCAGGTGCACGCCTGTCACGGTCCGGCCCGCCAGGTCGAGGTGCTCCGCGAAGTTCTGCTCGGCCTCCTCGACGACGACCAGACCCTCGAGCCGCGCGACATCCTGGTGATGTGCCCGGACATCGACGAGTACGCCCCGCTGATCAGCGGGGCGTTCGGGCTCGGCGAGGCCGTCGCGGGCAGCCACCCGGGTCACCGGTTCCAGGTGATGCTGGCCGACCGGTCGCCGCACCAGACCAACCCGCTCCTGGCCGTGCTCGGCCGGTTGGTCGACCTTGCCGACGGTCGGGCCGAGGCGAGCCGGGTCCTCGACCTGCTGTCGCTGGACGCCGTACGCCGCCGGTTCGGCTTCACCGAGGCCGACCTGGAGCGGATGGCCTCCTGGGTCGCCGAGGCCGGGATCCGGTGGGCCTGGGACCAGCCCGACCGGGAGCGTTACGGCCTGGCCTCGTTCCCGCAGAACACCTGGCGCTTCGGGCTCGATCGGATCCTCACCGGGGTGGCGCTCTCCGACGACTCCGGGCTCTGGCTCGGGCCGACGCTCCCGCTCGACGACGTCTCCACCACCGACATCGGGCTCGTCGGCAGGTTCGCCGAGGCGATCGACCGGCTCGAGGAGCTG
>JBKJIR010000022.1:0-9183 GCA_046598495.1 Marmoricola sp. | reverse complement strand
CGTCGGTCCAGGAGTTTCACCTGGTCAACCGATCGCTGGCTGCGAACGGGTCGCGGACTTTAACCGCCGGCTCGGACT
The DNA here is from genome assembly GCA_046598495.1 of Marmoricola sp. Classification (GTDB taxonomy): domain Bacteria; phylum Actinomycetota; class Actinomycetes; order Propionibacteriales; family Nocardioidaceae; genus Marmoricola. The sequence continues at coordinate 9,105 of JBKJIR010000022.1, read as the reverse complement.
TTCACCGATCCCAGTGCACGCGAGTTCTCACTCGTTGGGCCAAGCCTGCCACAGCAGGGCCGCAGTTGGCGCGGGTGTCCGTTGTGAGGGCGCTCACGCTCCCGGGGAGGCGGCTTCCGCGGTCTTCCTCAGGTCGCGGACCATCGCGTCGGGGTCCGCGGCGGAGAACACCGCGGAGCCGGCGACGAAGACATCGGCACCCGCCTCGGCGCAACGCTCGATGGTCTCCAGCGAGACTCCCCCGTCGACCTGCAGCCAGACCTCGAGGCCGGCGGCGGAGATGAGCTCGCGAGCCCGGCGGATCTTCGGCAGGCAGAGGTCGAGGAACTTCTGGCCGCCGAATCCGGGCTCGACGGTCATGATCAGCAGCATGTCGAGCTCGCCGAGCATGTCGGCGTACTGATCGATCCCGGTCGCGGGCTTCAGCGCCATCGAGGCGCGCGCGCCGTGGGACCGCAGCTCACGGGCCAGGCGGACCGGCGCAGCCGCTGCTTCGGCGTGGAACGTCACCGAGCCGGCGCCGGCCTCGGCGTACGCCGGTGCCCAGCGGTCGGGGTCGGCGATCATCAGGTGCGCGTCGAGGGGCAGGTCGGTCGCCTTGGCGAGCGACTCGAAGACCGCCAGACCGAGGGTCAGGTTCGGTACGAAGTGGTTGTCCATCACATCGACGTGGATCCAGTCGGAGCTGGGGATCCGCGCCACCTCGTCCGCGAGGCGCGACAGGTCTGCGTTCAGGACGCTCGGCGTGATCTGGATACCCACAGGAAGAATCCTAGTGGCGGCGGAGGAGGGCCAGGAACATGGCATCGGTGCCGTGCCGGTGCGGCCAGAGCTGGACGCCGCCGGGGAGACAGACCGACTCGGCGTCGACGATTTCCCCGATCAGGTCCAGCGCGGGTTCCAGCACCACGTCGTCGCGCCGGCGGAGGATCTCGGTCACGACCCCCGCGGTCTCCGCGACCACCGGGGAGCAGGTCGCGTAGAGAACCACGCCGCCCGGACGCAACGCGCCGACCGCGGCGTCGAGAAGAGAGACCTGGAGGTCGACCAGCTGACCCACCTCGGCCTCGGTACGACGCCAGCGGCTCTCGGGCCGCCGGCGCAGCGCTCCCAGACCGCTGCACGGGGCGTCGACCAGGACCCGGTCGAACGAGCCGACCGGCCAGGCCGGCCGGGTGCCGTCGCCGGTGATCACGCCGAGGACCCCGGCACGGGCGGCGCGGACCCCCTGGGCGACCAGGGTGGCCCGGTGCGGCTGCCGCTCGTTGGCCAGGACCCCGGCGCCGCGCTGCGCGGCGAGGGCCGCCAGCAGGGCAGCCTTCCCCCCGGGTCCTGCGCACACGTCGAGCCACCGCTCGTCACGGCCCTCCAGCGCGGCCCGGGCGAGCACCAGTGCGACGAGCTGGGAGCCGGCGTCCTGGACACCGGCGCGCCCCTCCCGGACGGCGGCGATGTCGCCGGGGTCACCGCTCTCCAGCACCGCCGCGTACGGCGACACCGACGACGGCGTCCCACCCAGCTCCGCGAGGGTACTCAGACCGGGCCGGGCGACCAGGGTCACCGCCGGACGTGCGTTGTCGGCGGCCAGCAGCGATTCCAGCTCCTCGGGCCGGGCGAGCGCCTCGCCCAGGGCGTCGATGATCCACTGCGGGTGCGACGTCCGGGCCGCGAGCGGACGACCTTCCAGCCACCCGTTCCCGTCCCGGGCAGCGACCTTGCGCAGGACCGCGTTGACCAGCCCGGCGGGCCGGTGGCCGATCCGCTCCTTGACCAGGGTCACGGTCGTGTCGACAGCCGCGTGCGTAGGCACCCGCATCGAGAGCAGCTGGTGGGCGCCGAGGCGGAGGGCGTCCCGCACCGCTGCGTCGAGCTTCCGGGGTACCAGCCGGTCGATCACGTCGTCGTAGGCACCCTGCAGGCGCAGCGTCCCCCCGACCAGCTCGGTGGCGAGGGCGGCGTCGCGCCCGGTCAGCCGGTGCTCGCGCAGCAGCCGGGAGAGCTCGAGGTTCGCGTAGGCGTCCTTCTCGTCCACCGCGCGCAGGACGTCGAAGGCGACCAGCCGGGCGGGATCAGTCCTGGCCACGCGCGTCGTTCTCCTGGAAGGCCCTGGCCAGGCGCTTCGGCGCCATCCGTAGCCGGGCCTCGGTGATCACCTCGGCCAGTTCGGTCTCGGGGAGGCCGCCGGCGATCGCGTCGACGTCGGCCGCGGTGGCCGGGCGGTCCGTCACGCCGGCTCCGCCGTCCCGCTGCCGAGAACCGCACCCGACTCGAGGCGGACGCCGCGGGCCCAGTCAGCGGCCGGCATCAGCTTCTTGCCGAACGGCTTGACCTCGCCGAGCCGGACCGGGACCGTGCCGGTACCGACGAACACGGCGTCCTTGGTGACCGCCAGCACGCCCGGCGCCAGTGGTGGGCCCTCGTCGGGGTAGTCGCCCAGCGTGACCGGGCCGAGCTTCATCCGCTCGCCCCCGTACGTCGTCCAGGCACCGGGACCGGGGGTGCAGGCGCGGATCCGTCGGTCGACGCCGAGGCCCGGGTCCCCCCAGTCGACGCGGGCGTGCTCCACGAGGATCTTCGGGGCGTAGCTGATCCCGTCGGCCGGCTGCTCGCGGGCCTCCAGCGCCCCGTCCTCGATTCCGTCCAGGGTGGCGACCAGCAGGCCCGCGCCGCCTTCCGCGAGCTTGGCCAGCAGACTGCCCGCGGTCTCGTCGTCCTGGATCAGCTGGGTCATCAGCCCGAACGTCGGACCGGCGTCGAGCTCCTTCACGATCCGGAACGTGGTCGCACCACTCACCTCGTCGCCCGCCCAGATGGCGTGCTGGACCGGAGCAGCACCGCGCCAGTTCGGCAGTACGGAGAAGTGCAGGTTCACCCAGCCGCGCTCGGGGATGTCCAGCGCGGACTGCGGCAGCAGGGCGCCGTACGCGACCACCGGGCAGCAGTCCGGCTGCAGCGCGCGCAGGGCCTCCTGGAAATCGGGGTCCCGCGGGTGCTCGGGCTTCAGGACCGGTACGCCGAGCTGCTCGGCGAGCTGCGCGACCGGGGAGGCCAGCAGCTTGCGGCCACGGCCGGACGGGGCGTCTGGCCGGGTGACGACCCCCACCAGCTCGTGCCGGCTCTCAGCGATCGCCTGGAGCGCGGGCAGGGCCGGCTCCGGGGTGCCGGCGAAGACGACCCTCACAGGCCGAACCCGTTCGTCGCGTGCGGGGAGACCCGGACCTGGGTCTCGGCGCCGAACCACTCGGCCTCGCGGATCGTCTTCATCGCGCCGCGGCGGGCCTCCCGGTCGAGCCGGTCGATGAACAGGATCCCGTCGAGGTGGTCGGTCTCGTGCTGGATGGCCCTGGCCAGCAGCTCCGAGCCCTCGATCGTGACCGGCTCGCCGTGCATGGTGAAGCCGTGGGCGACGACGGAGAGTGCCCGTACGCAGTCGAGGGAGAGCCCGGGCAGCGAGAGGCAGCCCTCGGGGCCGTCCTGGGTCTCGGAGGAGAGAACGAGCTTCGGGTTGACCAGGTGACCGACCTCCCCGTCGACGTACCAGGTGAAGACGCGCAGCCCGACGCCGATCTGCGGTGCGGCGAGGCCCGCTCCCGGAGCATCGAGCATGGTCTCGGTGAGGTCACCGACCAGGGTGCGCAGGTCCTTGTCGAAGCTGGTCACCTCTACCGCGGGGGTGCGCAGCACCGGGTCACCGAACAACCGGATGGGCCTGATGGACACTCGTCCTCCTTCGTCTGGACCGGGCAAGTCTAGGTGGAAGCGGGTGCCGCGTCCGGCGCCGCGGTCACAGCTCGGTCGGGTCCACGTCGACCCTGAGGTGCGGCTCCTTGCGGGCCGACCGCCGGGCCTGCAGCGCGACCAGCGCGCGGGAGAGCTCGGCTCCCGCGGTCCGGGGCACCCGGACGACGTACCGCATCCCCTCCTCGACCTCCGCGGGCCCGAGGACCTCGGCTCCGGGGGGGAGTTCGAGCGCGGCCAGGGCCTGCTCGAGCAGGTCCTCCGGACCGGTCAGGGTCGCGACCCGCGAGGCGGGTGGCAGATGCGCGTCCCGTCGCTCGGCGATCTCGCGCCGGGCGAAGCCGGCCGGGTCCCAGCGGACGAGCGCCTGCAGCGGGGCCTGGCCCGGATCGCCCACGGCCAGGACCTGACCGCCGTCGGGTCGGACCAGGGCCGCGGCGTTCAGCCAGCGCCGCAGGGCTTCTTCCCCGGCGCGCAGGTCGGAGCGGGCGACCAGGAGCCAGGTGTCGAGCAGGACCACCGCCGTGTACCCACCGGTGACCGTCGGCTCGGCCCCCGGTGTCGCGACGACGATGGCAGGGCGCGCCGGCACCTCCAGCAGGACCTTGTCCCCCGAGGAGGTCCGCACGGGAACGGCCGGGAACGCCCGGCCCAGCTCCTCGGCGGTCCGGAGGTCACCGAGCACCGGAGCGCGCAGTCCTCGTCCCGCGCACTCGGAGCAGGCCCAGGCGGGTGCGTCCGTCCCGCACCAGGCGCAGGACGGTGGTGACTGCGGCCCGGTGATCCGCAGCGGCCCGTGGCACGCCGAGCACGCGGCCGGCGTACGGCACGCGTCGCAGGCCAGGCGGGTCGCGTAACCGGCCCGGGGGGTCTGGACCAGCACGGGCCCCCGCACCAGGGCTGCCCGCATCACCGCGAAGAGCTCGCGCGGCAACCGGGAGGTCCGGGCGTTCGGATCGCGAGCCAGGTCGGCGTCGGAATCGCCGGTGATCCGGGCCGAGACCCGTTCGCGCAGCACCTCGCGGGGCAGGGCCACCTCGGCGGCCCAGGCACTGCTGACCAGGTACTCGGACTCGACACTGCGGGCGTGCGCGGCCAGCAGAGCCGCGCAGCCCGTGCTCTGCGCCCGCATCAGAAGCACCTCGCGGGTGTGCGGATAGGGCGCTCTCGGTTCGGCGTAAAGGTCGTCGCCGTCGTCCCAGATCGCCACCAGCCCGAGGTCGTGGACCGGTGCGAACGCCGCGGCACGGGTGCCGATCACGACCCGTACGGCGCCCCGGGACACCGCCAGGAACGCGGCGTACCGCTTGGCCGGGCCGGCGTCGGCGGTGAGCACCACGTACTGGCCGGGCTCGAGACGAGCGGCGAGCACCTGGTCGAGACGGCTCACGTCGCGCACGTCGGGCAGGCAGACCAGCGCACCACGACCGGAGGCCGCCGTCGCCACCACGGCGTCGGCCAGCAGCGCCGCCCCGTCGTCGCCCGGTCCGAGCGTCCAGACCGCGCGCGGGCTCTCCCCCGCGGCCAGACCGTCCAGGAAGGTGCCGGCTCCCGGGTACGTCGACCACAGCTCCGGGTCGGGACGGGCGGTGACCGGCGGCGCCGGGGGGCTCGGGAGCTTCTCGGTCGTCGCGTGGCGGGCCGGAATCGCGAGGCGCAGCACGTCCGAGCGGGTGCCGGCGTACCGGGCGGCGACCTCGCCGACGAGGCCGGCCACGTCAGGTGCCAGAACGGGCTCCGCGCTGACAACCCGGCGCAGGTACGCCAGGCGGCCCGGGTGGTCGGTCCCCGCGGCACGGGCCACTACGTAGCCGTCGACGTCCTGGCCGGCGAACCGCACCTTCACCCGGGTCCCCGGGACAGCGGATTCCGCCATTGTCGCCGGCACCGCGTAGTCGAAGGGACGGTCGAGGTGCGCGAGCGGGAGGTCGACCAGGACCTGCGCGACCGGATCGGTCGCCGCCCGCTCCGGTGCCTTCTTCTCGACGGGCGCCGTCGCCCTGCGGGCCTCGGCACGAACGATGCCGGGCAGCGAGAGCTGCTCGTCACCCTCTCCGTCCGGCACTGCAGTCATGAGGCAATCCAACCAGGACGGAGCGACAACCCACTGCGCCCTCCATCCCTGACGGGGCTGGAGGGCGCAGCTGCGTTGTCCAGTCAGATGCCGGCGGCCTTCTTCAGTGCCTCGGCGCGGTCGGTGCGCTCCCAGTAGAACTCGGGCAGCTCACGACCGAAGTGACCGTAGGCAGCCGTCTTCGCGTAGATCGGGCGCTTGAGGTCCAGGTCGCGGACGATCGCAGCCGGACGCAGGTCGAAGACCTCGAGGACGGCCTTCTGGATCTCCTCGTCGGAGACGACACCGGTGCCGAAGGTCTGGATGAAAACGCCGACCGGGGCAGCCTTGCCGATGGCGTAGGCGACCTGGGCCTCGCAGCGGGTCGCGAGACCGGCGGCGACGACGTTCTTGGCCACCCAACGCATCGCGTACGCCGCGGAGCGGTCGACCTTCGACGGGTCCTTGCCCGAGAAGGCGCCACCACCGTGACGGGCCATCCCGCCGTAGGTGTCGACGATGATCTTGCGGCCGGTCAGACCGGCGTCGCCCATCGGGCCGCCGACGACGAAGTTGCCGGTCGGGTTGACCAGGAGCCGGTAGCCCTCGGACGGGATGTCGAACGAGTCCAGGACCGGGTCGATCACGTGCTTCTTGATGTCCGGCGCCAGCGTGCCGTCGAGGTCGATACCCTCGGCGTGCTGGGTCGAGAGCACCACGGTGTCGACGCGGACCGGACGGTCGTTCTCGTCGTACTCGATGGTGACCTGGGTCTTGCCGTCGGGACGCAGGTAGTCCAGCGTGCCGTTCTTGCGGACCTCGGTCAGCTTCTCGGCGAGGCGTTGCGCCATCGAGATCGGGAGCGGCATGAGCTCCTTGGTGTCGTCGCAGGCGTAGCCGAACATCAGGCCCTGGTCGCCGGCGCCCTGGCTGTCCAGGTCGTCGCCGGAACCGTCGACGCGGGCCTCGAAGCCCTGGTCGACACCCTGGGCGATGTCGGGCGACTGCGCACCGATGGCGATCTGCACGCCGCAGGAGGCGCCGTCGAAGCCCTTGTCGGAGGCGTCGTAGCCGATCTCGAGGATCTTGGCCCGGACGAGCTGCGCGATGGGGGCGTAGGTCTTGGTCGTGACCTCACCGGCGACGACGACGAGACCGGTGGTGATCAGCGTCTCGACGGCTACACGGCTGTGCGGGTCGTCCTTCAGCAGCGCGTCCAGAACGGTGTCGCTGATCTGGTCGGCGATCTTGTCCGGGTGTCCTTCGGTCACTGACTCCGAGGTGAACAGACGTCCAGTCACTTGTGTCTCCTGCTGTTTGCCTGACCGGGTCCCGGCCAGTAAGTCCATCAGATGGGTGCAGCTGCAAGCCTAACGAGCGAGTCCTCATGCTGAGACGGCATCTCAGAAATCGGTCCGCGAAATTTCAGCGATCTCCGAGCAGCGGCACGACGCGGTCCCAGATCGCCTGGGCGACGGCACTCTTGGAGGTCCGCGGAACCGGGCTCGAGCTGCCGTCGGAGCCGAGGATCACTGCCTCGTTCTCCTCCGAACCGAAGACTTTGCCGCCACCGACGTCGTTGACGACCAGCAGGTCGCAGCCCTTGCGTGCGAGCTTGGCCAGGGCGTGGTCCATCACCGACCCGGCCGCGTCGCCGGTCTCGGCCGCGAACCCGACCACCACCAGGCCGGGGTGCGGGCGTTCCTGGGCCAACCCGGCCAGGATGTCCGGGTTCTGGGTCAACCGGATCTCCGGAACGGACCCGTCGTCGGCCTTCTTGATCTTCGCGTCCACGAAGGCCACGGGACGGAAGTCCGCCGGAGCGGCTGCCATCACCACCACGTCCGCCGTCGCTGCGGCCGTGGTCATCTCGGCGAGCAGCTGCGCGGTGGTCTCCACCCGGACCACCTTGACCCCTGCCGGGTCGGCCAGGGTGACGTTGGCGGCAACGAGGGTGACCTCGGCGCCGCGGGCCGCAGCGGTGCGGGCCAGGGCGTAGCCCTGCAGGCCGGAGGAACGGTTGCCCAGGAAGCGCACCGGGTCGAGGTACTCGCGGGTGCCGCCGGCGGAGACGACAACCCGCCGGCCGGCGAGATCCGGGGACTGCGCTCCCCCGCGGGCGAGCAGGTCGGTCGCGATGGCATAGATCTCGGCGGGGTCCGGCAACCGGCCCTTGCCGGTGTCGGCGCCCGTCAGACGGCCCTCGGCAGGCTCGATGACGAGCGCGCCGCGCTCACGCAGGGTGGCGACGTTGGCGACCGTCGCGGGGTGCTCCCACATCTCGGTGTGCATCGCCGGGGCGAAGATCACGGGGCAGCGGGCGGTGAGCAGAGTGTTGGTGAGCAGGTCGTCGGCGAGCCCGTGCGCGGCCCTGGCGAGCAGGTCCGCGGTCGCCGGCGCGACCACGACGAGGTCGGCCGTCTGGCCGATCCGGACGTGCGGCACCTGGTGGACGTCGGTCCACACCTCGGTGCTCACCGGCTTGCCGCTGAGCGCGGCCCAGGTCGGGGCCCCGACGAACTGCAGCGCTGCTGCGGTGGGCACCACGGTGACGTCGTACCCGGACTCGGTGAAGCGCCGGAGGAGCTCACAGGCCTTGTACGCAGCAATCCCGCCGCTCACGCCGAGAACGACGTGAGGGCGGGACGGTGCAGTGCTCAACAGGACCCTCGGGTCACTTGGTCGCAGACTCCGCTGCGACCTCGTCGGGGTCGATGTCCTCGCAGACGAGGAGGTCTTCGGCGATCTCGCGCATCGCGATCGAGAGCGGCTTCTCCTGGACGTGCGTGTCCACGAGCGGGCCGACGTACTCGAGCAGGCCTTCGCCGAGCTGCGAGTAGTAGGCGTTGATCTGCCGTGCGCGCTTGGCGCTGTAGAGGACGAGCTTGTACTTGGAGTCGGCCTTCTCGAGCAGGTCGTCGAGCGGCGGGTTGGTGATGCCGATGGCGACGGAGCGTGTCGTGGACACAGAGAGCCTCACAGAAGAGTTTTAGTACGGCGTTCAACGAAGAACGGGGTCCGGCTGCTGCCGGATCAGAACAAGTCTACCAATTCTTGGCAGGCACTCTCGACATTGGTGTTGACGATCGTCACATCGAACTCGTTCTCGGCTTCCAGCTCGATGCGCGCAGTGGCCAGGCGGCGCTCACGCTCCTCGGGCCCCTCGGTGCCACGGCCGACCAATCGGCGTACGAGCTCCTCCCAGCTGGGCGGCGCAAGGAAGCACATCAACGCGTCCGGCATCCGTTCACGGACCTGTCGTGCACCTTGGAGATCGATCTCCAGGAGTGCGGGTTTGCCGGCAGAAAGCTGCT
>JBKJIR010000063.1:0-24668 GCA_046598495.1 Marmoricola sp. | reverse complement strand
GAAGGTGACCCGGTCCGCGCTGCAGAACGCAGCGTCGATCGCGGCCCTCTTCCTCACCACCGAGGTCGTTGTCGCCGACAAGCCCGAGAAGGCCGCCCCGATGGGCGACCCGTCGGGCGGCATGGGCGGCATGGACTTCTGATCTCCGGAGTCCGGACCAGCTAACCCAGCACCACCAGCAGGAGCGTCGCGACCCCGGTCGCGGCGCTCCTCTGCGTTTGTCCAGGATCGCCGGTTCGGGTGCGCCGGGTCGTGTCCAGAACGTAGCCTCAGAACGACATGCGTGGGGCGCGTCCTCTCGGGCGCTGATGTAAAGGGTTGTGGAGCGATGATGTCTTGGAGGAGCCGGCTCTCGCCGGTGATCGCGCTCGGCCTCGGCCTGCTCCTGGTCCTGACCGGGCTCACAGGCCCGGCGCAGGCGGCCACCGTCCGCTCCCTGAGCATCTCGATCAGCCCGACCGCGGTCAACGCCGGTGGCGCGGTGAGCGTTTCCGGCCGTCTGACGAAGTCGCCGTCCGGTGCGACGGTCAAGATCCAGCGCAAGGTCGGCACGTCCTGGGTGACCGCGAAGTCGACCCGGACGACCTCGTCGTTCGGGGGGTACCGGGTCAGCCTCACGATGCCCTCGACGCCGGGCAAGTACCAGTTCCGTGCGATCGCCGGGGCGAGTGGCTCGCTGCTCGCGGCAACCTCCGCGACCGCGACCGCGACCTCGCTGCGCAAGGTCGCGGTGAAGCTCGTGTCGAACAAGTCCACGATCGGTGTCGGGGAGACCATCGAGCTCTCCGGCAAGGTCTTCCCGTTCGTCTCCGGCACCCTCGCCACCATCCAACGGTTCAACGGCGCCCGGTGGTCGACGCTGGTGACCACGACGATCAGCAAGACGGGCACCTTCAAGCGCTTCCTCAAGCCCGCGGCGACGACGACCTACCGGGTCGTGGTGCCGCGCACGGGTCTGCTCGGCACCGGGATCTCCTCCAGCGTGAAGGTGCTGATCCCGCTCGGCCCGGTCGACCCCGTGATCAACACGACCACGCTCCCGGACGGCTTCACCGACACCGTCTACAACCAGACGCTGAGCAAGACCGGAAAGGCAGGGACCTGGGCAGTCACCCAGGGAGCCCTGCCACCGGGGCTGAGCCTCAACAGCTCCACGGGCGCCATCACCGGTACGCCGACCGCAGGCGGCGACTTCGGCTTCGTGGCGACCTTCAGCGAGACCGAGACGTTGCTGAGCGACAGCCAGTCGCTCTCGATCGAGGTCCTCGTGAAGCCGCGGATCACCACCACCGCGCTTCCGGCCGCGACCGGGTTCGTCACCTACGGTCCGTTCGCGCTGCAGAAGACCGGCCAGGCCGGAGTCTGGTCGATCACTGCGGGAACGCTGCCGCCGGGGATCACGTTCGACACGGCAACCGGGGTGCTCTCGGGGAAGCCGACGGTCAAGACGGCCGACGACTACCCGCTGACGTTCCGGTACACCGAGACCGCTGCGCCCCAGCTCAACGTCAGCAAGCAGTTGGTCCTGGAGCTGAAGGCGGCACCCAACCCGGTGATCACCACGACGGCGTTGCCGGACGCGACCGGGTTCGTGACCTACGGTCCGTTCGCGCTGCAGAAGACCGGTAACGCGGGCACGTGGTCGATCACGGCCGGGACCTTGCCGGTGGGCATGGAGTTCGACACCGCGACCGGCGAGCTCTCGGGCAGGCCGACGCTCAAGGACGCCGGGGACTACCCGTTGACGTTCCGCTTCACCGAGACCGAGTCGACCACCTTCGGCACCAAGCAGCTGACCCTGCACCTGAACGCCGCAGCGAACCCGGTGATCACCACCACGGCGTTGCCGGACGCGACCGGGTTCGTGACCTACAGCCCGTTCGCGCTGCAGAAGACCGGTAACGCGGGTGCGTGGTCGATCACGGCTGGCACCTTGCCGGCGGGCATGGAGTTCGACACCGCGACCGGGGTGCTCTCGGGCAGGCCGACGGTCAAGGATGCCGGGGACTACCCGTTGACGTTCCGCTTCACCGAGACCGAGTCGACCACCTTCGGCACCAAGCAGCTGACCCTGGAGCTGAAGGCGGCAGCGAACCCGGTGATCAGCACCACGACGTTGCCGGACGGGTTGATCGACGCGGCCTACAGCACCACGCTGGAGGTCTCCACACCTCGTGCCGGAGCCTGGTCGATCGCCAGCGGCGCCTTGCCCGCCGGGATCACCTTGAACCCGACGACCGGTTCCGTCTCCGGCACCCCGAGCGTCTCGGGCACGTTCGCGGTCACCTTCCGGTTCACCGAGACCGAGTCCGGGACGTCGGCGACCAAGACGTTGTCGCTGCGGGTGTTCTCGCGGCCGGTGATCACCACCACGGCGCTGCCGGACGCGCTGAAGGACAGCACGGACAACGCGTACAGCTTCTTCCTGGCCTCGACCGGCGGCTCCAGCTCGAAGACGTGGGCACTCGCCAGCGGCACCTTGCCTCCCGGCCTGACGCTCTCGAGCACCGGCAAGATCAGCGGTACGGCGACGGTCAACGGTGACTACAACTTCACGGTGCGGGTCACCGACGGTGTCACCGACGCCACCGGCACCAAGGCGCTCACCATCCATGTCGGCCCGGTCGCGATCTTCACCGCGACCACACCCGACGGCTCGGTGGGCGAGGGCTACCTGCTGCAGTTCGAGGGGAAGCCTTCGAACTTCGGGTTCGTCGGCTGGAGCACCAGCGGGCCGCTCCCCCCAGGTCTGCTGATGTCGTCGACGGGGCGGCTGTCGGGTACGCCGACCCTCGCCGGTGACTACACCTTCACGGTGAACTACACCGTTTTGCTGAAGCCCACCCGGAGCCGGACGTACACGCTGCACGTCGACCCCTGACCGGCACAGCGGGGGTCAGAAGACGTTCAACGGCCTGAACTGCACGCTGATCCGCGGCCCCACGGGGCGCGCGGTCTTCGGGACGGCGTGCTCCCAGGTGCGCTGGCACGACCCGCCCATCACGAGCAGGTCACCGTGGCCGAGGACGAAGCCGGTGGTCGCACCGCCCTTGGCGCGCGGACGGAGCAGGAGCTTGCGCGGGCTGCCGAACGAGACGATCGCGACCATCGTGTCCTGGGTCTTGCCGCGGCCGAGGGTGTCCCCGTGCCAGGCGACAGAGTCCCGGCCGTCGCGGTAGTAGCAGCAGCCTGCTGTCACAAACGGCTCGCCGAGCTCGTCCGCGTAGTGCCCCGTGAGGGCGTCCCGAGCCAGGGTGAGCGCAGGGTCGGGGAGCGCGTCGCGGATGCCGTAGGTGTGCACCAGTCGCGGCACGTCGACCACGCGGTCGTACATCTCCCGGCTCTCGGCCCGCCACGGGATCTCCTCGACCAGTCGGCCGAAGAGCGGGTCGGCCCCGGAGAACCACCCCGGCAGCACGTCGATCCACGCGCCGTACCCGAGCTGCGTGCGTCGTACGGCGCTCAGGGGGCCCACGCCGACGGTTTCCTCGGCGAAGAGCGACGGCTGGAAGGTCTCTGCCACGGGCTCAGCCTAGCGGCGGTTCCGAACATCTGTTCGACTCCACGCCGTCAGCCCGCCCCGTGGCCGGCCTTCGCCACGCCGTTCGCGACGTCGTCCAGCTGCGCCTCGAGCCGGAAGACCGAGAGCCACGCCACCACGGCGCAGCCGGCGATCAGCAGCGCCAGGAACTCCAGGTGGGCGCCCCGGTCGATCATGAAGCCGGCCACCACCGGGCCGAGGACGGAGGCCAGCTGGAACGAGCCGGCGCTGAGGGCGTTGTAGCGGCCGCGCAGGTGGTCGGGCGCCAGGTCGTTCACGATCGCCGGGATCGTCGGTTGCAGCAGGGTCTCGCCGACGGCGAAGACCGACGCGCAGGCGGCGACGAAGAGTGTCGCCGTCGTCGTACCGGGGGAGATGCCGCTGGCGCCGAGGAGCGCCCAGCACACCGCCCAGACCAGGGCCATCACCACGATCACCCGCGTCCGCCGGTGCCCCTCGATCCGGCGCAGGACCACCAGCTGGAGGAGCACGATGACGAAGGTGTTCGCGGCGAACGCCAGCCCCAGGCCGCGGGTCGAGACCTCTCCGATCGTGCGGGCGTACGCCGGGAAGCCGCCGTTGAGTTGGGCGTAGCCGACGAAGGCGGCGACGAAGGTGAGGGTCGTCATCGAACGCATCGCCGGAACGCGGAAGACGTCGAGGTAGCTCACCCGGTGGTCGTGCTGCTCCGCCGAGCGGGCTGCCGGACCGCCGATGTGACGCAGCGGCCAGAGCAGCAGCACCAGGGCCGGCGCGTAGCTGACCGCGTCGCCCAGGTAGAGCGCCTGGAAGGTCACGACCCGGTCGGTGTCGGCGACGAAGGCGCCGATGATCCCGCCGATGCCGACCCCGAGGTTCAGCAGGGCGAAGTTGACGCCGAAGTACCGCGCCCGGATCTGCGACGGCACCACGGAGGCGATCAGTGCTTGTGAGGCCGGCCACCCGAGCCCGAAGCCGGCGCCGACCAGACCGATGGCGACGGTGGTGGTCGGCAGGGTGTCCGCGAAGGCCATCAGGCTCTGGCCGGCCACGTTGAGCGCGAGGACCAGCACCATGGTGCGCCGCGGACCGACGCGGTCGATCAGTTTGCCGCCCGGCATCGCCGAGGCCACCCCCGCCGCGGACATGACCGCGAGCAGGACGCCGACCACGTCGAGGGAGTAGCCCCGGATCTCGTGCAGGTAGACGACCCAGAACGGCATCACGAGGCCGGAACCGATGAACTCGATCGCGACCACCGACAGCAGCAGGCGACCCTCGCGGGAGAGGTCCTGCCAGAAGGAGGCGAGCGAGGGTCGCCGGTCGGTCGTCGTCATCGTCCCGGAGTCTTCCACTGCCGGGCTCCGGGACGCACCCGGTTAACCCCGGCGGGGCGGGTGCCGATGCTGGCAAAAGGCCGCGCCGCCGGGTGGTCCTCGCTATCGTGGCGACGGAACGAGGGGAGGGCTTGTTTTGGCGGAACATGGGATTCCTGCCACCCAGCGGGGGCGGAAGCACCTGCTGGTGCGCGAGTACGTCCGCTCACTGATCGTCGACGCGGAGCCAGGCAGCCCGGCGCCCTCCGAGCGCGACCTCGTGGAACAGTTCGGCGTCGCCCGGATGACGGTCCGGCACGCCCTCGACGGGCTGGTCGCCCAGGGGCTGCTGGAACGGATCCCGGGTCGCGGCACGTTCGTCACCAAACCCTTGATCGACATGCAGATGCGCCTCTCCTCGTTCTCCGAGGAGATGGAGCGCCGCGGCAAGGTCCCGGAGTCCCGCACGCTGCTCGCCCGTCGGGAGACGGCCGGCCCCGGCCTGGCCCGGGCGCTCGAGGCCGAGGTGGGCTCACCGATCGTCCACTGGGAGCGGTTGCGGCTGGCCGACGGCCAGCCGATCGCCATCCAGCACGTCTACCTCTCGCTCGACACGTTCCCGCGGTTCCTCGACGAAGCGCTGCCCTCCAGCCTGTACTACCTCTTCGCCGACCGGGACCTGATGCCCACCTGGGGCGAGGACTCCGCGGTAGCGGCGGTCGCCACCGAGGAGGAGGCGGAGCAGCTCGAGCTGGAGCCCGGCGCCCCGGTTCTGCACATCTCCCGACGCGCGTTCTGCCGCGAGGTCGCGGTCGAGGTCACGCGCAGCATCTACCGGGCCGACCGGTACACGCTGTGGGTACCGGTGCTTCGCCCGGAGCACCTGCGCTAGCTACAGGCCTCCCACCCGGGCCACCACGACGCCAGCTTCCTCGCAGATCCACGTCGGGTCGGGGCCACCGAGGTCCGGGTCGACGTACAGCGCGTGGGTGGCGTCCTCGCAGGTCGGGCACAGCGGCCACCGGCCCGCGCGTTCCAGCAGACCGTCCTGGACGTCCTGGGCCACCAGGCCGACCACGAAGGCCCGCCCCTCGGGCCACTGCTCCAACCACCAGGCGCGCTGCGCGAGGGTCTCCTCCAGCAACGAGACCGCATCGGCGTCCGCGACCCCGGTTCTCTCCAGGTCGTGCAACACCAGCGCGCGCGCCGTCATCATCGGGTCGTCGAATGCCACGATGGCCATTGTGTCCCCTCCCCCCGAATCGACTCCGGTTCTCGAGGTCTGCGTCCTGCATCCCCGGGACGCCGCCGCGGCCACCGAAGGCGAGGCCGACCGCTTGCTGCTGGTCGCCGAACCCGAGGTCGGCGGTCGCTCCCCGGAGCCCGCGGTCGTCTCCGCCGTCTTGCGGGAGACCGATCTCCCGGTCCGGGTGATCCTGCGGGTCGACGACGGCCTCGGCACGGACGGCGACCAGTTCGCCCGGCTGACCACGCTGGCGCGTACCTACCTCGACCTGGGCGCCGCCGGGGTGAGCTTCGGCTTCCTCGACCACGACCTGCAGATCGACCGTTCCACCTGCGCGGCGCTTGCCGCCGAGCTGGTCGGGGTCGGGTGGACCTTCCACCGCGGCTTCGACGCCGCGTTGGACGGGCGCCGTGCCTGGCGCGACGTGCTCGACCTCCCGGGTCTCGACTCCGTAGCGTCGGCGGGGTCGACGCGGGGACTCGACGACGGGGGCGAGGAACTGCTGGCCCGGGTGGAGAAGGATCCGCGGGTCGCTGCCCTGCTGCTCGTCTCCGGCGGCCTCGGCCCCGAGTACGTACCCTGGTTGATCCGGGCCGGCGTCCGGCAGTTCGGGCTCGGGAGCGAGGCTCGTCAGGATCGGTCGTGGACCAAGGCGTCGGTGGACGCGGGCGCCGTCCGGGCCTGGCGGATGCTGCTCGACGACGCCCACCACCGAGCCCTCGGCCTGCCGGTCGACTGAGCCTCGCCGGGGTGAGCATCCTGCCCATTCGGGGGACAGGTCGCGATCGACGGGAGATCGTTGCGGGGAACCGGGGAAAGGAACTCGCGTGAAGCGTGTCGTCACAGTGGTCAGCGCAGGGATCTGCGCCGTGCTGGTGGGCAGTGGGCTGCACGGGGTCGCCCGGGCCAGCGCCCCGTCCCCAGTCACCGCTGCGCAGGCCGTCACGGTGCCGCTCGCGCCGTGGCAGAGCTGCGGCGGACTGCAGTGCTCGACGCTGACCGTGCCCCTCGACTACGCGCACCCCGAGAACGGCAAGACCGTGAAGCTTGCGGTGACGCGCCTGGTCGCAGACCCGTTGGCCGGCACGTACGCCGGCCTGATGCTCACGAACCCGGGCGGCCCGGGCGGCTCAGGGACCTGGATGCCGGGCCTGCGCGAGTTCGTCCCGGGCACCGCTGCGAACCGCTACGACTGGGTCGGCTTCGACCCGCGCGGGGTGGGGGACAGCGTTCCGGCGTTGCGCTGCTGGCCCGAGTACTTCGGCACCGACCGGCCGAACTTCATCCCGAGCACGTCGGGGCTGATGAGCTACTGGCTCGCCCGGACCGACGCCTACGCGGATCGGTGCGGGGCGAGCACGGCGAAGCGGCTGCTGCCGTTCATGACCACCCGCGACACGGTGCGCGACATGGAGCGGCTGCGGGCGGCGTACCAGGCTGCGGCCGCGGTCGGGAAGCGGCCGGCCCTCGCCAAGCTCAACTACTTCGGCTACTCCTACGGCACCTACCTGGGGCAGGCCTACGCCACGATGTTCCCCGCGAAGGTCGGCCGGTTCGTCCTCGACAGCGTCGTGGACCCGAACCGTTTCTGGTACCGGTCGAACCTCGACCAGAGCAAGGCGTTCGACCGCAACCTGAACCTCTTCTTCGGTTGGTTGGCGCAGAACAACGCCACCTTCCGCCTCGGCACCAGCCAGTCGGCGATCCGGGGCCGCTACAACCAGCTGGTCCGCAACCTCGACGCCTACCCGGCGGCCGACAGGCAGCTCGGGCCCAACGAGCTCGCGGACGCACTGCTCCCGGCCACCTACGGCGTCGACAACTGGCCCGGGATCGGGCGCGCGTTCGCTGCACTCGCCCGCTACGGGCAGGGCGGTCCGCTGCTCGGCTACTACGCCGGGGGCAACCTCGGTCCCACGGTCGAGAACGGGTACGCCGTCTACAACGCGGTCCAGTGCACCGACGCACGACGCCCGGCCTGGTCCCAGTGGGCCTCCGAGACCCGGGCCGTGCACCGGACCGACCCGTACCTGGCGTGGAACAACACCTGGTACAACGCGCCGTGCCGGACCTGGCCGGCACCGTCGCGGACGCGCATCGACATCGACGGCGCGGCCCTTGCAGCGCTGGGCACCAAGATCCTCCTGATCAACGAGACCGACGACGGGGCGACGCCGTACCCGGGGGCGCTGGTCGCGCGGAAGAAGTTCCCGTCGTCCTCGCTGATCGCCGGCGTCGGCGGGTCCACGCACGCGGCGTCCCTCCGCGGTGTGCCGTGCGTGGACAACGCGATCGCGGCGTACCTGGACGATGGCACGGTCCCGACCCGCCACGGGGACAAGGCCGACCTGCAGTGTCCCGGCTACCCGCGCCCGCCGGCGGACGGGGCCCGGGGTGCAACGCCCCGCAGCGCGGCCCCGCTGCTGAACGAGCGGGTCACGCCTCTCGGTTTCCGGTTCCGCTAGTTGTACTCGGCGGGGAGCTCGGGGACGTCGCCCGCGTCCATGATCCGGTAGGCGTAGCCCTGCTCGGCCAGGAACCGTTGGCGGTTCTGGGCGAAGTCGGCGTCGACGGTGTCGCGACTCACGATGGTGTAGAACCGCGCCGTCTTGTCGTCCGCCTTCGGGCGCAGCAGCCGACCCAGGCGCTGGGCCTCCTCCTGCCGTGAGCCGAAGGACCCGCTCACCTGGATCGCGACCGCCGCCTCGGGGAGGTCGACGGAGAAGTTGGCGACCTTGGAGACGACCAGCAGGTTGATCTCGCCGGTGCGGAACGCGGCGAAAAGCTCCTCGCGTTCCTTCACACTCGTCTCACCCTTGATCACCGGGGCGCCGAGGTGCGCACCGAGCTCGTCGAGCTGGTCGAGGTACTGGCCGATCACCAGGGTCTGCTCACCCGCGTGCTGGGCGACCAGCCGCTCGGCGACCTGGGTCTTGGTGAAGGTGCAGCTCGCCAACCGGTAGCGCTCCTCCGGTTCGGCGGTCGCGTAGGCCAGCCGCTCACCCTCGGGCAGCGTCACCCGGACCTCGACGCAGTCGGCCGGCGCGATCCACCCCTGGGCCTCGATGTCCTTCCACGGGGCGTCGAACCGCTTGGGACCGATGAGGCTGAAGACGTCCCCTTCGCGGCCGTCCTCGCGAATCAGCGTGGCGGTCAGCCCGATCCGCCGCCGTGCCTGGAGGTCGGCGGTCATCCGGAAGATCGGTGCCGGCAGCAGGTGAACCTCGTCGTACACGATCAGGCCCCAGTCGCGGGCGTCGAGCAGTTCCAGGTGCGGGTAGACGCCCTTCCGGCGCAACGTCAGCACCTGGTAGGTCGCGATGGTGACCGGGCGGATCTCCTTGCGCGCACCGGAGTACTCGCCGATCTCATCCTCGGTCAGGCTGGTCCGCTTGAGCAGCTCGGCCTTCCACTGCCGGGCGCTGACAGTGTTGGTGACCAGGATCAGGGTGGTCGCCTGGGCGTGCGCCATCGCGGCAGCACCGACGATCGTCTTCCCGGCACCACACGGGAGGACCACGACCCCGGATCCACCGTGCCAGAAGGACTCGGCTGCCTGCCTCTGGTAGTCCCGCAAGTTCCAGCCGTCCTCGACGAGGCTGATCGCGTGCGCCTCGCCGTCGACGTACCCGGCGAAGTCCTCAGCCGGCCAGCCGAGCTTGAGCAGCGCCTGCTTCAGGTTGCCGCGCTGCGAGGGGTGCACCCCGATCGCGCCGCCCTCGGAGTCGGGCAGGTCGGGGATCGGTTCGCCGAGCATGCCAGCGACCTTCTTGCTCCGGATCACCTCGGTGAAGACGGCCTTATCCGTGGAGGCCAGAACCAGGCCGTGGGTGGGGTGCTTCTCCAGCCGGAGCCGGCCGTAGCGGTCCATCGTCTCGGCGATGTCGATGAGCAGGGCGTGCGGGACGGCGTACCGGCTGTAGGCGAGCAGGGCATCGATCACCTGCTCGGCGTCGTGGCCGGCGGCGCGGGCGTTCCAGAGGCCCAGGGGGGTCAACCGATAGGTGTGGACGTGCTCGGGGGACCGCTCCAGCTCGGCGAAGGGGGCGATCGCCCGTCGGGCCTCCGCGGCGCGCTCGTGCTCGACCTCGAGCAGGAGGGTCTTGTCCGACTGGACGATCAGCGGGCCGTCGTTCACCTGCTGAGTTTACGGGTGTTCCGCAGAGCGCTGACCACGGAGGATGAGAAGGCGGAGATCGGCTCCGTGGTCAGCGACAGCTCAGCGGACGAAGCCGAAGTCCGGGTTGCTCGGGTTGCATCTGCTCCAGCCCTTGTGGTCGCCCTCGTTGTGCGCGCCCGGCCCGTTGTTCCTGGCGTGCGTGCCGAAGTCCGAGTGACCTGGCTCACGGATTGGCCCGGTCCAGAAGTTTCTCCCCGGCCGCCCTCCCGGCTGTGCCACCGTGGGCGGGTGGGTACCGACGTCGAGCCGCTGTTCACCAAGGCGTTCGTGGCCCTCGGCGTCGCCGAGCTCGCCTACTTCACCGCCGTCGGCGTCTCGATCTACGCGCTGCCGCTCTTCGTGACCGGTCCGGTCGGAGGAAGCGAGGCCGCTGCGGGGCTCGCGTTCGGCGCGTTCGCGATCTCTGCCCTGGCCCTGCGTCCCTACGTCGGTCGGCTGGCCGACAGTGGCGGTCGTAAACCGCTGCTGGTGGGGGGCGCCCTGCTGGCCGCCGCAGGTCTGGTCGCCACGGCGTACGTCGACGACCTGGTCGCGATCGTCGCGCTGCGCCTGGTGCTCGGGGTCGCCGAGGCGGCGTTCTTCGTCTCCGCCTTCGCGGTGCTCGCCGACCTCGCCCCGGAGAGCCGGGTCGGCGAGGCGATCAGCTACAACTCGCTGGGTCTGTACCTCGGCCTCGCCTTCGGCCCCCCGTTGGGGGAGATCCTCGAGCACTGGTCCGGGTTCACCGCCGCCTGGTGGGCGGCCGGCGGGCTCGCAGCGCTCGCCGCGGTCCTCGCCCTGTTCGTCCCGGAGACCCGGGTCGAGTTGGAGCCGGACCCGGAGGGCGGTCGGGCGGCCTTGATCCACTGGCCGGCGGTGCCCGCGTCGCTGGCGTTCCTGACCTCCCTGGTCGCCGTCGGCGGCTTCATCGCCTTCGCGGCCCTGCACGCCGAGGACCTCGACCTGGCCCGGACCAGCGTGCCGCTGTTCGTCTACGGCCTGCTGATCGTCTTCTGCCGGGTCGTCTTCGCCGGCGTGCCGGACCGGCTCCCGTCGCTGCCGCTCGGCGCCGCCTCGTTGGTCGCCATCGCGGTCGGGATCGCCGTCGTCGCTCTCTGGCGCGAGCCGGTCGGCCTGTACGTCGGGGCCTGCGTGATGGCGGTCGGGGTCAGCTTCTGCACCCCGGCGTTCTTCTCGGCCATCTTCGCCACCGCGGGACCGTCGGAGCGTGGTGCGGCCGCCGGCACGGCCAGCATCTTCCTGGACCTAGGGATCGGCCTCGGTCCGATCATGCTCGGCGTCATCGCCGATGCCGCCGGCATCCCGTGGGCGTTCGCGCTGGCCTCCGGGGTCGCCCTGCTGGGCGCGGTCTGGACGCTCGCGCTCATGCGTCGGCAGGGCGCCGTACCTCGGTGATCCGGTGGATCGCGAACGATCGCACCTCGTCGCTGCGCTCGTCGTACGCCGTGACCTGACCGCCGCCGACCTCGCGGGGGCGGACGACCCGCTCGGTGGAGGTGCCGTGGTTGTCGAGGTAGCCGATCCACACCTCCGTGCCGGACTCGGCGGCCTCGCGCAGCGCGGTCATCACGTCCGCGGGGGAGCGGGCCGGGCCGCGACTCGGCCGTTCCGCGGCGGCCCGGTCGCCGGCGCGGACGGCGGCGACCACGGCCGCCGACCGCGCGGCGTTCCTGGCATCCTGGCGACTGCTGGTCGGCGCGCTGCGGGGGGTCCGGGAGCGGTGCTCGTCGGGCCGGGCCACCCGGACCGTCCCGTCGGCCGCCTCGACCACCGGGGCGGCGCCGAGCTCGCGCAGCCGCGGCAGCAGGACCTGCAGCGGGACGTCGGAGACGATCACCGTGGGCGCGATCCGGCGCAACCGGAGCGAGGACGCCGCGGCCTGGTGCATCAGCTCGGTCAGGGCGGTCTCGTCGTCGCTGCGCAGGAACGACTCGGCCACCCCGAGGCGCAGGGTGCCGAACCGACGGGCGACGTCGTCGACCAGGTAGTCCAGCGCCTGGGGGACCTGGGTCCGGGAGGCGGTGGCCAGGAACTCCTTGACCTCCACCGCCGACCAGCCGGAGTCGAAGCCACGGCGTACCGAGTCGACGCTGAACCGGTAGACGGTCGCGCCGCCGCGGGACTCGACGTCGGCCAGGACGCCGAGGCGTCGCGCGAACTGACGTTCCAGCGGGCCGGGGGCGACGGCGGTGAGGTCCGCCTGGATGAGGACGTGGTCGACCGGGGACGGGAGCAGTGCTTCGAGCGCTGTTGCGGGATCGCCGCCGATGACCAGGGTCCGGCCGTAGCCGGACAGGCCGCCGAGCCCGGAGACCCCGAGCGCCGCGGCCTCGTCCAGGGTGTTGAGGGTCCCCTCGAGCCGGCCTGCCGGACGGCGCGGGTGCCGCCACCGGAGTCGTTCGACCAGTGACGGAACGCCGGTCCCCGCGGCGAGGACCCGTCCCTCGGGGAGGTCGAGCAGGGCTTTCAGTACGGTCTGCCGGTCCCCGGGCAGCCAGGCCCGTTCGAGGCCCGCGGAGAGCGCGTTGACCGGGCGGTCGCCGTCCCGCCCGCCGATCGCGGAGACCAGCCGGGGGTTCGCCTGCCAGGCCAGGACCAGCACCAGCCAGCGCTCCGCGGCGGGTCGCAGGGACCAGGCGTCGTACGCGTCGGTCGGCAACCAGGCGGAATCGAGGTCGTCATTCATCCCGAGGGCGAGCAGGTGCGCCGCGACCGCGGTCTCGATCACCAGGGCCGCCGTCGCGGCGTCCGCGTGGATCAGCTCGGCAGCGGCGCGCAGCTCGCGGACCCCGAGGCCGCCGCCGCGCAGACCCGCCGGGGGACGGGTGCCCCACGCCTCGAGCAGCATCTCGGTGCGCCGGGTGAACTCGAACGCCGCACCGGCCGCGGTCCGGTCGACGAGGGCGGGATCCCGAGGGCCGTGGGCCAGCTCGGGTACGTCGTCGAGCCGGTCCCGGGTCGACCGCCCGCCGCGCAGGTGCAGCCGGACCGTCCAGGGGACCACCACGTGCCGGTCGTCGCGCGGCACCAGCAGACGCCGGGCAAGCAGGTGCTCGGTGGGGGTGCTTGCCTCGGCGGCCCGGACGGTCTTCCGGGCGTCGGCGACGGTGCCCGCGGCGTCGGTCGCGTCGAGGTGGTCGAGGATCGTGCGGGCCCGGTCGTCGATCTCGGCCAGGGCGGTCGCGATCGCGGTGGGCGGCGGTCCGGCCGGCAGCCCGATCAGCTCGGCGACGACGGTGACCGGGCGCCAGGACTCCGGGGTCCCCCAGATCAGCGCGAGGTCGGCCAGTCGTTCCAGAGCGGCGTCGACCGCTGGTGGTGCCGCGGCGAGCACCTCGGCGAGGGTGCCGGTCGTTGCCGGTCCGATTTGGACGACGGCCTGCAGCGTCTCCAGCTGCAGCCGGTCGAGCAGGTCCAGGGCCCGGACGACGGAAACACGGACGACCGATCGGGACGCCAGCTGGGAGGAGTCGGCCGGTGCGGGGACGGCCAGGTCCGGGCGAGCCTCGAGGAGCACGCCGAGGCGCTCGTCGGACCAGGTGCGGAACTGGTCGGCGAGGGTGCGGGGCACCGCGGACGTGGACATCCGGCCAATTCTACGGGCCACGGTGACGGCCGGGTACCGAGCGACTGGCAGGATCGGGGTATGGCAACGATCTCGGCTCGCGGTCTGGGCAAGAGCTACGGCGGGAAACCCGCGGTGGTCGATCTCTCCTTCGACGTGCAGCCCGGCAGCGTGACCGGGTTCCTCGGGCCGAACGGGTCTGGCAAGTCGACGACGATGCGGCTGATGCTGGGCCTCGACAACGGCACCGGGTCCACCCGGTTCGACGGCAAGGCGTTCACCGAGCTGCGGCAACCGATGCGGCACGTCGGTGCCCTGCTGGAGGCGAAGCCGTACCACCCGACCCGGAAGGCCCGGAACCACCTGCGGATGCTGGCGGCAGCGAACGCCCTCCCCGCCTCCCGGGTCGACGAGGTGCTCGCGATGGTGGGGCTCGCCGAGGTCGCGCGGGCCAAGCCGAAGAGCTTCTCCCTCGGCATGGGTCAGCGGCTGGGCCTGGCGGCGGCGCTGCTCGGCGACCCGCACACGTTGATCCTGGACGAGCCCGCCAACGGTCTCGACCCCCAGGGCATCCAGTGGATGCGGGTCTTCCTCAAGGCGCTCGCCGCCGAAGGGCGCAGCGTCCTGGTCTCGAGCCACCTGCTCTCGGAGATGGCACTGATGGCCGACCACCTCGTGGTGATCGGCAAGGGGGAACTGATCGCAACCGGCGCGATCGACGAGTTCGTCAGCAGCTCCCAGCAGAACGCGGTGATCGTGCGCACCCCCGACGGGGTCGCGCTGGTGCCGGTGCTGCAGGCCGCGGGCGCGCACGTGGTCGTGTCCGCTCCCGGGTTGCTCACCGTGACCGGCGTCAGCCTGGAGACCGTCGGCGATCTCGCCTTCGAGCACCAGCTGCGGTTGCACGAGCTCTCGGCGAAGACGGCGACCCTCGAGGAGGCGTTCCTGGAACGGACCGCCGGTGCCGAGGAGTTCCAGGCGGGTCCCCGATGAGCCGGTCCCGGTCCGCCTTGACCAACGCGCTCGCTTACGAGTGGACCCGGATCCGGACGCTGCGGTCCACCTGGTGGCTCACCGGCCTGGCGTGCTTCCTCGGGATCGGCATAGCCACGCTGTTCTCCTGGGCGATCCACCACGAGTTCTCGACCCGGGGCGTCAACCCGACCGACCTGGACGGACTGGGGTCGGTGGTGGTGACCCAACTCGCCGCGACCGGGGAGATCCCCAGCGTGGTCTGCTTCGTGCTCGCGATCCTCGGCATCTTCGCCTGGGGCCACGAGTACCGGCACGGGATGATCCGGGCCTCGCTGACCGCCCTGAACTCGCGCGCCGGCTTCTGGGTCGCCAAGTACCTCGTGGTCGGTGCGTGGGTGGCGACGGTGGGCTTCGTCATCCTGCTCGGCTCGGCCGCGGTGGGCGAGGTGTTCCTGCACGCGTACTCGGACATCTTCTCCGCGGAGACCTGGAGCACCATCGGCTGGCAGGTGCTGTACGGCGTCCTGCTGACCTGGTTGGCGATGGCGTTCACCTCCATCACCCGGTCGCAGGCGTTCGCGCTGGTCTCGATCTTCCTGTGGCCGCTGCTGATCGAGTCCCTGGTCAACGTGTTCTTCCTGATCGTGCCGGCGCTGCGGGACGACACCGACCTGCTCCGGTTCCTCCCCTTCGACGCCGGCAGTCGGATGGTCGACGTGCTGAGCTCCCCGACCAGCACCTTCGGCGACCCGCTCTCCTCGACCGGGGGCGTCGTGGTCTTCGGCGGCCTGACGGTCGTGCTGATGGCGGTCTCCTGGGTGCTGTTCGCCCGGCGCGACGCCTGAGGCGCTCGCGTCGGTGGCAACCCCCTCGCCATCCGGCGAGGCGGACACGTACTCTGTGCCTTCGCCTTCGGGTCCCGACCGGGCCCGACCCAACGCTGCAGAGAAAGGCCGAGCTGGTGCCCACCGGAAAGGTCAAGTGGTACGACGCCGAGAAGGGCTTCGGCTTTCTCTCCCGCGAGGACGGCGACGACGTCTACGTGCGTTCGTCCTCCCTGCCCGAGGGCATCACCACGCTCAAGGCCGGGACACGGGTCGAGTTCGGTGTCCTCTCCGGCCGCAAGGGCGAGCAGGCTCACCAGGTCCGGGTCCTCGACGAGCCGGCGTCGGTCGCGAAGGCCCAGGCCAAGGCGCAGCGCCGCAAGCCCGAGGACATGGTCAGCATCGTCGAGGACGTCCTCAAGCTCCTCGAGGGCGTGGAGGAGGCCTACCGCCACGGGCGGCACCCCGACGGGAAGGTCGCCAAGCCCACGGCGAAGGTGCTGCGCGCGTTGGCCGACGAGCTCGAGCTCTGACCTGAGTCGCGCCGGCGGACCCGGTCAATCGGCCGCGTTCGTCTCCGCCGGTGGGGGCACCGGCTTCGGGTTCCGCAACGGCTTCGCCCGGCGTACGAGCACGACCACGGTCCACGCGACGGTCATCGAGGCGAGCAGCATCAGGCCGAGGACCGGGTGGTCCGAGGGCAGTGCCACGCCGAGGAAGCCGCCGACCACCCAGGACAACTGCAGGACCGTCTCGGAACGTGCGAACGCCGACGTCCGGTAGTTCTCGGCCACGTCGCGCTGGATGATCGCGTCCAGGGAGAGCTTGCCCATCGCCTGGGCGACGCCGATGGTCAGTCCGAGGGCCACCGCGAGGGGCAGGCCGTAGAAGAGCGCGGCCAGCACCATCACGACCGCGTCGGCGACGAGCGCGACCACGACGACGACCGAGGGCGTGATCCGACGCAGGATCGAGGTCAGGCCGATGCCGATGGCGTTGCCCAGGCCGGCGGCTCCGATCACCAGGCCGAGGAGCAGGGTGGTGTCGTGGTTCCAACTCTCGAACGGGTTCCTGGTCAGCACGAACGCCATGAACATCGTGAGGAAGCCGGAGAGCAGTCGCAGCCCGACGTTGCAACGCAGGGCGAAGACGATCGCCGGGGGCATCGCGAGCTTCTCCCGGCGCCCGATCTGTTTCTCCCCGGCGGTGGCGTCGGCAGCAGCGGGGAGCAGGATGGCCAGGATGGTCGCGCCGAGGAAGACCACGAACGCGTAACGCAACGACCACTCGCTCCCGAAGGTGGCGGCGCCCGCGGCGATCGGGGCCGAGATGGCTGCGCCGACGAGGCCGGCCAGGGAGATCCGGCTGTTCGCCTTGACCAGCGTCAGGTCTGCGGGCAGCAACCGCGGCACGGTGGCGGCACGTGCCACGCCGTACGCCTTCGAGGCGATCAGGGCGCCCAGGGCCGTCGGGTAGAGCGCCAGCGAGTCGGAGGCGACCGCGTCCGCCATCAACCAGCACATGAAGGCGCGGAACGTCATCGTCAGACCGATCGCCCACCGGCGGCCGTGGCTGAACCGGTCCAGGAAGGGCCCGAGCAGGGGCGCGATCACCGAGAACGGGAGCATGGTGATGCCGAGGAAGAGCAGCACCGGCCCCCGGGCGCCACCCGGGTCGGCGAAGAAGATGGTGCCGGCCAGGGAGATCGCGAACGCCGCGTCGGCGGCGGCGTTGAAGGCGTGCAGCTCGATCAGTCGGCTGAGCCCGGATTCGCCGGCACCTTCGGCGCTCGCCGCCCGCCGCGCGAGCCGGACGGCGGAGAAGACCCCGCGCCCGGCACCCCGGCCAGCGGCCGCCACCCCGCGGGCGCTGGCGGCCGCGCTGCGCCCGGTCACCTCGGCGAAACGGTCCCCGCGCCGCGGCCCGGTCCCGTCCGGCGCAGCGTTCGGCTCCGGTTCCATGGCTCCATCCTGCCAACTGGCACCCCACAACCGGGGCCCGGGGAGACACGGGACGCCGCGATGGGGGAGAATCCGGGGGTGATGACCACCGATGACGTCTCCGTGGCTGCTGTCGACGCAGCCCGCGCTGCCCTGCTCGAGCAGGTCGGCGAGTCCGTCGTCGGCGAGCACGTCGAGGCGTTCGTCGAGACGGGCGCCGCCGAGGACGGCGGCGTCCTCACCCACTACTTCGCCTGCACGCAGGCCGGTTATCCCGGCTGGCGCTGGGCGGTCACCGTCGCCGTGCCGGCGGGCCAGGACCGGGTCACGGTCGACGAGGTCGTGCTGTTGCCCGGCAACGACGCGATCATCGCTCCGGCGTGGGTCCCGTGGCGCGAGCGGATCAAGCCCGGTGACCTGTCGCCCGGCGATCTGCTGCCTGCCGACGAGGACGACGCGCGCCTGGTGCCGACATACCTGGCCGGTGACCCGGGCGACGACGTCGTGGACGACTCCGCCGAGTCACTGGCCGACCGCCACCAGCTCAAGGTGGTCGCCGACGAGCTCGGCCTGGGCCGCTCCCGGGTGCTCTCGATCGAGGGCCGTGCCGCTGCGGCCCAGCGCTGGTACGACGGGGAGAACGGTCCCGACGTGCCGCTGGCGCAGTCGGCCCCGGCGCACTGCTTCTCGTGCGGCTTCCTGGTCCGCCTGGCGGGCCCGTTGGCTACCGACTTCGGCGTCTGCGCGAACGAGTTCGCCAACGACGACGGCCGGGTGGTCGCGATGCGGCACGGGTGCGGGGCGCACTCCGAGGCGCAGCTGCGCAAGAAGCAGCTCACGCCGCCGCTGCCGGACCCGGTGTTCGACACCGTCAACCGAGCGGACCTCGAGGACTTCTAGCTCGCCGTGTCGGCGCCGTCCGCGCTCTGCCGGGCTGCCCGCCGCCGTCGGCAGTAGTCCCAGCCGATCAGGCCGAGACCGAAGCCGGCCGCGCAGGTCCACAGCCACCACAGGTGGCCGTCCTCGCGCAGCCTCCCGGAGAACGGGATCAGCATGATGAAGGCGACCGCCCAGATGATCGTGCCGACCGCGAGCGTGCGGACGCCGTCGACGTCGAGCGGGTCGACGTCGGCCACGATGTAGGTGCGGTTGCCGATCTCGTGGACGACGGGCTGTTCTTCGGGCACGGGACCACGGTACCCGTTCGCGCCGGGTCGGCAGGCGTTCGGCCGGCCGGTACGACGCCCCTAGACTCGGCCCATGAATCCCCGCTACCGCCGTCTGGTGATCACCGGTGCCCTGGTGGGGCTGATCCTCATCGTCGTCCTGACCAAGCTCCTCAAGTAGTCCGCGATGGTGGAGCCTCTTCCCGGTGCGCTGGCCCGGGTCCGTGAGCGGGTCCTCGATCCCGACGGTCTGGTCCGGGCGCTCGCCAGCGGTCGTCGCAAGGGACAGCACCCCCGCTGGCGCCGGATCGAGCTGCGGTACGTCGACATCAAGGCCGGCAGGCACCTCCAGGTCACCCGGTACGACGAGACCCAGGCGCACGTCTCCAACCACCGCGGCGACGACGCCGGGGCCGCTCTCGACGAGCTGCTGGCTGAGCCGTTCGGCAACTGGCACGTGGAGACGGCGGCAGAGACCCTCCAGCTCCGGGTGACCAAGAGCGGGGACGCGGCCGTGAGCGTCGGCCCCGGTGCCGGCGCGACGCCCGCGCGCGGGCACGACCGCGACAAGGCCCGGATGCTCCCGGAGGACGATCCGGTCCTGGTCGCGCTCGGGATCAGCGACGCGGAGGGACGGGTGAAACCGTCCCGGCGTGCCAAGTACCGCCAGGTCGAGGAGTTTCTGCGCGAACTGGGCGCCAGCACCGACGACGCCCTCGCCACCGGTCGTCTCGCCCCGGGGCCGGAGGCGCCGCTGCGGGTGGTCGACCTGGGCTGCGGGAACGCGTACCTCACCTTCGCCGCGCACGCCTGGCTGACCCGCGTCCGCGGCCTGCCCGTCCGGGTGGTCGGCGTGGACGTGAAGGAGCAGTCCCGCGTCCACAACTCCGCCGTCGCCGAGCGGCTCGGCGTCGCCGACGAGGTCACGTTCGTGAAGTCGGGGATCGACGGCGTCGTCCTCGCCGAGCGGCCCGACGTCGTGCTCGCCCTGCACGCCTGCGACACCGCCACCGACGACGCTCTCGCGCGCGGTGTCGGATGGGGTGCGCCGCTGATCCTGGCCGCGCCCTGCTGCCACCACGACATCTCCCGGCAGCTGCGCGACCGGCCGGCACCGGCGCCGTACGCGCTGCTCACGCGTGACGGGATCCTGCGTGAGCGGTTCGCGGACACCCTCACCGACGCGCTCCGGGCATCGCTGCTCCGCGCGCGGGGCTACCGGGTCGACGTCGTCGAGTTCATCGGCAGCGAGCACACCCCCCGCAACACCCTGATCCGGGCGGTCACCACCGGCCTCGCCGGCCGGGACGAAGGTGAGTACGCCGCGCTGACCGCAGCCTGGGGGGTCCGACCGCGGCTGGCCGAGCTGCTCGCCGACGAGCCCGCCGGATGACAGCGGTCGCCGGGCTGGTGGGCAGCCTCCTCGGCCTGATCGCGACGGCGACCCTGGTGGGGACGCCGGTCTTCTCCTTCGCCGACGAAGGCATCGACGAGTCGAGCGGTCTGGTCGACCTCGGCGAAACCATGGTGACCACGAACGACTCCGGTGACGACGCCGTCCTGTACCTCGTCGACGAGGCCGGCCGGACCATCGGCCGGACCACCTACGCCGACGAGGTCCAGGACGTCGAGGCCCTCGCGCCCGCAGGTGGCCGCGAGGTCTGGGCCGCCGACATCGGGGACAACCGGGAGCGTCGTACCAGCGTGCAGGTCTACCGGGTGCCGGTCACTGCCGGGGACCGCACCGTGCGGGCGCCGCGTTACGAGTTGGTCTACCCGGACGGGCCGCACGACGCCGAGTCGCTGCTCGCCGGCCCCGACGGGCGGCTGCGCATCGTCAGCAAGGGCGTCCTCGGCGGGAGCGTGTACGTCGCCCCGAAGGTCCTGGACCCGGACGGGCCGAACCGACTCACCCGTGGCCCCTCGATCGGACTGTACGCGACCGACGCCGCCGTGCTCCCCGGAGGACGGCACGCCCTCGTGCGCGGGTACGGCACCGCCCTGGTCGCCACCTTCCCGGAATTCGAGCCGGTCGCGTTCGTGACCCTGCCGGCGCAGGAGCAGGGCGAGGGTGTCTCGATCGGTCGCAACGGTCGGATCCGGCTCAGCACCGAAGGCGCCAATAGCGAGGTGCTCCAGATCAGCCTGCCGGCGGACGTGCGCGAGCAGGTGAGAGCCACGACGACGGGCCCGCCGCCGAACGTCCCCGAACCGGTCGACCAGGCCGGCGAGGACCAGGGCGGGCCGGCGGATCGCTGGCTGTTCGGGGGGACCGTAGCCGTCGTGCTGCTCCTGGTCCTCGCCGTACGCCGCCGACGCTGACAGGATCGCTCCATGCGGATCACCGTGGTCTCCGGCGACATCACCACCCAGGAGGTCGACGCGGTCGTCAACGCCGCGAACCGGGCGATGCGGGGCGGGAGCGGGGTCGACGGCGCCATCCACCGCGCCGGCGGACCGGCGGTCCTGGCCGACTGCGTCGCGCGCTTCCCGCAAGGGTTGCTGAGCGGTCAGGCCGGCTGGACCACGGGCGGGGATCTGCCGGCCCGCTGGGTGATCCACGTGGTGGGCCCGAACCTCACGGCCGGTGAGACGGACCGCTCGCTGCTGACGTCCTGCTACCGCAACGCGCTCGCCCTCGCCGACGAGCTCGGTGCCGCGTCGGTGGCGTTCCCGCTGGTTTCGGCGGGGGTGTACGGCTGGCCGCTCGACGACGCTGTCGCGGCGGCCTTGGAGACGCTCCGCTCGACCCCGACCTCGGTCGAGGAGGCCCGGATGATGGCCTTCGGCGCCAAAGCGCTCGCCGAACTCGAGCGTCAGAACGCGTAGGCCGCGCCGGCCGAGGTTCTCGGTGTCAGTACGACGGTGTTCACCACACGTCGTGAGAAGCCAGCGCCGCGGGTGCAGCGCTGGTCTCTGGCCTACATCCTGCCGGCGGCAATGATGAGGAGAGCGACCACGAGCACGACCAGCACGCCGAGGGAAATCGCGCCGAACACGATCGAGTGAACCTTCAATCCGTTGCTGTGACCCTTGCGGGTCGCCCCTCCGTGGGCGTCGGCCGACGATGTCACCGGACTGGCAGTGACCTCGCTCGAAAGGAGGTCCTTGGATTCCGGTACGGGCGTTTCGTTGGGCTGTGTCATGACGGGCGGTCCTGTCTAGGTCGGAACTGATGCCGTACGTAGTGCTCGGAGCCCGTGATCGGGCCAGGCAGCAACACGGTCCCCCGCCGTCTTGGAGTACTACTGTTCTGTCACTTATTCGTCCCCGACCCCCCCGACGGATTGGGTCCATGGAGAACGCTGGCTCGCATGACAGGCCGGCGCCTCGAGGGACTGTGGCTCACTGGTGCCGGAGCCGCTAGGACTCGGTCTCAGCCGGGGCCTCCGCGGCGGGCGTCTTCGGTTCCTTGGTCGGCGGTTCGGCGAGCACCTCGAGCGAGCCGGGAATGATCACGCGACGTTCGGCGACCTTGCGGGCGGGGACACCGAAGACGGACGACCGGGTAGTCGTCAGCGCCGGCGGGGGTGTCGGGCTGCTTCACGCCGGCGGTGACCGCGCCCCCCGAAGGTGACGCTCGAGCCCATCCGCAGCCCGTTGCCGATCACTGTTCCGGAAGGGTGCGGGAGGTAGAAGCCGGGCCGATGTCCATCCCGACGCTGCGCCACAGGAACGGCCGCTTGACCTTGCCCTTGCGGAAGCCGACCTGCTGGGCCCGCACGACCACGCAGGCGAACAGCCCGGGGTTCGAGATGCCCCGGAGGAACACCTTGAGCCAGCCCCGCTCACCGGGGCGGTACCGGCCGAGGTCGGAGAAGACGAGGTCGGAGAAGCTGGACCCCTCGGAGGAGGTCACGGTCCCCATGGCGGACACCGTCTGGTCAGAGAGCCCCGACGACGTGGTCGATGCAGGCCGTCAGGGCCTCGACGTCGGCCGGGTCGATCGCGGGGTACATGGCGATCCGGAGCTGGTTGCGGCCGAGCTTGCGGTACGGCTCGGTGTCCACGATCCCGTTGGCGCGCAGGGTCTTGGCGACCAGGTCGGCATCGATCGAAGGATCGAAGTCGATGGTGCCGATGACCAGCGAGCGGTGGCTCGGGTCGACGACGTACGACGTCGTGTACGACGTCTTCTCGGCCCATCCGTACAGGGCGTCGGAGGAGGCCGTGGTCCGGGCGACCATGCCGTCGAGGCCACCGGCGGCGTTCATCCAGTCCAGCTGCTCGGCGAAGAGGAACAGCGTCGCGATCGACGGGGTGTTGTAGGTCTGGTTCTTCGAGGAGTTGTCGATCGCGGTCGGCAGGTCGAAGAACGCCGGGATCCAGCGGTCGCTCGCGCCGATCTCCGCGGCACGCTCCAGTGCGGCCGGCGACATCACGGCGACCCAGAGGCCGCCGTCCGAGGCGAAGCACTTCTGCGGGGCGAAGTAGTAGGTGTCGACCTGGTTGATGTCGACCGGCAGACCGCCGGCGCCGGACGTCGCGTCGACCAGGACCAGGGCGCCGTCATCAGCACCTGCGACCCGCTCGACCGGGGCCATCACCGCGGTCGACGTCTCGTTGTGCGCCCAGGCGTAGACGTCCACGCCGGCCTCGGCGATCGCCGAGGGACGCGAGCCCGGGTCGGACTTGATGACGGTGGGGTCCGCCAGGAACGGCGCGTCCTTGGCGGCGGTCGCGAACTTCGAGGAGAACTCCCCGAAGGCCAGGTGCTGGCTCTTCTCGCGGATCAGACCGAAGGTGGCGATGTCCCAGAACGCGGTCGCACCACCGTTGCCGAGGACGACCTCGTAGCCCTCGGGAAGGGAGAACAGGTCCCGGACGCCGTCGCGGACCCGGCCCACGGTGTTCTTCACCGGAGCCTGGCGGTGCGAGGTGCCCATTAGGGACGCACCGGTCGCGGCGAGCGCGTCGAGGTGCGAGGTCTGGATCTTGCTCGGGCCGGCGCCGAAACGTCCGTCGGCGGGCTTGAGGCTGTCGGGGATGATGATCGCGTCGTTCACTTCGGGTCCTCAGTTTGATGGGTGAGTGCTGACGACGCTGTCAGATCCGTCCCTATTCTGACAGCACTACCTGCAGAGACATAACCGGAGGGACCCCGCGTTGGACAAGTCCGAGGCTGCCGGCTGGGAGATCAGGTCCTGCCTGATCTCCGACCCGGACGCTGCCGCGCTGGTCGAGGAGGTCCAGCTCGAGTACGTGGCGCGGTACGGCGGCCGCGACGAGACCCCGTTGGAACCCGGCTACTTCGCGGCGCCGCTGGGGGCGTTCTTCGTGGGGTACCTCGACGGCGTACCGGTGGCCACCGGCGCCTGGCGGCTCCGCGACGACGTCACCGCCCGGGGCAGCACGGCCACCGCCGAGATCAAGCGCATGTACGTCGCGCCCGCCGGCCGCGGACGGGGACTGGCACGGTCGATGCTCGCGCACCTGGAACGGACCGCGGGCGCAGCGGGCGCCGCGGTGATGATCCTGGAGACGGGTCTCGCTCAACCGGAGGCGATCGCGCTCTACGCGTCGTCCGGCTACACCCCGATCCCGGGTTTCGGCTTCTACCGGGACGCGCCGCTCAACCGGTGCCTGGCCCGGACGCTCGAGCTGTGAGACGGAGAAGGCCCGGACGCCAGCAGACGCCCGGGCCCTCGCCCCGCGGAGCCGGTCCCGGGGTGCGATCGGGGCCGGCTCCGACGTGGTGCCGTCGCCGACTCAGGGAGCGACTAGTTCGAGGAGTCGCCAGAGGTTCGGCGCCCGACGACAAACGGGAGCCCCTCTGTTGTCAACCGGCCTTGAGGACTGGTGTCTTCCGGGGACGGCGATCCGGTTGTAGCGTCGGGTTCGCGGGTCCGGGAAGTGGCTGATCCGAAGTGTCGACGTGCGGGGGTAGGTCGACCGCGCTGGAATCAAGAGACGCCCCGCAGTGCCCTCCCGGACCC
>JBKJIR010000065.1:0-82569 GCA_046598495.1 Marmoricola sp. | reverse complement strand
GCATGCCGGCGGCGTCTTCCTCGGCGAGGAGCGCCGCCACCCGCGGCTCGACCGGCCGCGGATGGGCCGCATGCTGGGCCCAGACGCGCAGCGAGCCGCCGTGCGTCGGCAGCGTCTCGACGTCCCACACCGCCAGGCCCTGGGCGGCGAAGATCCGCTGCACCGTGCGCAGCGAGAGGTACGAGAAGTGCTCGTGGTAGATGGTGTCGAACTGCGCCTGATGGAGGAGGTTGAGCAGGGTGGGGTTCTCGACGGTGATGACCGTGTCGGGTCCGCTCAGGGCCGCAAGCCCGCTCAGGAAGTCGTGCAGGTCGGGAACGTGCGCGAGGACGTTGTTCGCAACCACCAGGCGGGGAAGTCCGTGACGGTCGACCAGTCGATCGGCGGTCGCCCGGCCGAAGAATGCGCAGAGGGTCGGTACGTCGCTGTCGTTGGCTGCAGAAGCGATGTTCGCGGCCGGCTCGACTCCCACGACACGATTCCCGTTCTTGAGGAACTCGCGCAGGAGATGGCCGTCGTTGCTGGCGACCTCGACGACGAGATCGCCAGCAACGAGCGAAAGTTCCTGGGTCATCTGAAGGGCGTACCGGCCGACGTGGTCGAGCCAGTAAGCACTCGTCGACGAGAGGTAGGGGTAGTCGCCGAAGATGTCGTCCGGAGTGACGAACTCGCCTACCTGGCCGAGGGCGCACTCGGTACAGATCTTGAGGTGGAGCGGATAGGTCGGGTCGGGGTCGTCCGCCCGGAGCAGCAGCCTGTTGGCGAGCGGCTGGCGACCCAGGTCCAGTACCGAGCGCAGCGACCGAGAGCCGCATGCCCTGCACAGGTCCGTTCCTCGGGCGGTGAGCTGATCGGCCGTCATGGCGTTGCCAGCGTCATGTAGGTCCGGATCTGCTGATGAAGAAGCGCGGAGACGTCCTCGCCGCGGAGGTCGGCGGCGTACCAGTCGACAGCCCACTCGACTGCGGTTCTCCAGTCCAGCGCGCTGCGCCATCCCAGCTGTTCGTCGGCAAGAGAGGAGTCGATGCCGAGGAACTCGGTCTCGTGCATCCCGGGCTCGGCCGTGACGACGAAGCCCGGCGGGGACGGGGCGTCCAGGGCGGCACTCCAGGTGGCGGCGGCGTGCTCGGCAACCGCACGGACCGCGATGTTCTGGTGGTGCGCCGGACCGAAGTTCATCGAACGGGGCAAGGTTCGGTCCTGAGAAAGTCGCTCGATGTAGACCAGGTACCCGGCGAGGGGTTCGAGCACGTGTTGCCACGGCCGGACTGCATCGGGTCGTCGTAGCTGCGTCGCCGTGTTCATCGTCCAGGCGCGGATCAGGTCGGGCACCAGGCGGTCCGTGCCCCAGTCGCCGCCGCCGATCACGTTTCCGGCGCGGCCGGTCGCCAGCACTGCCGCGCATCCGGGCCAGGACCGCACGACGAGCTCAGCACACGCCTTGCTTGCGGCGTAGGGGTCGGCCCCGCCGAGCGGCGAAGTCTCAGCGTAGGGCGCCGGCTGGTCGGCGTCGTACACCTTGTCCGTGGTCGCCACGAGGAGCACCTGGAGCGAGGTCAGATGTGCTGCCGCCTCGAGCACCTGGGCGGTTCCGAGCACGTTCGTCCGGAAAGTGTTCAAGGGTCTCGCGTACCCCTCGGACACGAGGGACTGCGCTGCCAGGTGGATGAGAACGTGCGGTTCGAAGTCGGCTGCGTCGTTCTGCCAGCCGTCCGAACAGATGTCTGCACGGATGTCACGCGCAGGGCTGAGGTCTAGCTGGGCCCAGAGGGACGGGGTAGTTGGCGGGTGGGGGAGGGAGACTCCTGCCACGGTTGCTCCGAGCTGCGTCAGCCAGGCAGTCAGCCAGGCTCCCTTGAAACCGGTGTGCCCGGTCACCAGGACCCGCTTGCCCGACCAGAAGGATGGGCTCGGCAGGTGTCCCGGCGGCGCCTCGGTCACCGAGCTGCCCACGGTGCGTCGCCACCGTTCCACAGCGCGTTGAGCTGGTCGCGTTCGCGCACTGTGTCCATGGCCATCCAGAAGCCGTCGTGTCGGTACGCCGCGAGCTTGCCCTGACGGGCGAGAGTCTCCAGTGGCCCGTGCTCGAGCGTGCAGTCATCGCCGTCGACGAGTTCGAGCAGGCTTGGCTCGGCGACGAAGAAGCCTCCGTTGATCCGGTCGTTGCTGTTCAACGGCTTCTCGGCGAAGCGTCGCACCAGGGAGCCATCCATCTCCAGGGCACCGAATCGTGACTGCGGGCTCACGGCTGTGACCGTCACCGTCGCCTGCTGTTCGTCGTGCAGACGGATGACCTCGTGGAGCGGAACGTCAGAGAGCCCGTCCCCGTAGGTCAGAAGGAAACGCTCGGTGAGCAGCGGAGCCAATCTCCCGAGACGTCCGCCCGTCATCGTGTCGTCGCCGGTGTCCGCGAGGGTCACCGTCCAGCTCTCCGCCGGCGGGGCGAGCACGGTGGTCTCGCCGGTGTCCAGGCGGACCCTCAGGTCGCTCTCGTGCAGGAGGTAGTTGGCGAAGTACTCCTTGAGTACGTAACCCTTGTACCCGCACGCGATCAC
The DNA here is from genome assembly GCA_046598495.1 of Marmoricola sp. Classification (GTDB taxonomy): domain Bacteria; phylum Actinomycetota; class Actinomycetes; order Propionibacteriales; family Nocardioidaceae; genus Marmoricola. The sequence goes on along the minus strand of JBKJIR010000065.1, from coordinate 80,014 downwards.
GAAGTCGTCGAAGCCGAACCGTGCGTAGTGCTTCATGATGTGCCAGATGATCGGGCGACCACCGATTCGCACCATGGGCTTCGGAATGGAATGGGTCTCCTCCGAGAGCCGGGTGCCTCGGCCCCCAGCCAGGATCACGACTTTCACTCGCACTCCTCCAGAGTGATGGGTCTCGGGTTCGAGGCTATCCGGTCGTGGACCGAGCCGCTGGTGTTCGGACGATGAATCAAGTGCTCCCGAGTTCGGTGATGACACCGGGTCCTTTGCTCGTGAGCGGAGGTCTTCGGTGTCAGCGCACTCGCCGTGCAGCTGCTCGAAGAACTCGCACGGTCTTCCGTGGCCGGGTTGCCAGCCGACGGAACGGTCCGATGAACCTGACAGCGAACTTAGGTCGTTGAGCAGCGATGAACGCGGCGGCTCGTGACACGTCGGACACGGTCAGGGGATCGCATTCGAGCATGGGGTGTTGAAGCAGGATGCTTCTCATCGCGATACCCAGCAGGCGGGGGATCCGCAGCGCGCGTCCCCGGCGCATTTCTCGGGCCAGATCGGCGTCCAGGTGGTGGGCGGCTGCGACCTGGCTGAGCGCCCGATCGACCGTCGGTCGGACGCTCGGGTTCGAGAGGTACAGGGGGTCTCGGATCGCCGCTCTGATCGTCGCGAAAACGTCGACGTCGCAGTCCAGTGCCACTGCATCACGGGCCTGAAGCGCTGCTTCTGCTACCAACACTGGAATCGATGGGGCATAGATCAGATCCCGGTGGAAAGTGATGGTGTTCTCTTCGTAGAACTTCCTCGCGGGCGAGTCGGCTTTGCTCTCCCCTTGCCCGCTGAGCTGGCTGGCCCCGTTGCTGTGGCGTGACTGACCGGCGACCGAGTAGCTCCTGTCGGTGTAGAGGTAGCGGTCGCACACCGACGCAATGGCGAACCCCGCGTAGATGTCGGGGGTGATCGAGTGGAACACCGTGCCCGATCGCTTGCGTATCCGCTCAAGCGCTGTTGCGGGAACGATTCCGAAGTAGGGGGAAGGGAGCAGGGGATATCGAGAGGGCTCCCGCAGTACCAGACTCACGGTCTCCGTGCTGCGCAGTTCGTGCACTTTCGCTGGTTGCTTCAGCGGCAGCACCACGGAGTTGGCCAGGTCCGGGCCGAACGTAGGCCAGAAGTACTGCTGGATCGGCCACACGAGTGGCACGTCCTCGACTAGGAGCGGTGCGATCTCCCGCACTGCTTCTGGCATGAGTCCGTCGTCGTCCCCAATCACCGCGACGAACCCGGACGTGACGTGGGAGAGCGCGAACTCCCAGTGCTCCGACATCCCAAGACGTCGTCCGGGGTTGAGGTACCGGATACGACTGTCGTCGTAGGCTTCGATTACCTCGCGAGTGGAATCCTCGCTCGCATTGTCGCTGATCAAGATCTCGAGATTGTCGTAGTCCTGGGTCACGCAGGTCTTGATGGCCCAGTGAAGGGTTTCGAAGCGTTCGCGCGTCGGAACGACGACCGTTATCCGAGGGATCATTGACGAGGCGTTCTCAGTCGAGGCCGAGCGAGAACGCCGACTCCAGATCGTGCTGCGAGTACGCCCGAAACGCGATATGCGTTTCGGTCTCCTGGACGCCCGGCACCTTGTTCAACCGGTCGGCGATCGTCGAGGCAATCGCGTCGTGGTCGCGGACCCGGACCATGGCGATCAGGTCGATCTGTCCGGTGACCGAGTAGACCTCGCTCACGCCTTCTAGGGCTGCGATCGCCTCGGCAACCTCAGGAATTCGGGCGACGTCGGCCTTCACGAAGACGATGGCGGTGATCATGGGAGGAATCTACCGGGGAAGAGGTTTCGACAGGCTCAACCGACGGGAGTGGCTTGAGCTTCGACCGGCGGGAGTGCCCTCAGCGCGCAGGCTGGTGAACTGTCGGCACCGGCCGTCGTTCGTCGAACGGCACCAGGCCCAGTCGGGACTGCTCCACCGCGTCGTGCACCGCGAGGTGCCGGGTGGCTCCGCGCACCGGACACGACCACTCGCCGTCGACCCGCACCAGGCGAACCCGGTCCGACTCCAGCCACCGCAGGATCTTCTCGGTCTCCTCGGCCGTCGCGGCCGGCGTCGGCCCCAGTCCGGGAGACACGGTCTCGGAGGAGGCGCGCAACTGCTCGACGTAGTCACCCGCATGAGCGTCGAGCGGGATGACGCCGGCGCCCGCGAGGCGCCCGTGTCGGACGACGTGGACCGCCCAGCGCCCGCTGTCCTCGCGGCGGGCGGCCACGATCTCTGGGCACCGGGTCAGGGCGCGGAGACGTTGGGTCCGGGATGCGGCGCGGACGAACGCGGCCAGACGGTCGCGGTGAACGCTGGCGTCCTCGAATCGCTGGTCGGCACTGAGCGCGTCCATCCGGACGGAGATCGCCGCGACCACCTCGTCGGCCCGGACCACCAGGTTGTCCCGCAGTTCGGCGACCATCAGCGCGTAGGTGTTCAGGTCGACGCTGCCGTCACAGGGGGAGAGGCAGCGATCCATCTCGGCCAGGACGCAGGCGGAACGGGAGGGGGCCAGGGGCAGCTTCTCGCTGCACTGGCGCACCGGAAAGGTCTCGTGCAGCGCTGCGAGCGACTTCTCGGCGCGTTTGCGCGAGGAGAACGGGCCCAGGTAGTCGGCGTCGTCGTCCAGCACCTGCCGGACCAAGGAGAGTCGGGGCCAGGTCTCGTTGGTCAGCTTGAGCCAGTGCACCTCATCCGGGAACCTGCTGCGCCGGTTGTAACGGGGCTTGTGCAGGGCGATCAGTCGCAGCTCACGGACCTCGGCCTCCAGGGGCGTCGCGCACTCGATGCCCTCGACCCTGCTCGCAATGCCGACCATCTCTCCCATCCGGGAACGGGTCTCGGAGGCGGTGAAGTAGGACCGGACCCGCGTGCGCAGATCGCGGGAGGTGCCGACGTAGAGCACCCGGTCGCGGTCGTCGCGGAAGAGGTAGACACCTGGGGCGTGGGGGAGGTCCTCGGCGAGGTGGCGCTTACGGCGCTGGGCGGTCGTCACCCGCGAGCTGAAGGTCTGGAGCTCTTCGAGGGTGTAGACCCCGAGGTTGCCGAGTCGTTCCAAGAGGCCGTGCAGCACGTCGACTGTGGCGCGGGCGTCCTCGAGAGCCCGGTGGTTCGGTGTGGTGGTGGACCCGAAGGCGATCGCGAGCGAGCTGAGCTTGCAGTTCGGCGCGTCGTCGCGGGTCACGACACGCCGCGCCAGCCGGGCGGTGTCGAGAACCTCGAACGTCGGCCAGGGGTGCCCGAGGGTCTCACTGAAGTGCCGGAGGAACCCGACGTCGAACGGCGCGTTGTGCGCCACCAGGACGCACCCGCGCGCGAACTCCAGGAAGGAGGGGAGGGCTGAATCGATCGAAGGGGCGCCAGCGACCATCGCGTTGGTGATGCCGGTGAGCACGGCGATGAACGGGGGGATCTCGGAGTGCGGGTTGACCAGGGTCTGGAACTCGCCGAGCACCTCGCCCCCGCGGACCTTGACCGCGCCGATCTCGGTGATCATCGAACCCTGCGAGACAGCGGCACCGGTGGTTTCGAGGTCAACGACGCAGAAGGTCAGGTCACGCAAGGGACGACCGAGCTCGTCGAAGCTCATCTGGTTAGCCCAGCGCCCGCTGTGCTGCCCGCCGGTCGCCGACCCGGACGGACCGGGGGTCGGGTCGAGGTGGGCAATGCTCATGCTGCGACGGTAGGAAAGACCACCGACACAATCGGTACGACGCGCGCACTAAGGTGAGGCGAGTTCCGAGCGTCCGAGGAGAGATCGTGAGCGTCGCCCTTCCTGAGCCCCACCAACGCTGGCGTTGCGGGGGTTGCGGCAACCTGACCCGCTTCGACGTCGCGCGCACCCGTCGTACGACGGAGTTCTGGCATTTCGACCTCGCCGGCGAGGTCCGCGTGGAGCAGACCGACCTGCGCGAGGAGGTCCTCGAGTCGGTGACCTGCCGCTGGTGCGGCCGCGCCGACGCGATCGAGCTGGTGGACCGCAACGACGCCGACGTCGCCTCGTCACCGGGGTCGTAGGTCTCGACAGGCTCGTCCACCGCACGCCCGACCACCGTTGTGTCGGTGGTCCCTGTCAAGGTCTTCTCAGCCCGCCGACCAGGGGCCCGAGGAGAGTGAACCCGATGAGCGTCCGCATCGATTGCGACAGCTGCTTGGTGCGAGGCCTGTCGTGCCACGACTGTGTCGTGACGGTCCTGCTCGGCCCGCCGCCGGAGCTGAGCTTCGACAACGAGGAGCAGCGGGCTCTGGAGGTGCTCGCCGACTCGGGGCTGGTGCCGCCGCTCCGGATGGTGACCCCGGTCGCCGAGAGGCACATCGAGTCAGCGTGACTTCTGGTGCTCAAGGGGCTTGTGGGATGCGTGTGACGAAAGTGTCCCGAAACACAGCAGCGACATGCCGCCCTGGTTTGGCCGCATCTCGCGAGTCGCCTAGTGTCGTCACTCAGATCCCTGCACGAGCGACTGACCGGGTTGCTCAGGGATCGCGTCGAATCTGGCGTCATGCTTCTCGGAGAGCGTGAACCGGAACCGGGGAACCACGTTTCCATGGGGTGAATCCGGCGCAGCGCAGCCGTCCGCGGCTGTGAGGCGCAGGTAGGGCGATCTTTGCGCCCGAATCCGTCAGCTCACCTGGTAGGCGTCCGACAAAGAGGAGACCGTCCGCTCGTGCTTCACGGCCGGAAACGCACCGCCACGCTCGTGGCGACCCTGATTGCCCTGTTGACCGCACTCGTGACCGTCGGAATCGGCCTCGCCGGGACCCAGACAGCGAGCGCCGAACCCGACCTCAAGACCGTCAAGAAGCAGGTCGAGGAGCTCGACCACCAGGCGGAAGCCGCTTCGGAGCGCTACAACGACGCCAAGGTCAAGGTCGTCGCGATCCGGACCACGATGTCCGCCCTCAAGTCCGACCTCGCGCGCCAGCAGAAGGTCGTCGACGCGATGAAGGACCAGGTCGCGCAGATGGTCGTCGACCAGTATCAGGGCAGCGCGCTCTCGACCACTTCCCAGGTGGTCCTCTCGAACAACCCCGACGCGTTCCTGGACAACCTCAACGCAGTCTCCTCGTACTACAACCAGCGGGGCGAGGTGATGGCCGACTACAGCACGCAGCTCGAGCGCCTCGAGCTCCGTAAGGACGCCGTAGCTGCCGAGTCGAGCCGCCTCACCGACCTCGCCGAGCAGATGGCTGCCGAGAAGGCGGAGATCGACGACAAGGTCGCCAAGGCCGAGGCCCTGCTCGACCGCCTCGAGTCACGGGTGCGGGTCACCCTGGAGCGCAGCTACGCCCAGAGCGCCGGCCCTTCCGTCAGCGGCCCGTTGCCGGACGTGAAGGCATCCGGCCGGGCGGCCGCCGCGGTGAAGTACGCGATGGCCCAGGTCGGCAAGGGCTACGTATACGGCGCCACCGGCCCGAACGTGTTCGACTGCTCCGGGCTGACCATGCGTGCGTGGGAAGCCGCGGGGGTCTCGCTGCCGCACTCCTCACGGGCCCAGCAGAGTTTGGGGATGCGTGTCTCCGAGAGCGAGCTGATCCCCGGAGACCTGGTCTTCTACTACAGCCCGGTCAGCCACGTCGGCATCTACATCGGCAACGGTCTGATCGTCGACGCCCAGAACCCGCGGGCCGGCGTGAAGGTCAGTGCTCTGCACTCGATGCCGTACTCCGGTGCGGTCCGCCCTGGCTGATCCGACTTACGGGTGCCGGACCAGCGCCCGTCTCCGGCCGGTCGTTGCGGGCGTCGTGACGGCCCTGCTCGCTGCCGTACTGAGTGCGTGTGCGGACGACTCCAGCATCCCGCCGCCGGCCGGGTCGGCAGGCGCCTCGGTGGCGCGCGCCACGGCTGCGCGCGCCACCGTCGCAGATCTGGGGGCGGCCCTCGAGCGGGGTGACCAGGACGCAGCCGCAGCGCTGGGGATCGCCGGTTCGCGCGATCTCCTACGCGACGCTGTCGACAACGTCGCAGCCCTGGACCTGGTCGACCTCTCGCTGCGGTTCGTCGAGGACCGGTCCTCGGTCGCTCCCCAGGACGAGGCCGGATTCGGACCAGGAGCCTGGATCGGAACCGTGGAGATCGCCTACCGGCTGCGCGGCTGGGATCAGACCGTGACGGAGGTCGAGACCCCGATGACCTTCGTTCCCGGTGAGAGTGGCCAGCTCATCGCCGCTGTCGGAGGCCCCGACGGTCGTACGCCGCTCTGGTTGGCAGGTCCGGTGACGGCTGTCGCCGACGGTCGCACCCTGGTGATCGCCCGCGGGGACGCCGGCCCGCGGTACGCAGCGCTAGCCCAGCGCGCGATCCGTGACGTCGCCCAGGTCCTTCCGGACTGGAAGGGGCGGCTGGTGATCGAGGTGCCGGCGACGCAGCAGGAGCTCAACCAGGTGCTGAACGCGCCCCGGGAGCAGTACGCCAACATCGCCGCCGTCACCGCGGCCGTCGACGGCTCCGTGCTCCGCACCGCACCGGTGCACGTGTTCGTCAACCCGAGCGTCTTCGATCCGTTGGGGTCGCGCGCGGCGCAGGTCGTCATCAGTCACGAGTCCGCCCACGTGGCCACTGCCGACACCGCCGCCAACATCCCCGGCTGGCTGCTGGAGGGTTTCGCCGATTACGTCGCCCTGGCGAACTCGGGGATCCCGGTGAAGACCGCGGCCGCGCAGATCCTGGCCGAGGTCAGCAAGGACGGCCCGCCGAGCAGGCTCCCGACCGCGGAGGACCTGGCGCCGACCGCGCCGGGTCTCGGTGCGACCTACGAGGAGGCGTGGCTGGCCAACCGGTTCATCGCCCAGGAGTACGGCGAGGCGAAGCTCGTGGCGTTCTACCGGGCGGTCAGTGGAGGTTCTGCCGCGAGCACCGCGTTCCGCGAGGTCCTGGGTACTACCGAGGCCGAGTTCGTGACCCGGTGGCGTGCCGATCTGCGCGACCTAGCCAGCGGCCTGGCAGGCTGAGTCCATGAGCGAAGACCAGCGCCCCGGACTGCGGGTCGGGTTGGTCGTCGTGGCGGTCACCGGGGTCGCGTTCGCGGTCCTGGTGGCGGTGCTGGTGCCCTGGCAGTGGTTCCCGGGAGAGCAGGTCCGGCCGGTGCCGGCGGAGAGCCTCTTGAGCGCCGACCAGATCGACCGAGCTGAGGAGTTCTCCTGGCTGATGCGGATCTCGGGCTGGGGCAACCTGGCCGTCGGACTCCTGGTCGCCCTCTGGCTCGGCCTGACCACGACCGGGGCACGACTTGTCAGCCGTGTCCCGGGCCCCTGGGCGGTCAAGGTCGTCGGGGGAGTAGGGGTCGTGACCCTTCTCGGCGTCCTCAGCGCGCTGCCTCTCACCGCACGCGCGCATCACCTGCGGCGCGACGCCGGCCTGAGCCGCCAGTCGTGGGGTGACTGGGCGAGCGACCAGGGGGTCTCGTTCCTGGTCACCTGGGCCTTCACCGGGATCGCCGTGGTGGCCGTGCTGGCCCTGGCCCGGTGGCTGCCTCGCACGTGGCCCGCCTGGGCGGCGGCAACGGCAGCGGCGCTCGGGATGCTCGGCTCCTTCGTCTACCCGGTGCTGGTCGAACCGCTCACCAACGACTTCAGCTCGCTGCCGGAGAGCAGCCTGCGGACCGAGATCTTCGCGATCGCCGCGGCCGAGGGCGTCCGGATCGACGACGTTCTGGTGGCGGACGCGTCCCGGCGTACGACGACGTTGAACGCCTACGTCTCCGGATTCGGTAGCACCCGTCGGGTGGTCCTCTACGACAACGTGCTGGACAGCATGAGCGATCCGGAGGTCGCGGTGATCACCGCGCACGAGCTTGGGCACGCGAAGCACGACGACGTCCTGATCGGGACCAGCCTGGGCGCTGTAGGCGGGGCGTTCGGGGTCGGTCTGCTCTCGTTGGTGCTGCAGCGTCGTCGGCTGCTCGCACGGGCGGGGGTTACGGGGCCGGCTGATGCGCGCGTGGTGCCCCTGGTGCTGGCGCTGGCTGCCGTGGGTGCGCTGCTGGCGAGCCCGATCGAGAACACGATCAGCCGGGCTGTCGAGGCACGTGCGGACAGGACATCCCTGGAAGCCACCGGCGACCTGGCGACGTTCACCTCGATGCAGAGGCTGCTGGCGCTGCGGGCGCTCTCGGACCCAACGCCGCCCCGGGTCACTCAGTTCTGGTTCGGGTCACACCCGACGATCCTGCAGCGGGTCGGCTTGGCAGCGCTGGTGGTCGCAGCGCGCGAGTGACGCTGCAGCGACCTCAGCAGCTGGTGGTCCCGCCGGACACGTTGCTGGAGATCGAGTCGCACGTCTCGTCGAAGGCATCGCTGACGACGTCTCCGAGCAGGAAGACGACAGCGACAATGACGGCGGCGATGCCGGCGACCAGGAGGCCGTACTCGACCGCGGAGGCGCCTTCCTCGTCACGGTGGGACAAGATCAGGCGAATGGGCTCAGGCATTGGACTACTTCCCTTGGGAACGATCTGAAGGCCTGCTCGGTCACCGACTAGTTATGTACAGGGCCATCGGATGCAGCGCCACACCAACTACGTCGCCGTGACTGAGCGCCTAGGAAACTGTGAAACAACACATCCGCCTGCCTGCGAGCGGGTCGCTGGCAAGCGGATGTGAAGTGACAACGATCTAGCAGCTGGACGTGCCGCCGGAGACGCCGCTGGCGATGGTGTCGCAGGTGGAGTCGAACGCGTCGTTGATGACGTCACCCAGCAGGAAGACGACAGCGACGATGACGGCGGCGATTCCGGCGACCAGCAGGCCGTACTCGACTGCTGATGCGCCCTCTTCGTCACGCTTGGACATGATGGACCGGATGAACTCAAGCATTGGGGTTCCTTCCCCTCGGCGACTCGGTGGGTTTCCCGCCGAACGCTTTGTCCGGCTTGCGTAAAGTGTCCTATTTGGGACCAATGGGACGCATCGTCGTAACGGTCAGAATCGAGTAGTCCTTTCGGACTACAGATCTCGTTGCGGAATCCACCTCTCCGGGACTGCTCTGGCAGGTGGGCCCTGGAGATCAGCAGCTGGACGTGCCGCCGGAGACGCCGCTGGCGATGGTGTCGCAGGTGGAGTCGAACGCGTCGTTGATGACGTCACCCAGCAGGAAGACGACAGCGACGATGACGGCGGCGATGCCGGCGACCAACAGGCCGTACTCAACAGCGGAGGCGCCTTCTTCATCACGCTTGGTGATCATGGAACGGATGAACTCGAGCATGCTGGGGTTCCTTCCCCTAGGAACGCAGACAGCCCCCGTTGGCCACCTTCGAAATGTGAGTCTTTCGTGTTCTGTTATTTCCTGCATCGCCTGAATGGTCAGATATCGATCCTGCCGGATAGTCCTTTCGGACTACGCAGGCGGGCGGGAGGTGTCGATGAGACCGGAGCGCATCGCGGCAACCAGGGCCTGCGCGCGGTTCGCGGCACCGAGCTTCTCGTAGACCTTCGCGATGTGGGTCTTCGCCGTGGACTCGCTGATGTAGAGCCGGGTCGCGATCGCCGCGACTCCGAGGCCGTCCGCGAGCAGGTCGAGGACCTGGCGCTCCCGGTCCGACAGTCGGGGGCTGGTCGAGGTCATCCGGCGCATCATCGCCTCCGGGAGCCCGGCACAGGTGAAGCTCAGCGGGGCGACGGCCGCGTGCCGTGCTGCTGCGACGACCTCGGTGCTGGGAGCGTCCTTGCCGACGAAGGCCGAGGCGCCGGCGTCCATCGCCGCGAAGATCTGCTCGTCCCCGGCGTACATGGTCAGGACGACCAGGCCGACGTCCTTCCGCTCCTTGCGGATCGTCCGGACCAGATCGAGACCGGAGCCGTCGGGCAGCTGCAGGTCCACCACCATGACGTCGGGCTGTACGGTCTGGGCGAGCTCCAGGGCATCGGTGATGGTGCCGGCCTGCCCGGCGACCGTGAACGCCTCGTCGCGGGTGAAAGCTCCGGCCAGTCCGTGCCGGATCAGCTCGTGGTCGTCGACCAGGATCACTGTCGTCGTCATGCCTGCCTCCTCAGCAAGGGCCAATGTATCGACCAATGCGGGCTCACGGGGGTCAATCGAGGCGCAACGAGATCTGGGTGCCGCGACCGTCCCGGGCCGGCGACGTCACCACGAGATCTGCTCCGACCCGGTCAGCCCGCTCCCGCATGATCCGCAATCCGTGAGAGTCCTCGCGCCCCGTGCCGAGGCCCTCACCGTCGTCGACGATGTCGATCTCCGCGCGCGGTGGGTGCACCCGGCAGCTGACCCAGAGGTTCTCGCCGCCGGAGTGCCGGCGCGCGTTATTGATCGCTTCCTGGGCGATCCGGAGCAGCTCGGACTCGACGCGGGGTCGGAGGCGGATCGCTGACTCGTCGAGCGTCACGTGCACCGTGAAGGGGGAGTGCGAACCGACGTGTCGGGCAAAGGAGGCGATGCTCTGCCCGAGGCCCTGACCAGCGCCTGCTTCGTTGCGGAGGTCGAAGACCGAGTTGCGCAGCTCGGCGACGACCCGGGTCACCTCCTTGCGGAGCAGCGCGACGTCCCGCTCCTGGTCCTCGGTGGAGACCGAGGCAGCCAGATTGTCGACCAGGTAACCCAGCGACGCGACGTCTTGAGCCACCCCGTCGTGGACCTCGCGGGCCAGGCGGTGGCGCTCCTCGCTGGTCGCGGACTCGCGGACGCTGGTGAAGAGGAGGGCAGCGTTCAAGCGGACGGTGGCGGTCTCGAGCTGGTCCATGATCTTCGCCAGTGACTTGGCCGAAGGCATCGTGGCGCACTCGAACAGGATCACCGCGACGCGGTCCGACTCGGTCGCCATCGGCAGGGCCACGCGTCTGCCCCCGATCGCAGGACGCTTGGTCTGCCAGGCGGTGCGCATCAACTGCTCAGCCGTGTCGAGGGGGTAGCTCATCGAGCCGTTCGCAAACCGCAGCGGTGTGAAAGCGCCACCGTGCCGGAGGACGACGACCGCCTGGCTGATCACGACCTCCTCGGCCACGATCGCGATCGCCCGGTCGGCGAGATCAACCGGGTCCAGGCCGGAGGTGAGGCGTCCCGAAAGGGCGTGCAGCTGCCGGATGAGGTCCAACGCGCTCCGGTATGACGCATCCAACCCACCCCGCGAGATGTTCCGGCGGGTGAAAGTGCCGAGCATGCCCAGACCGAGCCCGGTGGCGAGCCAGGTGAGCACGCTGCCGATCATCTCCTCCTCGTAACGCTCGAGGATCAACCACGACCCTAGTCCGATGGCGATCGCCTCCACCGCGAGTACGGCCGCTACGGACCGAATCCCGCCGGCGATGCCGCCGATCAGGGCCGGGGTGGCGAGGTAGGGGAGCGCGGCTTCGAAATCGGGGAACACCGCGACGGCGAGCACTGCTGTCCCGGCTCCTTCGACCACCACGAGGAGCACCTCGGGGACCCGTCGGGTCAGCGAGATCGTTTGCGCAGTGACAGCGATCGCCGCCACCCACAGCACCCCGTCGGCCGGGACGTCACCGACGAGCGCGGCAGCCCCGATCGCGACGAGCGTGAAGACACGGGCCGAGACCGCGAACTGGCGGATGTTGCCCATCTCAGAGTTTGCCGCCGAAGTTTTCCATGATCGAGATGGCTGCCGGCCCCAGGACGGCTATGAACAGACACGGGAGGATGCAGAAGATCAGCGGGATCAGGATCTTGACCGGAACCTTCTGCGCTGCTTCCTCGGCCCACTGACGCCGCTTGACCCGGATCTCCGAGGACTGCACCCGCAGCACCTGGGCCACCGGGATGCCGAACGCGTCCGCCTGCACCATCGCGCTGACGAAGGCGCGGAGGTCGGGCAGGTCGGTCCGCTCGCCGAGCGAGCGGAGGGCGTCGGTCCGGCCGCGGCCGAGTTGCATCTCCTGGAGCATCCGGGCGAACTCCTCCGAGAGGGGCCCCTCGGTGTTCCGGGCCACCTGGGCGATCGCGGCGTCGAAGCCGAGGCCGGACTCGACCGAGATGGTCAGCAGGTCGATCGCGTCCGGCAGTGCCCGTTGGAGCACCTCCGCGCGGTCGTAGGCCTGCTGGTAGAGGTAGAGGTTCGGGGCCATGTAACCGGCGACCGACGCCGCCACCACGAACCCCAGCGTCGGCAGGAAAGCCAGGCCCATCGCGAGTGAGAGCAGCATCGACAGAGCCAGTGCTGCGAAGAACCCGACCACCTTGCCAGCGCTGACCCGGTCGGCGGTCCAGCCCCGCGGGTTCCCCGCCCGCTCGAGCTTCATGTGGATCCGCTCGTTGGCGTCGGCCGGGGTGAGTCGCCGTCCCAGACCCTGGGCGCGGTTCAGCAGCGGCACCAAGACCCGGTCGCCGAAGGGCGCGTCCAGCTCGCGCTTCATCTCCTCGGGAGCTGCGGTCAGCGCCTCCAGGACGGCCATCGAGCGGTTGACGCCGACGGAGCCGCGCGGGGAGAGCGCGAGCGCCACCACGACGATCAGGAGCGCGACGAAGATCAATGCGATGCCGGCGATCATGATTCCAGTGCTCATCAGATCTCCACCTTCGCGACCTTCATCATCCAGAAGATTCCGACGGTGAGCAGGATCGCCATCCCGATCAGCATCAGCCACCCGATCGGTTCGGTGTAGAGCGGATTCACGTAGTCGGGCTTGGTCAGGGTCAGGTAGCCGAGGAACGCGGGCGGCAGTCCGCCGAGGATCCAGCAGGAGAGTCGACCCTCGGCGGAGAGTGCCGCGACGTGGCGACGGATGTACTCGCGCTCGCGCAGGGTGCCGGCGACCTTGAGCAGGAGCTCGGCCAGGTTGCCGCCGACCTCGCGCTGGATCCGGATCGCCATGACCACCCAGGTGAAGTCCTTGCTCTGCATCCGCGTCGCGACGCCGTCGAGTGCGTCCTCGAGCGGGACGCCGAGTCGGGACTCCGCGATCACCCGCTTGAACTCCGAGGTGATCGGCTCGTTGCCCTCCCGCACGATGGTGTCCATGGACTGCGCCAACGAGAGACCGGCAGAGAGGCTGCCGGCCATCAACTGCAGGGTGTCGGCCAGGTTGGCGTCGAACGCCTTGAGGCGTCGTGACCTCTTGAGGGAGAGGTAGACCCACGGTCCGATCGCCCCGAGGACCAGGAACAGGATGAGGCCGAGCGGGTTGCCGCCGCTGAGCAGCAGTCCGAGCAGGCCGGCCGTGAAGGCGATGCCGAGGTGCAGGAGCAGCCATTCGGAGGCTTTGAGCGCCATCCCGGCGCCCTCCAACCGGTCGGCGACCTTCGCCTCGAAGCCCCGGTTCGAGGTGAGGACGTTCTCTGCCGCCTGCCGGGCCTGTTGCGCGAGCCCGGAGAAATCCTTGGTCTGCTGCAGAGCCTGGGCCCGCGCCGCCGCACTCGACGAGGACGTGGCGCCATACACGTCGAGCTGGGCGGCCAGGGTCGGCCGTTGGTCCGTATTGCCGCCGGCCAGCACGGTGGTGAACAGCACGATCACGCCGAGGCCGATCGCGGCGACAGCGCCGTACATGACCTCTTTCGGGATGTCGAAGGTGCTGTCGGCGGCGGCAGGCAGGACGACCGTCGTCGGTCCGCCCGCCTTGATGGCTCCCGCCACCGACAGCAGCGCCGAGGTCTCGTAGGTCTGGTCGCCCGAGTCGAGCGAGACGGTGACGTTCGCGTCCGGGGCGCTCTGGTCGGCCGGGACGGCGGCGCTGACCAGCACCTGGCGGCTGATGCTCTCGGCCTGGTCGGCGAAGACCGACTCGAGGTCGTCGGCTCCGGCAGCGACCACGGTGCCCTTCCCGGCGGACGCCATGTCGACCAGCGGCTGCGGGGCCTGAGCGCCTTGATCGAGCGCGACCACGTCGACCTTGACGCCCGATTTCTTGATCTTGGCGATCACGGGTGCTAGCTCGGCGTCGGTGCTGTCACGCCCGTCGGAGAGCACCAGGACCTGGCGCTGACCGCTGGCGTTCCCCGTCGCGTCGATCGCGCCGGCGACGCCCTCGTAGAGCGCCGTGTCGGCCCCGAGCTCCAGTCCGTCGACGACCGACCGTGAGGTCGCCCTGTCCAGGCTCGGCTGCTGGGCGACCTCGAAGCCGATGTCGAAGGTGACGATGCCGACGCGCAGGTTCGCGGGGACGGCGTTGAGGAAGGCGAGTGCGGCCCGCTTGGCGCCGGCGATGCGCTCCCCGCGCATGCTGAAGCTGGTGTCGATGGCCAGTACAGCGGTGCGCTGGATCGCGTCGGTCTCGTCGGACGACGTGGCTGTCGCCTTCACCTGGGTGCCGTCGATGCTGACCGAGACCGACTCCAGGTCGATGCTCTCGTCGCCGGGGACGGAGACCAGCATCTGCAAGGCGCCGTCCTTCGCCTTCGAGGCGTCGATCGTCACCTCCTCCGCGGCGTACGCAGCCCCCAGGGGCAGCGCGAGCGCCGTCATCGCCGCGGCGGCGGCGAGAGCGGCGCGACGGGCGAAGGGGCTCACATCGACTCCGGGATGAAGGTACGCGGGTCGACGGTGACGTTGGAGAAGGCCATCTTCTCCAGGAACTTCGGACGCAGGCCGGTCGCCTGGAGCGAGCCCAGGCTGCGGCCCTCGTGGTCGAAGCCGGCATTGTGGTCGAAGAGGAAGATGTCCTGGAGGGTGATCACGTCGCCCTCCATCCGCTCGACCTCGGTGACGTGGGTGATCCGTCGCGAGCCGTCCTTGAGGCGGGACTGGTGCACGATGACGTCGACCGCCGAGGCGACCTGCTCGCGGATGGCGCGCATCGGCAGGTCCATGCCGGCCATCAGCACCAGCGTCTCGAGGCGGGCCAGGGTGTCGCGCGGTCCGTTGGAGTGGACTGTGCAGATGGAGCCGTCGTGGCCGGTGTTCATCGCCTGCAGCATGTCCAGCGCGGAGGCGTCGCGGACCTCGCCGACGACGATGCGGTCGGGGCGCATACGGAGCGAGTTGCGAACCAGGTCGCGGATGCTGACCTCGCCCTTGCCCTCGATGTTCGAGGGGCGCGACTCCAGCCGGACCACGTGCTCCTGGCGGAGCTGGAGCTCGGCGGCGTCCTCGATGGTCACGATCCGCTCATCACCCGGGATGAAGGCGGACAGCACGTTCAGCGTCGTCGTCTTGCCGGCACCGGTACCGCCGGAGACGATCACGTTCAACCGGCCCCGGACGCAGGCGTCCAGGAAGTCGGCGGTCTTACGCGACAGCGTGCCGAAGTCGATGAGGTGCTCGGCGGTCAGCGGGTCGCGGGCGAACTTACGGATCGTCAACGAGCTGCCGTCGATCGCGAGCGGCGGGACCACGGCGTTCACACGGCTTCCATCGGGAAGGCGGGCGTCGACCATGGGGGAGGCCTCGTCGATGCGGCGGCCGATCCTGGACACGATCTTGTCGATCGTCCGACGCAGGTGCGCCTCGTCGGTGAAGGTGCCGTCGACGCGCTCGAGGCGGCCCTTGCGCTCCAGCCAGATGTTGAACGGGCCGTTGACCATGACCTCGGCGACCGAGTCGTCGCGCAGGTAGGGCTCCAGCGGGCCGTAGCCGAGGATGTCGTCGGAGATCTCCTGGGTGATCCGCTGCCGGTCGTTGGCGGTCAGGGGCCGGTCGCTGGCGGCGATCACGTCGGCGAGCGCCTGGCGGACCATCGACTCGAGCTCGGTGGGGCTCAGGTTGGCGTCGTACAGCTTGGGGCCGAGCTGGATCAGCAGGCCCTCGTGGACGCTCTCCTTGAGATCGTCGAAGCGACCCTTGTTGTGGGTGGTGCGGTTCGCGGTCACCGGGGGACGACTGGACTCGGGGGGAACGACCGGCCCGGTGGTCGGCAGCGGCGTTCCCGGGACCGCTGCCGCGGTCGGGGCCGGGATCTGTGCTCCGCGGTCCTGCTGGGGGGCGTACGACGACGCCGGCGGCGTGGCTGCTGCAGGGGGCGGTGTCTCGTGCTCGGTTTTGGGGGCCTCGGGTGCCGGCGGCGGCTCGGGTGCCGCGGCCGGCGCCTCCGGCGCACGCTCGGGCGGAGCGTTCCCCTCCGGTGGCGTGCCGCCTGCCGTGCTGCGCATCAGCTCCGCGAGCCGATCTGAGAAGTCGCTCATGTCGTGTCCCCCCGTTTACTTCCTGCGTCGGCCGAAGCCGCGCCTCTTCTGCTCGGGTTCCGCGTTCGAGCCTGCTCCCGTACTCGTGGCGGAATTCGCGTTCTTGGTCTTCGTGCTCAGGTGCTGGGCCAGCTTGACCAGTTCTTTGCTGACCGGGTGCTCGGGTCGGCTGAGCACGATCGGGCGCCCGTGGTTGGTCGCACTGGCGACGGCGAACGCCGTCGGCAGTGCCGTGGTGACGGGCATCTTGAGCAGGCTCTCGACGTTGGCGGGGGTGAGCCCGACCTCGTCGTCGGCCCGGTTCAGCAGCAGGTGGCGGCGACCCTCGACGAGGTTGAGCGCGTCCAGGGTCTCGATCGCCACTTTGACGTTCTTGATCGTCGGCACGTCGAGGGTGGCGACGATGACGCAGTCGTCGGTCTCGTCGAAGGCGTGCAGGACCTGGTCGTCGAATGCCGGGGAGGTGTCGACGACGACGTAGTCGAAGTGCTGGCGCAGGATCCGCAGCACCCGCCGGACCAGACCGGGCGAGATCCGGTCCTTGCCCTCCGGGTTGGTCGGTGCAGCGAGGATCGCGCAGTTCTCATGCCGGGTGAGCAGGGTCTCCAGCAGGCCGAAGTCGAGGTGCTCCTCGGCGTCGACCGCCTCGGAGATGGTGTGCTCCGGGATGAGCTGGAGCGTGATCGCGACGTCGCCGAACGCGAGGTCGAGGTCGACGATGCACACGCGGGCTGCACCGCTACCGCTCAGGGCCACAGCCAGGTTGACCGCGACCGTGGTCTTGCCGACCCCGCCCTTGGGCGAGAAGACCGTGATCACGTTGCCGTTTCGGTCACCTGCCGCGGACGCCGGGCCGCGGATCGCTTCCCAGGTCTGCCGGCAGCGGTCGACCGCAGCCTTCATGCCCTCGACGTCGTTAGCGGCGATGACGGCCGGGATCCCTGCCCGCATCGCGGTCTGGAAGACCTCAGAGGTCAGCTCGTGCCGGAGGAGCACGATCCCGGTGGTCGGGTGGTCGAACCGCACGCGGTCGGCCAGGGAGACCGCGTCGTTGAGGTTGGTGTTCGGTCCGAGGATCACGGCGTACTCGGAGTCCTGGTGCGTCAGCCAGTTGTCCAGCTGGGCGACGGTGCCGACGACCTGCGTGCCCGCAGGCAAGCCGGCCGCCAGAGCACTCGCCCAAGCAGCGTCGTTCTCGACGAGGACTGGCATGTAGCTACCTTTCGTGGGAGGGGGGAGCGGTCACTGGCCGAGGAACAGGTTTTCGGCCGTGGCGCCGTTGTTGGGCTTCACGACCGAGTCCTCGTTCAGGAGGCCGAACGCGAGCTCGCCGCCGGCGGCGCCGCCGCTGCTGGCGTAGAGGAGCTTCTGCGCCTGCGCCTGGTTGACAGCCAGTGTGAAGAGCGTACGGGGGAGCTGTTCGGTGGTCTGGGCGCCGGTCGGGTCGGTGGTCGTGGTCGCCACCACCGTCGTGGTGCCGACGGCGATCACGTCGATGCCGGTGAGCAGCAACCGGGAGAACGCGGGCGTGGTCAGGAAGATGGCGACCTTGTCGGCCGGGTTCACGAAGCCGGCAACCCGCGCGGTGTCGGTGAGGTTCACCGAGATCGCGATCTTGCCCTTCGGGATGGTCAAGGTGTTGGAGGCAGCGATGGTGGCCGCGAACTTCGAGGCGATGATCTGCTCGCCGGGGAAGATCGCAGTCTGTGCCAGTTGCGCCTCGATGCCGGCCAGGGAGCTCAGGGCGCCGGGGATGACCTGGTCGCGGGCAACGCTGCCGACCTCGATCTTCCCGGCCGCCTGGGCGTCGGAGACCGCCTCACCCTGGTTGATCTGCTTCACCGCGCGGAGCACCGTGACGGCGTCGAACTTCTCGTTCGCGCGCTTGTCGGCACCCTGGACGTAGAAGAACACCAACGCCGTGCCCAGGGCAGCGATGATCGCCGCGACAACGATAAGGATTCTTCTACGGTCCATGGCCGAAGCCCTCCTTGAGTGGTGCTCCTCCTGGTGGCCGCCCGATCCGGGTCGAAGGTCCCGGGGCGGTGGACACACGCACGAGCACCGAAGTGATCTGTCCGACACGCCCTCCGGTGCCGGTGCACGGGAAACTCTGCCCGATAGTCACCTCTTGTGCACCACAGACCGCAGGACATGACCCAGTTGTCACAATTGACGTAGTCAATTCAGGCCATTTGTCCTGTTTATTCGAATTGTTCCCAGGGATGTTCGCAGCCGCTGTCTAGCCCTACCGCCGCGGGACTTGTGTCAGCGTGAGTACAGCGCTTCGATCTCGTCGACGTGGTCACGCATCACGACGTTCCGCTTGAGCTTGAGACTGGGTGTCAGCTGGCCGGTCTCCTCGGTCCACTCGTCGGCGAGGATCGAGAACTGTCGGATCGACTCGGCCTTCGAGACCGCCTTGTTGGCTTCGTCGACCGCACCCGCGATCTCGGAGTAGAGGTCCTGGTCGTCGAGCAGCTTGCCGATGTCGATCGATTTGCCGTGGCTCTCGGCCCACCCGCCGATGGTCTCGCGGTCCAGGGTGATGAGTGCTCCGATGAACGGACGTCCGTCACCCACGACGATGCACTGGTCGATCAGCAGGTGGCTGCGGAGCCGGTCCTCCAGGACGGCCGGCGCGACGTTCTTCCCGCCGGCGGTCACCAGGATCTCCTTCTTGCGCCCGGTGATCCGGACGAAACCCTCGTCGTCGATCTCCCCGACGTCGCCGGTGTGGAACCAGCCCCCCTCGGCGACGTCGTCCCGGGTCGCCCGGGTTGCGTCGTCGTTGTGCCAGTAGCCGGCGAAGACCTGACCGCCCTGGAAGAGGAGCTCGCCGTCGTCGGCGACCCGGACCGCAGTGCCCTGGACCGGGCGGCCCACGGTGCCCACCTTCTGTGCGCTCGGCAGGTTCACCGTCAGCGCGGCCGTCGTCTCGGTCAGGCCGTACCCCTCGAGCACGTTGACGCCGATGCCGCGGTAGAAGTGGCCCAACCGGTCGCCGAGCGGCGCGCCGCCGGAGACGGCGTAGGCGCAGTTGCCGCCGAGGGTGGCACGCAGCTTCGCGTAGACCAGCTTGTCGAAGACTGCGTGCTGCGCCTTGACCACGAGGCTGGTCCTCCCCGTCTCGAGGCCGCGCGACCACGCCATCGCCACCTCGGCAGCCCGGTAGAAGATCCGGGCCTTACCGTCGGCGACCGCTCGCTGGGAGGCGGTGTTGAAGACCTTCTCGAAGACCCGGGGTACTGCGAGGATGAAGGTGGGTCGGAATGTGGCGAAGTCGTCGAGGAGGTGCCGGATGTCAGCCGAGTGCCCCATCCGCACCCGGGCCTTGACGCACCCGACCTGGACGATCCGGGCGAAGACGTGCGCCAGCGGGAGGAAGAGCAGAGTCGAGGGTGCCGTGCCGTCCTCGTCGTGGCCGAACAACTCGTGCAGATCCTCGATCGCGACGGTCAGCTCGAACATGAAGTTGCCGTGCGTGATCATGCAGCCCTTGGGGTGGCCGGTGGTCCCGGAGGTGTAGATCAAGGTGGCTAGGGCATCCGGCCCGTTCGCCGTACGCCGGGCCTCGAGGTCCTCGTCGCTGATCTCGGTCCCCAGCGTGGTCAGCACCGCGACCGCGCCCGACTCGTTGCTGGTCTCGATCGACCAGACGTGGTGGACGTCGGGGAGCCGGTCGCGGATCGCCTTCAGGCGCCCGGTGTGCTCGGGGGTCTCGGCAACCACCGCACGCGCCCCGGAGTCGGCGAGGATCCACTCGATCTGCTCGGCGCTGGAGGTCTCGTAGATCGGCACGGTCGTCGCGCCCGCGAACCAGATCGCGTAGTCGAACAGCGTCCACTCGTACCGGGTCCGGGAGAGCAGGGCGACCCGGTCGCCGACCTCGACACCGGCGGAGATCAGGCCCTTGGCCACTGCCCGCACCTCGAGCAGGAAGTCGGCCGCCGTCACGTCGCTCCACCCGTCCCCGGTACGCCGCGCGAAGGCGACCGCAGCGGGGTGCTCGACCCCGTTGCGCACCACGTCGTCGGTGAGGTTCCCGGTGCTGGCGACCGTGACCTGCAGGGGGGTGGAGTACTCGCGCACGCTGCTCCTCGTTGATGGGCCGGCAGTTCGGCGGGGGTCCGGCAGGGCGCACGCCGCGTGTGACCTGCTGCTCACCCGCCCCCTGCACGGTACTAGGGCGTCTCCGGGATCCGATAGCCTCCTCCGCATGGCCGAACAGACGACGTCGAGCATCGTGATCGATGCCACTCCTGCGCAGGTGATGGCGGTGATCGTCGACTTCGAGGCGTACCCGGCGTGGGCGCAGGGGATGAAGGCTGCCGAGGTGCTCAGCCGGGATACCGACGGTCGCGCGGAGGTCGTCCACTTCGAGCTCGAAGCGGCTCCGATCAAGGACTCCTACGACCTCAAGTACCGCTACGTCGGTGACCACACCCTGCGTTGGACCCTGGCCGAGGGCCGGATGCTGCGTGCAATGGAGGGTTCCTACGAGCTCGTTCCGTCGGGGAGCAGCACCCAGGTCACCTACCAGCTCTCGGTCGACGTGGCGATCCCGATGATCGGGCTGCTGCGGCGCAAGGCCGAGAAGGTCATCATCGACACCGCGTTGAAGGGCCTGAAGAAGCGCGTCGAGTCCCTGGGCTGACGGTGCTGCCATGAGCGAGCGGAGCGAGCGACCGATCCAGCACTGCCGGGGGAACGCTCCTGACGTGGACGATGCGGAGCGAGGTCGGGAATGAGTGTTCGGATCATTCTCTTCACCGGCAAGGGCGGGGTCGGGAAGACCACCTCGGCCGCCGGTACGGCGACGCTCGCTGCCCGCCGCGGAGAACGCACCCTGGTGCTCTCCACCGACGCTGCGCACTCGTTGGGCGACGCCTTCGCCTGCCCGATCGGGGCCGAGCCGACCGTGGTCGCCGAGAACCTCTGGGTCCACCAGGTCGATGCCCAGCGCCGGTTCGAGCGTTCGTGGGGCGACATCCAGGGCTACCTGATGTCGGTCCTCGATGCCGCCGGCGTCGACCCGATCACCGCCGAGGAGCTCACCGTCATCCCGGGCGCCGAGGAGGTGCTCGCCCTGCTCGAGCTGCGGGAGCACGCGTTGTCGGGCGCCTGGGACGTGATCATCGTCGACTGCGCGCCGACCGCGGAGACGTTGCGGCTGCTGGCGCTGCCCGAGGCGCTGAACTGGTACATGAGCCGGATGTTCGGGGTCCAGCGTCGGGTGATGCGCGCTCTGCGCCCCGTGCTGACCCGTGCCGCCGGGGTGCCGATGCCCGAGGACTCCGTCTTCGAGGCGGTGGAGCGCCTGCACCGCGACCTCGAGGAGGTCCAGCAGATCCTGTCCGACAAGGACGCCAGCGTCCGGCTCGTGCTGACCCCCGAGGCCGTCGTGGTCGCTGAGGCGCGGCGGTCGCTGACCACGCTGTCGCTCTACGGCTACCGCGTCGACGGCGTCATCGCGAACAGGGTCTTCCCCCGCGACGGAGCCGATCCATGGCGTGAGGCCTGGGTGAGCGCCCAGGAGAGCGTGCTGGCCGAGGTCCGCCAGTCCTTCGTCGACCTGCCCATCTGGACCTCGTCCTACCAGCCGGGAGAGCCGATGGGTGCGGATGCACTTGCAGCGTTCGCCGAGGCGGCGTACGGCGACACCGACCCGCTGGCCGTGCCGGTCGGGGAGGGCCCGATGACCATCAGCCGGACCGAGACCGGTGCCGTGCTGCGGATCGCGCTGCCGTTCGCTGCGAAGGAGGACGTCGACCTCGCCCGGCACGGGGACGAGCTCGTCGTCACGGTCGGGTCCTACCGCCGCCTCCTGGCCTTGCCGGCGGCGTTGGCGCGGCACACTGTGACAGGTGCGCGGGTGGAAGCGGGATCCCTCCAGGTGAAGTTCCGCAGCGACAGCGACGAACCAGAGGAGAAGCCGTGAGCGACACGACCGGCCCCGGCCATCCGGGTGATCCGACGGGCGACCCGACGGGCGACCCGACGGGCGGTCACGCCGGCGGCACCGCGCCGAACGGTGAGCCGATCGGCAACGTGGGGGAGGAAGCGGCGAAGCTCCTCGCAGCCCTCTCGGGCTGGGCCAAGGACCAGGGCGCTGACTACGCCGGGACCGCTGCGGGAGCGGCGACGGCGATGTCGGGAGCGTTCCAGAACGTCAACGAGCACCTCGCCACCGGCGGCGAGGACTGCAAGTTCTGCCCCCTGTGCCAGGTCATCGCGGCGGTGCGAGCCACCAGTCCTGAGGTCAAGGCTCACCTCGCCGTCGCCGCGAGCTCGCTGATGCACGCCGCGGCCGGTGTGCTGGCCACCCAGGTCCCGACCGACGCCAAGGCTTCTCCGATGGAGAAGATCAACCTGGACGAGGGCGTCTGGGACGACGAGTCATGAGTGACCGCAGCCTGACCATCGGCATCGATGTCGGCGGGACGAAGATCGCCGTCGGCGTCGTGGCCGAGGACGGCACCGTCGTGGAGACGTCACGCAGCGACTCGCCGGCCGACAACCCGTCGGTGATCGCCGAGGACATCGGGCGGGTCGTCGCTGAGTACGCCGCCCGGTACGACGTCCGCGGGGTCGGGGTGGCCGCGGCCGGCTTCATCGACCTCGAGCGCACCGAGGTGATGTTCGCCCCCAACCTGGCCTGGCGCGACGAGCCGTTGCGGCAGCTGGTGGCCGACCGCGTGCGCCTGCCGACCGTGATCGAGAACGACGCCAATGCTGCTGCGTGGGCGGAGTACCGGTTCGGTGCAGGCAAGGGCGCGCGCACCCTGGTGATGGCCACGATCGGAACCGGTATCGGCGGTGGGCTGGTCCTCGGCGGCCCGGAGCACGGTGCGGTCTTCCGCGGCGGCTTCGGGGTCGCGGCCGAGTTCGGACACCTCCGGGTCGTCCCCGGCGGACGCCCGTGCGCCTGCGGGTTGCACGGCTGCTGGGAGGCCTACGGTTCCGGAACCGGACTGACCGTGCGTGCCCGTGAGCTCGCCCTGGCGGATCCGTCCGGCGCGGCCGTCCTGCTCGAGCTCGCCAGGGGTGACGCCGACGCGATCGAGGGCGCGATGGTCTCCGAGGCCGCGGACCGGGGGGACAGAGCTGCACTGCAGAGCTTCGCCGAGCTCGGTTCCTGGATCGGCGAAGGTCTGGCGAGCCTGGCCGCGGTGCTCGACCCCGACGTGATCGTCGTCGGCGGCGGGGTCAGCGAGTCGCCGTGGCTCGACATGGCCACGATCGTGGCCGCTTTCGAGGGCGCCGTGACCGGTTTCGGTCACCGACCGGTCCCGACGATCTCCCGGGCTGCGCTCGGGAACGACGCCGGCCTCATCGGTGCCGCCGACCTCGCCCGCGGCCTGACCTGATCAGACGACGGCGCCGTCGTCCCAGCCGGAGTCCGGATCCTTCGGGCCCTGCATGGTGGCGACCAGGTAACCGAACCCACCGACGAACCAGACCAGGAACAGCAGCGTCACGAGCGACGGCAGGGTCATGCCGACCATGATGCTGAGGAGCACCAGGACCGGGACGCCGAACAGGCCGAACCAGGCGACCGCCTTCGGGCCGCGCGGTCGTGGGACCGGGGGGGCCGGCGGCGGTACGTAGCCGCCCTCGTCGTCCCAGGCGGGGTTGAACTCACTGGGCTCCTCCAGCACGGGGCCCTCGTCGGGCGGGTCCTCCACGGGGTCGGTCACCGGGGCTGCCGCCGGCGCTTCCGGGAACTCCGGGCGGTCGCCGTACGACGCGACGAGCTCGGCCCACTCGGCGTCCTCCTGGGCTCGGCGGGCCTCCTCGTCGCGCCCGCTCACGGCGCCGTGATCCGCTCGATGAACGCCAGCGACTCGGCGAAGATCAGTTCGGCGTCGTTGTCGAGGGTGGCCACGTGGTAGCTCTCGGTCAGGACGATCTCGCGAGCGTCGGTCGAGGAGATCCCGGCCAGGATGATCTGTGCCGAGGACGGGTCCACGACGTGGTCGCCGGCAGCGCGGAAGAGCAGCACCGGCACGGTGATGCGACCGAGGTCCGCCCGGATCTGCTTCCAGGCGGCGATCATCGAGGCAAGCGGCTTCAACGGGGTCTTCGGGTAGGCGTACTCGTCCACGCCTTCCTTCTTGATGTCGTTGCCGATCGCCGGGAACGCCTTGACCAGGTGCTTGACCACCGGCAGCACGAGCAGTTGCTTGTTGGTGCTTGCGACAGCGGGGTTGACCAGCACGATGCCGGCCAGGTCCTGGCTGCGCCGTTCGGCCAAGGCGATCGCCAGGCAGCCGCCCATGGAGAGTCCGGCGACGACGACCACGTCACAGCGGGCCTTGAGGGCGTTGAGCTCGGTCGAGACCGCGTCGTAGTAGTCCTCGAAGCGGGTCGGAAGCATCTCCTGCCAGGTCGTCCCGTGCCCGGGGAGCCGCGGGACGGCGACGGCGTACCCGCGCTCGGCCAGGAACTTTCCCCACGGCACAACGGACGCCGGCGAGCCGGTGAAGCCGTGGCTGAGCAGGACGCCGACGCGCCGTCCGCTCGCGTCCGGAGTGCCGTCGCTGTAGAACGGTTCGGCGTGGGGGGCCAGGGACACGGAGACCTCGCTTCGGGATTCGTACAGGGGTGACGGGCGCGACCGGAGCGCCCGAGTGTCAGCAGACGCCCTCATCGTTTCACGGGCCACCCAGAGCGGCTAGGGTTCGGGTGACCCGCGAGCGACGAGGAGGGGTCGGCGTTGTTCTATTGGTTCCTGAAGTTCATTGCGATCGGACCGATCCTTCGGGTGCTGTTCCGTCCTCGCACTGAAGGCGCAGAGAACATCCCGACCGAGGGGCCGGCGATCCTTGCCAGTAACCATCTCTCCTACGCCGACTGGCTCTTCATGCCGCTGACGCTGTCCCGCCGGGTCACCTTCGTGGCCAAGGCGGAGTACTTCAACACGCCCGGCATCAAGGGCTGGTTCCAGAAGCAGTTCTTCTCCGGTGCCGGGCAGGTCCCGATCGACCGCTCCGGAGCCTCGGCGGCCGAAGGCGCCCTCAGCTCGGCCAAGGCGATCCTCAACGACGGTGACCTCTTCGGGATCTTCCCGGAGGGCACCCGCTCCCACGACGGACGTCTGTACCGCGGCAAGACCGGGGTGGCTCGGCTCGCGCTGGAGACGGGCGTCCCGGTGATCCCCGTCGCCGTCGTCGGCACCGACGTGGTGGCGCCGCCGGGCAAGAAGTTCGGCGGGTTCACCCGCCCGGTGGTGCGCTTCGGCAAGCCTCTGGACTTCGAGCGCTACGAGGGCCTCGAGAACGACCGCTACATCCTCCGGTCCGTCACCGACGAGATCATGTACGAGATCATGCGCCTCTCCGGCCAGGAGTACGTCGACAAGTACGCCGGTCGCGCCAAGGAGGAGCAGAAGAAGGCCGAAGCCGCCGCCAAGGCCGCCGACCGTGCCGCCGCTGCCGAACGGACGGCTGCCACGGAGGCTGCGGCCGACCCTGCCGAAACGGACGGACCGTCCAGCGGCGACTCGCCCGAGCCCAAGGCATCCTGAGCCCGGGCGGCCGGTCCGCGGCGATGACCATCCACAGCTCCCACCCGTTCGCGGATCCCCCGGACCCGGTCCGGCGGTTCCGCGGCCGGCTCGGGGGAGCGGTCTCGCTCTGGACGGCCGGCGACGGCGCCTCGCGGGCAGGCCTCACCGTCGCCTCGGTGATGGTCGCGAACGGTGAGCCGGCCCGGGTCCTCGGGTTGCTGGACCCGGACGCAGACCTGACCCACGAGCTGCTCGACACCGGGGTCGCCGTCGTGCAACTGCTCACCTGGGGCGACCGGGACCTGGCGGAGGCGTTCGCCGGCACCGCGCCGGCGCCCGGCGGCGCCTTCCGGAAGGGGGAGTGGGAGCAGACCGAGCACGGCCCTGCCCTGGTCGGACGGACGCGGGCGCTGATCCGCGTGGAGTCGGCGCGCACCGAGGGTTGGTCCACCCTGGTCGCCGGGGTGGTCGAGGAGGTCCAGGTGGTCGAGGACCACGACGCCCTGGTGCACCGCCGGGGGCGCTACCACCGCGCTCCGGAGTAATCGTGACGTCATGATCGGCCCGAATCTCCGTCTCGTTGAGGGAGAACACCCCGGGAAGAAGCCGGGTACCGGTAGCGTTGGGTACAGCAGGACAGACAGGAGATCGCAGAGATGGTGCTGTTTCGCCGGCAACTCGGTGACGTACTGCGCGGTGAGCGCATGCGTCGCGGCATGACTCTGCGCGAGCTCTCCTCCGAGGCCCGGATCAGTCTCGGCTACATCTCCGAGATCGAGCGCGGACAGAAGGAAGCGTCCTCGGAGCTCCTCTCCTCACTCTGCGACGCCCTCGAAGTACCGCTCTCGGCGGTGCTCCGGGAGGTCAGCGACACGGTCGCGACCGAGGAGGCCCGGATCCTGGCCGAGGCCGCGGTCGAGCGGGTTCCGGCGCGGACCGGCGCTGTCGTCGCCTCTGCTGCCTGACCCGGGGTTTCGACAAGCTCAACCAACGGGATCAGGCGACGCCGACCGCGTTCTCGAGCGCTGCGAGCTCCACGTCGAGGTACGTCAGCAGCCGCTGCAGGTGCGGCACCGTACGACGGCAGCCGGTGAGTCCGAAGCACATGTCGTCGGCATAGCTGTTGCAGGTGATGTTCAGCGCCATGCCCTGCATCGGGACCGAGACCGGGTAGGTGCCGGTGAGCCGGGCGCCATTGAGGTACTGCGTACTCCGGGGGCCTGGGACGTTCGAGATGATCAGGTTGAACGGCGGTCGCACGATCCCGTTGAGCCGGAGCATCGGGATCACCAGTGACGGGGTCATGCCGAGGGCGCTCATGGCGATGATCTGGTTCGGGGTCATCGACTCGAGGGCTTCCTTGCCGGCCTTCATCGACGCGTTGATCGCTGCCAGTCGGTCAGCCGGGTCCTTCAGGTCGGTGCCGAGCTTCACCATCACCGAGCCGACCGCGTTGCCGCCCCCGCCTGTCTCGGAGTCGGCGCCCCGGGACTTCAGGCCCACCGGGACCATCGAGACCAGCGATGCTGAGGGCAGCTTGTTCAGCTCGAGCAGGTAGTTGCGGACCGCGCCCCCGCACATCGCCAGCACGACGTCGTTCAGGGTGGTCCGGCTCGCTTTCGAGATCGCCCGGATCCGTTCCAGCGGCCAGTCGTCGGCGGCGAACCGGCGCGAGCCGGTGATGTTGACGTTGAACATCGACTTCGGCGCGTAGAACGACAGCGCTGACGCCTCGTTGCGAACGCCCTTGGTCAGGGTCCGGATGAGTGCGGCGGGCATGCCAGCAGCGTCCGCAGTGAGCCCGAACGCCGTCCGGAGTGCATCCATCGGGACCTCGGTGAGGCCCTGGTCGCTCACGTCGCGGACCTTCTTGCTGCGTACCGCCCGGGCGTCGAAGGGCAGTGGCATGTTCCGACGGTCGGGGTCGGTGCTGAGCACGCTCTGCATCAGCTTCATCGCCGAGATGCCGTCGACGAGGGAGTGGTGGAGCTTGGTGTACATCGCCACGCGTCCGTCGGCGAGCCCCTCGATGATGTGCGCCTCCCAGAGCGGTCGCTCCCGGGCGAGCATCTGACCGTGCAGCCGGGAGACGAGTTCGAGCAGCTCGCGGATCCGGCCGGGCTCGGGGAGTGCGCTGTGCCGGACGTGGTGCTCGATGTCCAGGTCGTCGTCGTCGGTCCAGATCCACTGGCCGAGACCCCCGAGCGCGCGCGAGGGATGCTTGCGGAAGAGCGGTGCGACTTCCTCGGTCGTCAAGGCTGCTTGGTAGAGCTCACGGACGAAGTGCGGCCCGGCATCGGCTGGCTTCTCGAAGAGCTGCAGTCCGGCGACGTGCATCGGCTGGTTCCGGTTCTCGGCGAGCAGGAAGCCGAGCGATGTCGGATCGATGGTCACGGCCACAGTGCTACCCCCGGTTGCGGCCGCCCCGTGCGACCTGGGGTGATCCTTGCCTCTCCTGGGGCGTTTGGGAACAAGGACGCGCCAGCTGACTGGTTCGTCGGTCACGTCGACAGGCTCACTGCATGGCACCGAGCGTCTCGTGGCGAGCATGCGGGCAGCACAGTGACCGACCCACGATGTGGTGCGAGGACTGGGGTCCTGAGCCCCTTCGGAGTAAGTTTCGTGCCATGACGATCACCGAACCGACCAGCACCCGCTCCGCGTCGACCTTCGACTCACTGAACCCGCGGACCGGCGAGGTGGTGGCGACCCACCCGATCGCGAGCGAGGCAGACGTCCGGGCAGCGGTGGACCGGGCGCGGACTGCTTCCGCCTGGTGGGGCGCGCTCAGCTTCGACGAGCGCAAGGCCCGCCTGAACGCCTGGAAGGGCGTCGTCACCCGGCGCATCGGCGAGCTCGCCGCGGTGATGGAGGCCGAGACCGGCAAGCCGCACGGTGACGCGCTCCTCGAGTGCGCCCTGGCGATCGACCACCTGGCCTGGGCCTCCAGTCACGCAGAGAAGGTGCTCAAGCGTCGCTCGGTGTCCAGCGGCCTGGTGATGGCCAACCAGAAGGCCACCGTCGAGTACCGGCCACTCGGGGTCGTCGGGGTCATCGGACCGTGGAACTACCCGGTCTTCACGCCGATGGGCTCGATCGCCTACGCGCTCGCGGCGGGCAACGCGGTCGTCTTCAAGCCCAGCGAGTACACCCCGGGCGTCGGGCTCTGGCTCGCCGCGACCTTCCGGGAAGTGGTCGACCAGCCCGTGTTCCAGGTGGTCACCGGCCTGGGTGACACGGGCGCGGCGTTGTGCCGGGCGGGCGTCAACAAGGTCGCCTTCACCGGCTCGACCGCGACCGGCAAGCGCGTGATGGCGGCCGCCTCCGAGACCCTGACCCCGGTGCTGATCGAGGCCGGCGGTAAGGACGCCCTGATCGTCGACGCGGACGCGGACGTCGCGGCTGCCGTCGACGGTGCCGTCTGGGGAGCCAACGCCAACGCCGGACAGACCTGTGCCGGGGTCGAGCGGGTCTACGTGCACGAGAGCGTGTACGACGACTTCCTCGCCCAGGTGATCGCCCGGACCCAGGAGATCCACGCGACCAACGACGCCGGCGCGAAGATCGGTCCGATCACGATGCCGAGCCAGATCGCCATCATCCGCCGCCACATCGACGACGCTCTCGCCAGCGGCGGCCGGGCGGTGCTCGGCGGGCCGGAGTCGGTGGGTGACCGGTTCGTCCAGCCGGTGATCCTGGTCGACGTCCCCGAGACGTCCGCTGCGGTCACCGAGGAGACCTTCGGCCCGACGATGACGGTGACCAAGGTCAAGGACATGGACGAGGCCGTCGCCCTGACCAACGCCTCGAAGTACGCCCTCGGGTCCTCGGTCTTCAGCAAGAGCAACGGGATGCGGATCGCCGAGCGGCTCCGCGTCGGGATGACGGCGATCAACGGTGTGATCACCTTCGCCGGCGTACCGTCGCTGCCGTTCGGTGGGGTCGGCGACTCCGGATTCGGCCGGATCCACGGACCCGACGGTCTCAAGGAGTTCACCTACGCCCACGCCATCACCCGGCAGCGGATGAAGCCGCTGCTGGCGCTGACCACCTTCCAGCGCACCGAGAAGGCCGAGAAGCAGCTCGGCAAGCTCATCACGATGTTGCACGGGCGCGGAGGCGACCGTTCGAAGTGAGAAGCGAGGGCTGAGCCGGGGCGCCGGCGGCCCGCTGCCGCGTCCGTACGTCGATCTGGTGGTGGCCCGGGGGCGGACCTCCGCCCGGGCGCGGGTCGCCCGGCTGCGGTCGAAGTCCTGGCAGATCGCGCAGTGTGCGATCGCGGCCGGGGTCGCCTGGTTCGTGGCCGCTGACCTGCTCGGCCACGACCAGCCGTTCTTCGCGCCGATCGCTGCCGTCGTCAGCCTCGGCACCGGGTACGGCCAGCGGCTGCGCCGGGTCGCCGAGGTCACCCTCGGGGTCGCGATCGGGGTTTTCCTCGGCGACCTGCTCACCCATGCCCTCGGCTCCGGGGCCTGGCAGATCGCGCTGATCGTCAGCCTCGCGATGGTCTTGGCGCTGCTGCTCGACGCCGGCGCGATCTTCGTGACCCAGGCGGCGGTCCAGGCGATCGTGGTGAGCACCCTGGTGCCGGACCCCGGCCAGGCGTTCGTCCGGTGGTCCGACGCGCTGATCGGCGGTGGCGTGGCGCTGGTGGCGGCGACCGTCGTACCGCGTGCGCCGCTCCGTCGTCCGCGGGAGCAGGTCGCGGTCGTCCTGGGGAAGGTCGTCACGCTGCTGCACTCCTCGGCGGACCGGATCGAGGACTCCGACGTCGACCTGGCGCTGGCCACCCTCCGCGACGCCCGAATGACCGACACCCTGATCGCTGAGCTGCGGGCGGCGTCCGAGGAGGGGCTCTCGGTGCTCGCCTCCAGCCCGTTCCGCTGGCGGCACAAGGAGGGGGTCCGGCAGATGGTGGACCTGGTCGAGCCGCTTGACCTGGCGGTCCGCACGACCCGCGTGCTCGCGCGTCGCGTCGCGGTCGCCTGCTACCGCGACGAGCCGATCCCGACGGAGTACGCCGCGTTCCTGCGCGACCTCGCGGCGGTCTGCACCGTGATGATCGCCGACCTCAAGACCGACCGGACGGCGAGCGCCGTCCGTGACGACCTGGTCGCGCTGGGGGAAAGGTCGAACGCATTGCCGCGCACGCAGGTGCTCTCCGCAGAGGTGGTGCTCGCGCAGATCAGGTCGTTGATCGCGGACCTGCTCTCCGTCGGCGGCCTGGACCGGCTCGAGGCGACCGACCAGATCCCGCAGTTCCCCAGCGCTGACTGAGGCGGTCGCCGTGCGCGACGGGTCTCAGAGCTCGCGGACGATCGCGTCGACCACGGCGACCAGGTCCCCGTCGGTGGCCTCGGCGACCGCCCGTTGCCGCTGGTACGACGCCCCGAGCCGGGTGATCTCGTGGACCAGCACCAGGTCCTCCGCGCAGCCGAGCCACTCGGCGACCGGGGTGAGCCGTTCGACCAGGTCGGTCAGGTCGTCGCGGAGCAACCGCTCGTGGGACTGGTCGTCGAGGATGATCCAGGCGTCCAGACCGTAGCGCGCAGCACGCCACTTGTTCTCCTGGACGTGCCAGGGAGGCATCGTCGGCAGGGTCTCGCCGGCGTCGAGCCGCTGGGCCAGGTCGACCACCAGGCAGTGGGTCAGCGCGACCAGCGCCCGCATCTCCCACAGCGTCGAGACCCCGTCGCAGATCCGGATCTCCACGGTGCCGGTGCGCGGGGCCGGGCGGACGTCCCAGCGGATCTCGTCGATCTGCTCGATCACCCCGGTGGTGAGCAGGTCGTGGGCGTAGGACTCGAACTGGTCCCAGGTGTGGAACTGGAAGGGCAACCCGGCCGTCGGCAGTTGCTGGAACATCATCGCCCGGTTGCTGGCGTAGCCGGTGTCGTGGCCTGCCCAGATCGGGGAGGAGGCGGAGAGTGCCTGGAGGTGCGGGTACCAGTTGAGCAGGGCCGAGACGATCGGCATGACCTGGTCGCGTCGTACGCCGACGTGGACGTGGACGCCCCAGATCAGCATCTGTCGACCCCACCACTGGGTCCGGGCCATCAGCTCCTCGTAGCGGTACCCCGGGGTGAGGAGCTGGTCCGACCAGTCGGCGAACGGATGGGTACCGGCACTGAAGAGGTCGACCCCCAGCTCGGCCGCGGCCGGCACCACCTTGGCGAGCATCTCGACCAGCTCGGCGATCGCCTCGTCGGTGTTCTGGCAGATCCCGGTGGTGAGCTCGACGGTGTTGCGCAGCAACTCCTTGTGCAGCCGGGGTTCCTCGCCGTGCTTCGCGGCGACCAGGTCGAAGAGCTCGCTCGCCGCGTTGACCAGGTCACGGGTGGTGTGGTCGACCAGCGCGAACTCCCACTCGACTCCGAGGGTGGGTCGGAGCGATTCCGCGAAGTCGATGGCCACACCAGGATGCTTCCACATGGAAACATGCAGAGCGTGACGACAGCCTGGATCACTGCCTTCCTCGACGTCCCGGCCTCGCGGCACGCGGTCTCCGCCGCGTTCTGGTGCGGCGTGACCGGCTCGACGCTCTCCCGCAGCCGCGGCGACTCCGGGGAGTTCGCGACCTTCCTCCCTCCCGACGGCGACCCCTACCTGCGGCTCCAGCAGGTCGGAGCCGGTCCGGCCGGTGTCCACCTGGACCTGCACGCCCCGGACCGGCGGCTCGTGCCCGCACGCTCGCCGGGCGGCCTGTCGTTCTGCCTCAACGAGGGGGAGGAAGGCACTCGGCCGTTGCCGCGGATCTGGGCCGGCGGCCACACCAGCCTGGTCGACCAGGTGTGCCTCGACGTCCCGCCCGCGTCGTACGAGGCCGAGTGCACGTTCTGGGCCGAGACCACCGGCTGGGACCTGGTGGAGGGACGGCGTCCCGAGTTCCGCGCGCTCCTGCGCCCGGACGGGATGCCGCTGCGGATCCTGCTGCAGCGTCTCGACGAGGGCCCCGACGGTCGCGACGACGGGCCGGTCCGGGCGCACCTGGACATCGCCAGCACCGATCGGGCCGCGGAGACCGACCGCCACCGCGGGCTCGGTGCCCGGGTCGAGGCGACCCGACAGGGCTGGACGGTGCTGCGCGACCCCGCCGGGGCGCAGTACTGCATCACCGACCGGGACCCCTACACGGGCGCGGTCTGACTAACGGTCCTCCGGTTCGCGCAGACGCCGCAGCCGGGCGATCCAGCTCGCCGCGCTGCCGTCGAAGGGCGCGTTCCCGCCGACCACCGCGGCGTACGCCTCCTCGCAGCCCTGGCGGGCGCCCGCGACGATCTCGGCCGGGTAGCCGAGGGCGACCTGGTGCTCGGCGAACTCGTCCTCGTCGTCGATCCACACCCGCCCGTCGGCCTCCTGGATGACGTCCAGGTCGAGGTCGACGCAGCGGACCTCGGACCCGTCGGCGGACCACGTGCACGGGGTCGTCATGTCGACGTAGTAGTCGACCGGGCGGTCCGCCTCGTCGCCGTAGATCGTGGCAACCCACCAGGCGTCGTGGGGGAGCAGCACCACGTGGTCGGCCCAGGCGGTGAAACCCTTGCCCGGTTTGGCGAGCCAGGTGCCCTTCGGCACGCCGACCCAGTACCCGAGCGCGTCGACGCCGAGGCGGACCGCATCGAACTCCCAGTGCGGCTCGTCGGGCCACTTGCGGGTCAGCACCCGGACGGTGCGGAGCTCGGTCACGCGTTAACCCTAGAGGTTTCGACAGGCTCAACCACCGGTGATTGAGCCTGTCGAAACCCCGGCCTCAGTACTTCTTCTGCGGAACCACGCGCGGGGCGCCCCAGGCGACGAAATCCTGGTACGCCGACCCGGCGAACTTCGCGGCGTTGTGGATGACGTGGGCATCGATGCCGACGAGGACGCGCGCCTTCCCCTTCACAGCGGCGTCGAGGATGATCGTCGCGGCCTTCTCGGCGGTCATCCGGGCCAGCTTCTTGTCGAACATGTCGTCGAGCTTGCTGCCGTCCTGGCTGGCGGTCTTGCGACCGTTGCGGGAGATACCGGTCTTGATGCCGCCGGGGTGGATGCAGGTGACCGAGACGTTGTGCTTGTTGATCAGCATCTCCTCGCGGAGCGCCTCGGTGAAGCCGCGGACGGCGTACTTGGTGGCGTTGTAGGCGGTCTGGCCGGGCATCGAGATCAGACCGAAGAGGCTGGAGATGTTGACCAGCGCGCCGTCGCCGGAGGCGATCAGGTGCGGCAGGAACTCCTTGGTGCCGTTGACGACGCCGTTGAAGTTCACCCCGACGATCCAGTCGAAGTCCTCGTAGGACATCTCCTCGAAGTCTCCGGTTACGGTGACGCCAGCGTTGTTGACCACCATGTTGACGCGGCCGAACTGCTCGGCGACCGCCGTCGCCCAGGTGGCCATCGCGGCCCGGTCGGAGACGTCGATGACATCGCTGCGGACCTCGGCGCCGAGGCCCTTCACCAGGTCGACGGTCTCGGCCAGGGCTTCGGCGTTCCAGTCGGAGATCGCCAGCAGGGCACCCTCACGGGCTGCCTTCAGAGCCATCTCGCGGCCCATACCGCCACCGGCTCCGGTGATCACGACGACCTTGTCCGCGAGCCCGGCCTTCTTCATGGAAGTCATGCGACCTTCTCCTTGGTGTTGCGGGTGGCGTCGTCGGTGTTCGTGACGACGTACTTCTCGAGATCGAACGTGCGGAGCAGTCCGCGGAACGCGAACGTGGTCCGGGGCCAGAGTGTCGTGTTCCGACCGTGCTCGTCCAGGTACCAGCTCGCACAGCCGCCGGTGCTCCAGACGGTGCGCTGCATCCGGCGCTGCATGTCCTCGTTCCACGCGGTCTGGGCCGCGGCTGTCGGCTCGACGGCGGCGATGCCCTGGGCGTCCATCTGGTCGAGCGCCGAGAGGATGTAGGTGATCTGGCTTTCGATCATGAGGACCATGCTCGAGTGGCCGAGGCCGGTGTTGGCGCCGACGATCTGGAACAGGTTCGGGAAGCCGGCGGCGGTGGTGCCCTTGTACGACGCCATCCCGTTCTCCGCCCAGACCGAGCCGAGGGTCACTCCGTCACGGCCCTTGATGTGGTGGGCGATCGGCTGTTCGGTGGTGTAGAAGCCAGTGGCGACGATCAGGACGTCGATCTCCCGCGTGCTGAGCTCCTTCGTGCTGGCGTTCCGGGTGACGACGCCGGTCGGGGTGATCTCGGCGATGCCGTCGGTGATCACCTCGACGTTCTCCTTCGCCAGGGCGGGGTAGTAGGTGTTCGAGATCAGGATCCGCTTGCACCCCATCTGGAAGTCGGGGGTGACCTTGGCGCGCAGTGCGGGGTCGCTGATCCCCTTCTTGATGTTGCCCTCGGCGATCGCCTGGACGGGGGCGAGGATCTTCGGCTGCCAGGTGAAAGCCGGCACGTAGGTCTCGCGTCCCCAGTAGATCGCGGTGCGGTAGAGCTTCTGCAGGCCCGGCAGGAACTTGAATCCGAGGCGCTCGGCCTTCAGGTAGGCGCGGTCGTGGCGTGGCATGACCCACGGCGCGGTGCGCTGGTAGACGTCGAGGTGCGCGACCTGCTTCGCGATCTCCGGGATCACCTGGATCGCCGAGGCGCCGGTGCCGATGATGGCGACGCGCTTGCCGGTGAGGTCGACCTCGTGGTTCCAGCGGGCGGTGTGGAAGATCTGGCCGGTGAAGTCGTCGATGCCCGCGATCTCGGGGTTCTTCGGTTCGGAGAGACCGCCCGAGCCGGTGATGACCACGTCCGCGACGACGGTGCCGGCACTGGTGGTCACCGTCCAGGTCAGGTCGGTCTCGTCCCAGGTGAGGTCCTCGACGGTGACGCCGAAATGGAATCGGTCCAGCACCCCGGAGGTCTGCGCGACGTCCTGGAGGTAGGCATGGATCTCGGCCTGCGGGGAGAACGAGCGCGACCAGCTCGGGTTCGCCGCGAACGAGAACGAGTACAGCTGGCTCGGTACGTCGCACGCGGCGCCGGGGTAGGTGTTGTCGCGCCAGGTGCCGCCGACGCTGTCGCCCTTGTCGACGACGACGAAGTCGGACCGACCGGCCTTCTCCAGCTGGATCGCCGTTCCGAGACCGGCGAAGCCGGCGCCGACGACGAGGATGCGGACGCGCTCGGGAAGGGCCTCGGTGGGGGTGGTCTTCCGGCGGGAGTTCGTGGTTGCCATGCGAGAACTCTAACGGCTGTTGAACAAGCGTCAATAGCGTTGTTGACGATTGTTCAGTAATGTGGCCCACATGACCGCCAGCACTGGACCCCGGAGCGGACGCCTGCGGATGTCGCCGGAGAGCCGCCGCGAGCAGCTCCTCGACCTCGGCACGCAGCTGCTCTCGACGCGCACGCTCGAGGAGATCTCCATCGAGGTCCTCGCGGAGGAGGCGGGAATCTCCCGCGGTCTGCTCTACCACTACTTCGGGAACAAGCAGGAGTTTCACCTCGCCGTCGTACGCCGGGCCGTGGACGACCTCGTGGCCATCACCGCACCGCGGGACATCGAGGACCCGCTCGAGCAGCTGGCGGTCTCGATCGGCGCCTACCTCGACTACGTCGTGGAGAACTACACCGGCTACGTATCCTTGGTACGCGCTGCTGCCGGCGGCAACGAGGAGCTCCGGGCGATCTACGACCTGGGACGCAGCGCGTTGACCGACCGCATCTTCGAGGTGACCGGCCCCGAGGGGCTCGAGGCCCTCGGTCTGGACGACTCCCCGACGATGCGGCTGCTGGTGAAGGGCTGGGCCGCGATGATCGAGGAGATCATCATCGACTGGGTCGCCGATCCGCGCGGGATCGCCCGCGAGGAGGTGCTCGAGCGGCTCGCCCGGGCACTGCCCGCGATCGTGCTGTCCTGAGCAGGCCGGTTCCCGCTCGTCACTTCGTGCTGCGTCGGGCAGTCGGCGTCAGGTCGTAGAGAGTCACGCCGTCGACGACGCGCGGGCTGAACGTCGCCCGGACCCACCGCTCGATGGCCGCGCTCGGGGTTCCGGCGACCCCGGGAAGCCCACCCGCGACGAAGTAGTGGATCTCGCCGTCGGCGACGAACCTGCGGAACTGTGCCAGCGAGGGGAACGGATCGGAGCCGTTGAAGCCACCGATCGCCATCACCGGGGTGCCGGCCTCCAGCTGGTAGCCCGAGGCGACGTTCGAGCCGACCGCAGCGGCCCCCCAGATGTGGTCGTCCGCGTCGGCGCGCAGCAGCCGGTTGATCGCGGGGGTCGAGGTGCTGGCGTCCAGCAGGCCGCCCAGTCGTTTCGCCAGTTCCTCGCTGCCGGGACCGGTCAGCGGCAGACCGCTCCCGCTCGGTCGCAGCGGCGGAGGCGGCGTGATCGCCTCGTACTCGTAGCTGGGGCCGGCCGACCGTGGGGGTCCGGCGGAGGGGATCGCCCCGGTGTGCGGCGTACCCGCGGTGTCCACGGCGTACGCCGTCGGGCCGGCGAGGGCGCTGACGAGGGCCAGGCCGGCTACGAGCGCGGACCCTCGCCGGGTCAGCAGGTGGACCCGGAGCAGTCCGGCCACGGCCCCGACGCCCGCCACCACGACCAGCGGGGGGAGCCAGGCGAGGAACTCGGGGGACCGGCGCAGCAGGAACACCGCGAGAGCCGCAGTCACGAGAGCGGCCGATGCCAGCACGGCTCGGGCCGCGCGGTGCTCGCGGTAGCGCCACACGGTGGTGGTGCCGATGCCGACCAGCGCCGCGACGGGCGGGGCCAGGGCGATCGTGTAGTACGCGTGGAAGATGCCGGCCATGAAGCTGAACGTCAGCCCGGTGACCAACAGGGTCGCGGTCCACAGCAGCAGCCCGGCCCGGAGCTGCCGGTCGCGACGGGCGAACCAGAACGCCCCCACGGTAAGGATCAGCGCGGCCGGAAGCAGCCATGCGATCTGGCCACCGATCGAGCCGTAGAACAACCGCAGGACCCCGGTGCCGCCCCAGTGTCCGGGACCCGGCGCCCCGGTGACGCTGACCGAGCCGGCCTGCTCGCCGTTGAGCCGTCCCAGGCCGTTGTAGCCCAGGGTCAGTTCGAGGATCGAGTTGCTCTGGGAGCCGCCGATGTAGGGGCGGTCCGCACGCGGCCACAACTGGACGACCGCGATCCACCAACCTCCCGCGACGATGATCGCGGCGAACGCGGCCAGCAAGTGCGCGATCCTGCGCCCGAGCGGCGTGTGCGCGCACAGCAGGTAGACCAGCGCCAGCGCCGGCAGCACCAGGAACGCCTGCAGCATCTTGGTCAGGAAGGCCAGGCCGACCAGGCTGCCGCCGAGGACCAGCCAGCGCAGCGGTCGGCCGGTCTCCTGGTCGCGGCTCTCCTCGATGGCGCGCAGGGTGGCGACACCGGCGCCGGTCAGCAGGAGCACGAGCATCGCGTCGGGGTTGTTGAACCGGAACATCAGGACGGCGACCGGGGTCAGGGCCATCACCGCGCCCGCGACCAGCCCGGCGGCGGCGGAGCCCGTCGTACGACGGACGGTGCGGTGCACCAGCGCGACCGTGGCCACCCCGAGCAGGGCCTGGGGGACCAGGATGCTCCAGCTCGACATCCCGAACATCCGTACCGACAGCGTCATCGGCCACAGCGAGAGCGGCGTCTTGTCGACGGTGATCGCGTTCGCGGCGTCGGAGCTACCGAAGAAGAACGCCTTCCAGGACTCCGAGCCCGCCTGCACGGCGGCCGAGTAAAAGGCGTTGGCCCAGCCCGAGCTGCCCAGGCCCCAGAAATAGAGAACGGCGGTGCCGACGAGCAGGACCACCAGAGCTGGTCGAGCCCAGGCGGGGTCGGTGACCGGGGCAGGCGAGTCGGTGCCCGTCACGGTGCCGGTGTGCATGGCTGCATGCTGGGGCGTCCCGGGGACCGTCAGGCCCCGTCGGCGTTACCCCCGGGTGAACGCGCGGCGTCTACTCGTCGTTGCCGTAGATGTCGCGGGTGTAGACCTTGTCGGCGACGTCGTCGAGCACGTCGGACCGTCGGTTGGCGATGATCACGTCCGAGCGCTTCTTGAACTCGTCGAGGTCGCTGATCACCTCGGAGTTGAAGAACATCTCGTCCTCGTACGCCGGCTCGTAGACGACCACCTCGACGCCCTTGGCCTTGATCCGCTTCATCACGCCCTGGACCGAGGACTCCCGGAAGTTGTCCGAGCCGGCCTTCATGATCAACCGGTAGATCCCGACGGTCTGTGGGTTGCGCCGCAGGACGTCGGTGGCGATGAAGTCCTTGCGGGTGGTGTTGGCGTCGACGATCGCGCTGATCAGGTTCTGCGGTACCTCGCGGTAGTTGGCCTGGAGCTGCTTGGTGTCCTTGGGCAGGCAGTACCCGCCGTACCCGAAGGACGGGTTGTTGTAGCCCTTGCCGACCCGGGGATCCAGGCCGACCCCCTCGATGATCTCGCGGGTGTCGAGCCCGTGACTGAGCGCGTAGGTGTCTAGCTCGTTGAAGTACGCGACCCGCAGGGCCAGGTAGGTGTTCGCGAACAGCTTGATGGCCTCGGCCTCGGTCGAGCCGGTGAACAGGACCGGGACGTCCTTGCTGATCGCGCCCTCGACCAGCAGGTCGGCGAAGACCCTGCCCTGCTCGGTGTCGGAGCCGATCACGATCCGGGACGGGTGCAGGTTGTCGGCCAGGGCGTGTCCTTCGCGCAGGAACTCGGGGGAGAAGATGATCGAGGCACCCGGGTGCTCCTCGCGCATCCGCGCCGTGAAGCCGACCGGCACCGTGGACTTCACGACGATCGATGCTGTCGGTTCGACCCGCACGACGTCGGCGATGACCGACTCCACGGACCCGGTGTCGAAGTAGTTCGTCTGCTCGTCGTAGTTCGTCGGCGTGGCCACGATCACGTACGACGCGCCGCGGAAGGCCTGCTCCTGGTCGAGGGTCGCTGTCAGGGTGAGTGGCTTCGTCGCCAGGTACTCCTCGAGCTCCGCATCGGCGATCGGGGACCTGCGGGCGTTGATCTGGTCGACCTTCTCGGGGAGGAGGTCGAGGGCCCAGACCTCGTGGTGCTGCGCCAGGATCACGGCGTTGGACAGCCCCACGTAGCCGGTGCCGGCGATGGCGATCTTCATGGGCCGAACATTACTGGTGGTCGCGACAATGCCGGTCGCGACTGCGGGTCACGGCAACGACAATGCTTCGCGTCGGTTAGGTTTCGGCTCATGATCCCCAACCCCGTTCCTGATGTCCCGGGCCCTCCCAAGCGGGTGCTGGTGACCGGCGGTGCCGGCTTCATCGGCTCCCACCTGACCCGGCGGCTGCTCGACCAGGGACACGACGTTCTGGTGGTGGACAACTTCTACTCCAGCACCCGGGCGAACCTCTACGACCTGCTGGACGAGCCGCGCTTCGAGCTGATGCGTCACGACGTGACCTTCCCGCTGTACGTCGAGGTCGATGAGATCTTCCACCTCGCCTGCCCGGCTTCGCCGGTGTTCTACCAGCGCGACCCGGTGATGACGACGAAGACCTGCGTGCACGGCTCGATCAACATGCTCGGGCTGGCGAAGCGGACCGGCGCGAAGATCCTGCTCGCCTCCACCTCGGAGGTCTACGGTGACCCCGCGGTCCACCCGCAGGAGGAGTCCTACTGGGGCAACGTCAACCCGATCGGTCTGCGCTCGTGCTACGACGAGGGCAAGCGCTGCGCGGAGACGCTGTTCTTCGACTACTACCGCCAGCACGACCTGCCGATCAAGGTTGCCAGGATCTTCAACACCTACGGCCCGAACATGCTGCCGAACGACGGCCGGGTGGTCTCGAACTTCATCATGCAGGCGCTCCAGGGCCAGGACCTCACCGTCTTCGGGGACGGCGAGCAGACGCGCTCGTTCTGTTACGTCGACGACCTGGTGACCGGGCTGATCGCGCTCATGGAGAGCCCGCCCGAGGTCACCGGGCCGATCAACATCGGCAACCCCGGTGAGTTCACCATGCTGGAGCTGGCGGAGAAGGTGATCGAGCTGGTGGGCAGCGGGAGCAAGCTGGTCCACGAGCCGCTGCCGACCGACGACCCGGTGCGCCGCAAGCCCAACATCGACAAGGCGCAGAGCATCCTGGGCTGGAGCCCGACCGTCTCCCTGGACGAGGGCCTGAAGCCGACCGTGGAGTACTTCCGCGGTTTGGTCGAAGCGTGACCCGTCGGTCACGACTCCGACTACTCTCCTTGCCGTACATCTCGACGACCCAGAGGTTGATTGGTGACTGACCGCCCGCTTCGCATCTACCTGGCCTGGCAGTACATCACCGGCTACTCGACGTCCGGCATGCACGAGCTGGTCAAGCAGGGTCACACCGTGAAGCTGATGTACCAGGAGGCGCTGGTGAAGCCGCCGTTCCTGGCACCCTTCAACGACGCCGAGCTGACCCAGGGCCTGGACGCGATCGGCTGGTCCGGGCAGCCCGACCAGGACCTGCTGTTCCGCGACGTCGAGGCCTTCCAGCCCGATGTGCTCGTGGTGAACTCCTGGCACATCGCCGCCTACATGCGGCTCGCGAAGAATTACAAGGGCAAGGCGCTGCGCGTGGTCGTGATGGACCACCAGTGGATCGGCTCGGTCAAGCAGTGGGGCGCCCGGCTGACCCGGAACCTCTACATCCAGCGGTACTTCGAGGCGGCCTGGATGCCGAGCGACCCGCAGGCGGAGTTCGCCCGGCACCTCGGCTTCAAGCAGCACGAGATCATCACCGGGCTCTACACCTGCGAGGACGCGTTCTTCACCGGCCCGCAGGAGACCCCGAAGGACGCGTTCCTGTTCACCGGCCGGCTCGTCGACGTCAAGGGCGTCGACGTCCTCGCTGCGGCGTACCGGACCTACCGCGAGCAGGCAGCGGCCGCTGGCAAGGCCCCGTGGCCGCTCAAGATCGTCGGCATCGGCCCGATGGACGAGGAGCTCAAGGCGATCGACGGCGTCGAGCTGCTCGGTTTCGTGATGCCGAAGGACCTGCCGGCCGTGATGGCTGAGACGGGCTGCCTGCTGCTGCCGAGCCGGTTCGAGCCCTGGGGGGTGGTCGTGCACGAGGCGGTCGCCGCTGGCCAGGCAGTGATCCTGACCGAGGAGTGCGGAGCCGCCTCCAAGCTCGTCAACGACGGTTACAACGGCCGTGTGATCGCGGTCGACGCCGTCGAGGAGATGGTCGAGGCGATGCACTGGATCGCGAACGCCGACCCCGAGAAGCGCAAGCACATCAGCCAGGGCAGCGCCGAGCTCGCCAAGCAGTTCACGCCGCGGTTCATGGCCGAGAACCTGGTGAACAAGTCCCGTCAGCTGCTGCCGGAGGCGCTCGCGTGAGCCCAGAGGTAGGGCCGGCGACGGGTCCAGCAGGGCGCAGCGTCACCGTCATCGTCGAACCCGACCCGAGTGGGCACCGTTTCCAGGCCGTGGCCAACGTGGCTGCTGTCGCCGTCGAGACCAGCGACGTGCTGCTGCTCACCTCGACCGGTTCGTCGACCGGTGAGGCCTTCGAGGTCTACCTCTCCGACGCGAACATCAGGGTCGAGGAGCGGTTCACCGAGATCTACCCGCCGGCCGAGGAGATCGCCCGTGCGATCGCCGAGAAGGCCCGGGCCGCCGACGTCGAGACCGCCGTCCTGATGGACGCCGACCAGGCGCTCAAGCGGTGGTGGTTCGCAGCTCGTCGTGAGCTCAAAGGACTCCAACGGCGGCCGCGGCTGGTGCTGATGCTGACCCGGTACCCGGCGCGGCTGAAGTACACCGACCCGCGATGCCTGCGGCTCCGGATCTCCAAGGGCCTGCTCACCGTCATGGCCCGGACCAGCGGCACCGCTGACCACGTCGCCGGGTTCGCCGGCCGTGAGGACATGGCGATCGGCTGGATCGTACGGCGCGCGCGCGACCCCGAGATCTGCTCGGCGCACTCGCGCGACCGCGTCGCACTGCGCGCCGAGCTCGGCCTTGACCCCGCGCGTCCGCTGGTCGGCATCTTCGGGATGATCGGTCCCGACAAGAGTCCTGGCCTGGTGCTGGAGGCGCTCAAGGTGGCCGGGATCGACGGCGACCTGGTGCTGGCCGGGAGCGTCAAGCCCGAGGTCAGGGACTGGCTCGACCAGCTCGACGCGGACGACCGCGCCCGCGTGATCGTCCGCGACGGGTTCCTGAGCAACGACGTGCTGGACAAGCACGTCGCCGCCGTGGACGCCGTACCCATCGCTCAGATCCACGGCGGTCCGAGCGGCATCATGGGTAAGGCGCACGCGGCCGGGGTGCCGGTCGTCTCCGCCGGTTCCGAGGTTCGCGCCCGCGAGCTGGCAGCGACCGACGGTGGTGAGCGGGCCGAGATGGAGGCCATGAGCATCGGGGCGGCCATCCGCCGGGTCCTGGAGC
Source organism: Marmoricola sp. (assembly GCA_046598495.1). Lineage (GTDB taxonomy): Bacteria > Actinomycetota > Actinomycetes > Propionibacteriales > Nocardioidaceae > Marmoricola. Next base: position 37,110 of record JBKJIR010000065.1, on the reverse strand, counting down.
GCGACCCGGATGCTCCGCGGCGGAACACGGTGCCTCCGGCGACGGCCGAGGAGTTCTCCCGGAACCTTCTCGGGGTCGATCAGCAGGGAAAGTTCATCGGCATGTCACGTCGAAGGTAGTGTTAACGAGATTCTCGGTTCCCGTATAATGGGGGCACATGTTCGGGGGAATACGACACTGCTGCTCTGACTAGGTGGAGGCCCCCGATGAATCCTGCTTTCCTGCTCAAAACACCCCGGACCCGTGCAGCAATCCGAGCAGCGGTCCGCACGGCGAACACTCCCGTCGCGAAGGCCCGCACCCGTCGAGCGCTCGCCGTGGCCGAGCGTCCGCTGAAGCTCGAGATCGGCGGTCTCCTCCCGCGCGAGGGGTGGGTGGTCACCAACGTCAACGCCGTGACGCGCCACTACCTGGATGCCTCCTCCCGGTGGCCCGTGGCGGACGAGTCCGCCGCGTACATCTTCTCGGACAACGTGATCGAGCACATCCCGCTGGCTGCCGGTCGCGCGATGCTGAAGGAGGCGTACCGGGCATTGCAGCCCGGCGGCGTCATCCGTCTGGTCACCCCGGACATCAAAAAGCACGTCGAGCTCTACCTCGCCGGTGACCGGTCGGTCCACGGTGACGTCGCTCAGGCCTACCGGGACATGGGCCTGGTCGTCGAGCACTCGATCGACCTCATCCGGATCCCGATCGGCAGCTTCGGCCACCACGAGGGCTACGTCTACGACTTCGAGGTGCTCGAGCACGAGCTCAAGGAGGTCGGTTTCCACTCCATCGTGCAGGTCGAGATGGGCGAGAGCGAGCACGCAGCACTCCAGGGCATCGATTTCCGCCTCGAGCAGGAGGGCGCCCAGATCGTCGTGGAGGCGACCCGCTGACTCACCCCTGGCCGGGAGCCGTTTCGGTTCCCGGCGGCCTGATCTCCACGGTGAACGTGGTGTCCCCGGGTTCCGAGGACACCTGAGCGGTGCCTCCGTGCGCCCCGGTGATGGCGCTGACCAGGGAGAGCCCGAGCCCGGAGCCTCCGGACGCCCTGGTCCGGCTGGAGTCGCCCCGGGTGAACCGGTCGAAGGCCTCGGTCACGATCTCCGGGGGGAGTCCGGGGCCGTCGTCGTGAACCTCGATCCGGGCGCCGCTGCCCCGGGGGGTCACGCGCACCGTGACCGTGGTCCCCGACGGGGTGTGGTGCCGGGCGTTGCTGAGCAGATTGGTCACGACCTGGTGCAGACGGGCGTCGTCGCCGACCAGCGTGACCGGCTGGTCCGGCAGCTCGAGGCGCCAGTGGTGGTCCGGCGCGAGCACCCGCGCGTCGGCGACCGCCTCGAGCAGCAGCCGGGTCAGGTCGACCTCCTCGTGCACCAGCGGCCGACCCGCGTCCAGGCGGGCCAGCAGCAGCAGGTCCTCGACCAGGGCGGACATCCGGCCGGCCTCGGTCTCGACCTTGCTGAGCGCAGCGCCCAGCGCCGCCGGATCGTCCGGCGTACGGCGGGAGAGCTCGGCGTACCCGTGGATGGTCGAGAGCGGGGTCCGGAGCTCGTGGCTGGCATCGGCGACGAACTGACGCACCTGCAGCTCGCTGCGGTGCCGGGCGGCCAGGGCCCCGTCGACGTGGTCGAGAAGCGTGTTGAGAGCTGCGCCGACCTGGCCGACCTCGGTGTCCGGGTCCGTGAGGCCGGCCTCGACCCGGGTGCTGATGGTGGCGTCTCCGCGGGAGAGGTCCTGGGTCGAGACCGTCCGGGCAGTGTCGGCGACCGCGTGCAGGGGCCGCAACTGGCGTCGTACGAGCCAGGTGCCGGCGACGCCGGCGATGCCGACCCCGACCAGGGTGAGCAGGGCGAAGGCGAGGAGCATGCTCGTGACGATGTCGTCGACGTCATCGGTGGGCAGGCCGATCACGCCCACGTTCCCGGCGGGGAGCCGGGTGGTCAACACGCGGTAACCCTGACCGTCCAGCTCGATGCTGCGCGGGTCCCGGGACTGGCCACGGTCGGCCAGGAGGCGGAGCGCACCGGGACCGAGCGCCTTCCGGTCGTCCGGACCGTCCTGGAGGATGAAGCCAATCGCCCGGCCCGAGCGCCCGGTCGTGACGACGGCGATCAGCGTGCCGGGGCTCTGCCGCTCCGTCCCGGGGCCGCCGACGCCGCCGCGGCCCTGCGGTGGGAAGGACCGTTCGAGGGCGTTGCGCACCTGGTTGTCGAGGCGTTCGGTCAGCACGCCGCGCATGACCACGGTCGCGCTCACGGCCACCAGCAGGCCGACCACCGCGACCAGCGCCACCGCTGTCACCACCAGGCGGCTGGTCAGGCTGCGGGGCACGAGGTTCTTCACGCCGAGCCTTCCGCCGGCTTCAGGACGTAGCCCGCACCGCGCATCGTGTGGATCATCGGCTCTCTCCCGGCGTCGACCTTCTTGCGCAGGTAGGAGATGTAGAGCTCGACGACATTCGCCTGACCGCCGAAGTCGTAGTTCCAGACCCGGTCGAGGATCTGGGCCTTGGAGAGCACCCGACGCGGGTTGCGCATCAGGTAGCGCAGCAGCTCGAACTCGGTCGCGGTCAGCGCGATCGGCGTACCGGCCCGGGTGACGTCGTGGCTGTCCTCGTCGAGGACCAGGTCGCCGACCGAGAGCACGGAGTGATCGGCGGTCTGCTGCGCGCCGGCTCGCCGCATCAGTGCGCGCAGCCGGGCGACGACCTCTTCGAGCGAGAACGGCTTGGTGACGTAGTCGTCGCCACCGGCAGTCAGCCCGGCCACCCGGTCCTCAACGGCATCGCGCGCGGTCAGGAAGAGGACCGGTACGTCGTCCGCGTCGGCACGCAACCGGCGGAGCACCTCCATGCCGTCGAAGTCGGGCAGCATCATGTCCAGCACCACGGCGTCCGGACCGAATGCTCGTGCGGCGGCCACGGCCTTCGATCCGCTGTGGGCGACCTCGACGTCCCAGCCCTCGTACCGCAGCGCCATCCGGAGCAGCTCGGCGATGTTGGCCTCGTCGTCGACCACCAGGACCCGCAGCGGAGTGCCGTCGATCCGGGTCAGCTCGGGTCCGCGCGCAGAACTCATGGACCCACCCTGACTCACCGCCGTACCGGAACGCCATGAATCGGCTGTGGGTTTCCTGTGAGGCGGATTCTCACGACTTGAGGTGATTCACAGGTCGTTGACAGGTTCGGGGTGCACCCTGGACCCATGGCAGAGAACGACGAGGTTGCTGCGGGCCCGGACGACACCGTCGTGGTGCAGCCCGCTCCTGCGCCGGAACCCGCACCGGGCGGGCCCCGGTTCACCGACCGGGTCTGGTCCTTCCGGGCGCTGCTCGCGGTGGCCCTGGCGTCGATGGTGATCGGGGCCGGCATCGGCTCGGCGGTCGCAGCTCTCGCGGGCGATGACGACCGGCTGCGGATGACGCGCTTCTCCGACGGTCCGGGCGAACGCGGGCGAGGACCGGGCGACCTCGGGCCTCCGGGGCAACGGTTCGACAAGGCCGAGATGAAGGAGTTCCGCGAGGAGATGAAGGAGAAGCGACGGGAGCTGCGCGACGACCTGCGCGAGCGCCGCGACGCCGAACCCGATTCCGCCGAGGAATCCCCCAGCCCGAGCCCGTCGCCGAGCGCTTCGAGCTGATCCTGCGCCGACCAAGGAGCCGGCGATTGGCGCCGGTCACCTGCTTGTCGCCACACTGACCCGGTTGTGCATATCCAGTTCCCAGCCGAGCTCCCGGTCTCGGCGCGCCGTGAGGACATTGCTGCGGCGATCACCGACCACCAGGTCGTGATCGTCGCCGGCGAGACCGGCTCCGGGAAGACCACCCAGCTCCCGAAGATCTGCCTCGAGCTCGGCCGGGGCGTCGGCGGGCGCGCCGGCAAGCTGATCGGGCACACCCAGCCGCGCCGGATCGCGGCGCGCAGCGTCGCCGAGCGGATCGCCGAGGAGCTCGGTACCGAGCTGGGTGACGTGGTCGGCTACCAGGTCCGGTTCACCGACAAGACCTCTGCCGCCGGCCGGATGAAGGTCATGACCGACGGCATCCTGCTCGCTGAGCTCCAGCGCGACCGGCTGCTGGAGAAGTACGACACGATCATCATCGACGAGGCCCACGAGCGCAGCCTGAACATCGACTTCCTGCTCGGCTACCTCCGGCAGCTGCTGCCGAGGCGCCCGGACCTCAAGGTGGTGATCACCTCCGCGACGATCGACGTCCAGCGCTTCGCCGAGCACTTCGCCGCCGCAGACGGTTCGCCGGCACCGGTCATCGAGGTCTCCGGGCGCACCTACCCGGTGGAGGTCCGCTACCGCCCGTTGGTCGAGGCTCCCGAGGCGGACGAGGACGGCGAGATCGTCGTCCGCGACCAGACCGAGGCGATCGTGGCCGCGGTCGACGAGCTCCACGCGGAGATCGACGGCGACATCCTGGTGTTCCTGCCCGGCGAGCGGGAGATCCGGGACACCGCCGACGTGCTGCGCAAGAAGGCCGAAGGGCTGCGCCCCGGGAGCGGGTACGACGTCGTCCCGCTCTACTCGCGTCTCTCCGCGGCCGAGCAGCACCGGGTCTTCGAGCCGCACACCCGGCGCCGGGTGGTGCTCTCCACCAACGTCGCCGAGACCTCGCTGACCGTGCCCGGCATCACCGCGGTCATCGACACCGGCGTTGCGCGGATCAGCCGTTACTCGGTGCGCACCAAGGTGCAGCGCCTCCCGATCGAGGCGATCAGCCAGGCCTCGGCCAACCAGCGCTCAGGGCGCTGCGGTCGGATCGAGGCCGGGATCGCGATCCGGCTCTTCTCCGAGGACGACTTCGCTTCCCGTCCCGAGTTCACCGAGCCGGAGATCCTCCGGACGACGCTGGCCAGCGTCATCCTGCAGATGACCTCGTTGGGCCTGGGCGATGTCGCCCGGTTCCCGTTCATCGAGCCTCCGGACGCACGCAACGTCCGCTCCGGCACGATGATGCTCGAGGAGCTCGGCGCCCTCTCGACAGGCGCGATGAACGGGAAGGGCGGGCGCGGGCAGCCCCGGTTGACCAAGATCGGCCGGTCGCTGGCCCGGCTGCCGATCGACCCGCAGCTCGGCCGGATGCTGCTGGAGGCAGACCGACTCGGGTGCCTGCGCGAGGTGCTGGTGATCGCGGCGGCGCTGTCGCTGCAGGATCCGCGCGAGAGGCCGGCCGACCAGCAGGCGAAGGCCGACGAGCGGCACTCGCGGTTCCGTGACCAGCGCTCGGACTTCATGGCATACCTGAACCTCTGGGACCATCTCCGGGAGCAGCAACAAGCGCTGGGCTCGAGCGCGTTCCGCCGGATGTGCCGCAACGAGTACCTGAACTACCTGCGGGTCCGGGAGTGGCAGGAGTTCGAGAGCCAGCTGCGTCAGGTCGCCAAGCAGGTCGGTCTCACCGTGCCACCGCGGGACTCCGGGGGCTCTCGCGCCGACGAGACCCTGGTCCACCGGGCGCTGCTTGCCGGTCTGCTCTCGCACATCGGTCTGCGCGACCCCGACCGGCGGGACTACCTCGGGGCCCGGGGGGCACGGTTCGCGATCTTTCCCGGCTCCGGCTTGTTCAAGAAGCAACCGGACTTCGTCGTCGCCGCCGAGCTCGTGGAGACCTCACGGCTCTGGGGACGCCAGGTCGCCGCGGTCGATCCGCTCTGGGTCGAACAGGCGGCCGGCCACCTGGTCAGCCGTACCTTCTCCGAGCCGCACTGGTCCAGGAAGCGGGCCGCCGTGATGGCTCGCGAGCGGGTCACCCTGTACGGCGTCCCGCTGGTGGCCGATCGGCTGGTGGGCTTCGGTGAGGTCGACCCGGAACTGTCCCGCGAACTGTTCATCCGGCACGCCCTGGTCTACGGCGAGTGGCACACCCACCACCGGTTCTTCTCCAAGAACCGTGAGCTGATGCACGAAGCGGAGGAGCTGGAGCACCGGGCCCGCCGCCGGGACCTCGTCGTCGACGAGCACACCCTGTTCGACTTCTACGACCGGGTGATCCCCGCGTCCGTGGTCTCCGGCGTGCACTTCGACACCTGGTGGAAGGCGACCCGGCGGGAGCAGCCGGACCTGCTCACCTTCGACCCCGCGATGCTGGTGCACGACACCGCCGCCTTGATCGCCCCGGGGGACTTCCCGGACGCGTGGCGGGAGGGATCGCTCGAGCTGCCGCTGGACTACCGCTTCGAGCCGGGCACCGACCAGGACGGCGTCCGTGTCGACGTCCCGCTCGCCACGCTGAACCACCTCGGCCCCGAGCCGTTCAGCTGGCACGTCCCGGGACTGCGCGAAGAGTTGGTGGTGGCGCTGCTGCGTTCGCTGCCGAAGTCGTTGCGGGTCAACTTCGTGCCTGCTCCCAACGTCGCCAAGGCATTCCTGGCGGCTGTGCCGCCGGGCGAGGAGTCGCTCACCGAGGCGCTCGCCCGTTACCTGCTCTCCTCGACCGGGGTCCTGGTCCCGGAGGACGCCTGGGACTGGCCCAAGGTGCCGGCCCACCTACGGCCCACCTTCCGGATCCTCGACGAGTCCGGAGCCGTGGTCGGCGAGGGCAAGGACCTGGAAATGCTGAAGCGCCCGTTGCGGCCGTCGTTCGAGGCAGCCGTCGCCGGAGCTGCCCGCGACTCCGGCCTGGCGGCGACCGGCCAGCGCACCTGGACCTTCGGCACGATCGAGCGGTCCTTCACCCAGGTCCGGGCCGGCCACGAGGTACGGGGCTACCCCGGTCTGATCGATGAGGGTGGCACTGTCGGGCTCGAGGTTTTTGCCAGCGAGGACGAGCAGCAGGCCCGGCACCTGCTCGGCGTACGGCGGTTGCTGGCGCTGGCCGTCCCCGCTCCGGATCTGGCCGCCGGACTGGACAACGCCACCAAGCTGGCCCTGGCCGGGTCGTCGTACCGCGACGTCAAGGCGCTGCTCGCGGACTGCGCGCTGACGGCCCTCGGCGACCTGGTCGAGGAGGTCGGGCCGGAGGGCGTCTGGGACGAGGCGGCCTTCGCTGCGCTGCTGTCCCGGGCCGAGGCCGGTCTCGGCACTCGTGCGGTCGCGGTGCGGGACCAGGTCGTCCGGGTCCTGCGCGACGCGATGATCCTGGAGCGGACCCTCTCCGGCCGGGTGGAGCTGGGAGCGCTGGCGTCGATGAACGACCTGCGTCAGCACCTCGGTCGGCTGACTGCCCCCGGTTTCGTGGCCCGTGCCGGCAGCGCCCACCTGGCGCACCTGCCGCGCTACCTGGCCGCGATGGCGGAACGGCACCGACGGCTGGCCGAGGCACCGGGCCGCGACCTCGAGCTGATGGCCCGGGTCGGCGAGTTCCAGGTGGGCTATGAGCAGCGGCTGGGCGCCCTGCCCCCCGGTCGGCCGCCCGGTGCGGCACTCACCCGCCTGGGCTGGCTCGTGGAGGAGTACCGGGTGTCGCTGTGGGCGCAGCACCTGACCACCAGCGAGCCGGTCTCCGATGCTCGGTTGCGCAAGGCGATGGGCCAGGCGTAGCGCCGCCGACCTAGAGGTAGCGTCGGACGGCGCGGAGCACGTCAGCGAAAGTGTCCGGGTCCAGTGCAGCGCCCTCGCGCCGGACCTGCGACTCCTGCAGCGACAGCACTCGGTTCAGGCGGACCTCGCTCTCGCGGCCCTGCCGGTCCCAGTCCCCGGTGCCGACGTCCATCCAGACCCGGCCGGCCCGAGCCTCCTGGCGCTCGTCACGGTCGTGGTCCTTGCTGGTCATGCCGAGGCCGGTCACCCGGCCGCCCGCCACCGAGAGCACCAGCACCGGCCGATCCTTGCCCCGGCGGGGGTCGTCCTCGAACGGCACCCAGGCCCAGACGACCTCGCCGGGGTCGGGCCGACCGTTGTGCACCGGGGCGTACGCCGCCGGGGGCGGAGCCGACGAAGCGTGCCTGCGGGGGAGGTGGAACGCCATGACCAGAACCTAGCCCGAGGTGGTGACGAGTGGTGCGCCGGGCCGGGAGCGCCTCACGGCGCGTGGCCGCTCGAAGCGGCTTTTATTAGGTCCCGGGGCTGCCACGGCCCGGCGCCCTCGAATTCTAACCGGCTGATGGCTGGAGCGGGGCTCAACCGAGGGTTCCGTCGAGCTCGAGTCGCGCAGCGTGCTCGAGCTGCTCGGCCAGCGTGAGCAGCTTCGCCGCGGCCAGGTCGGTGGGGTACGACGACCCGACAGTCTCCGCCTGGGCGCGTCCGGCGGCAGCGACCCGGGCGAACGCCGACGCACGGAACAGCGTGTCCGCGAAGTCGCCGCCGACGACGCCGCTGAGCACGGCGTCCACCAACGAGCGGACCTCGTCGGGTCCGGGCGGTTCGGAGACACCGGAGATCGCTTCGGCGACCGGGGCCAGGACCCGGCCGCGGTCGAACTCGCGCGCGGCGGTCGTGGGGTCGGCGTACACCCAGGCGCGCAGCAGGTACAAGCGCCAGAGAACGCCGGCCAGGGAGTCCGGCGACGCGCCGGACCAGAGATCGGCGAGCGTCTCCAGGCCCTCGGTGTCGGCGAGGTGTACGACCCGCGAGACTAGTTCCTGGTCGCCTTGGTCCCGGGCGCCGCGGACCAGAGCGGTGGCGGCGCGGTCTGCTGCCTCGGCCAGCGCGGCAGGATCGGTGCCGTGGGTGCTCTCGATCGCCTCGAAGTGTCCGGCCCCTGGCATCTGGGGGCGGTGGTGGGCCCGGTCCGTCATCGCGTCAGCCTACGCCGCGGAACCTGGACGAAGGTGGCGCACGGGGCAATTCGTCAGAGCTTCTCGCCGCCCCTGGTTCGCGTTGGTCGCGCGGCTACTTCGCCAGGAGGGCAGCGGCGGCGCTGACCATGCCGACCATCGGTTCCTCGCCGGCCGGGTAGTTGTAGTCCTGTCCGCTGCTCGTCATCCGCAGCACGGAGATGGTGGTGCCGTCGCGGACCATGCCGAGAGCCTCGAAACGGCCGGTCTCCTCGCCGGCCGGCTCCCAGGAGACCAGGTACCAGCGCGCCTTGCCGCTGGGCACGGCGACGGGGGTCAGGGGTCGTGCTCGCAGGCCCAGATCCGCGCTGGCCCTCTCCTCGCACGTGGTGCGCCAGGACGCGAGCACCGACCACGCCTGCGCGGTGCTCTTGGCGTCGGCGAACGTGGCGATCTGCTGCGCGGCGTTGTCGTCGCTGTCGTCCGGCGGGAAGTAGGTCCGTTCGAGCACCTGCGTCGCCCCGATGCTGGCCAGGTCGACCTTCGCGCAGACGCTGAACGGCTTCGTCCCGGCCGTCCTGGTCTTCCCGTCCTGCCACTGCCAGCGCGCGTTCAGACCCGGGACCGACGACGTCGGGAGGAGGCGTTGCTTGAGGGTGAGCGCCTCAGTTGCGGTCGGCGTCGGGGTCGGCGTGCGGGTCGGGGTGGCCTCCGGGGTCGACTCCGCGGGTGGTGCGACGGAGGGCGTCGGGACCGGCGCGCCTGCACCGACCGGCGCGGTCGGCTCGTCCTGGGACGTGCACCCGGTGAGAACCAGAACGGCCAGGGCGGTGACGGCGGCCACCCGGCCGTGGGCGGAGATCTTCGCGACGTGCATGGGGCGAGCCTAGGGCGAGCGCTCGCGACCGGGCGTGCCCCGGCGCGGCACGGCGTGTCCCGCTATCGTGACGATGCCGTGGGACCGACCCACGTAGGCGGTGGAGGGAGCAGCAGGTGCCGCGCACCCGACGGTCAGCCGCAGTCGCGACGCTGGCGCTGGCCCTCCTGGTCACGGCCGGTTGCAGCGACGGGAACCCGTCGACCGAGCCGACCACGTCTGCCAGCCCCCAGGGCCCGGTGCTGCTGTCGTTCTCGGTCTACGGCCCGCCCCAGGTCGTCACCGCGTACGCCGAGATGGCGTCGCGGTTCTCGGTCGCGAACCCGGGCGTCACCGTCAGTGTCCGTCCGTACACCTCGGCCGCCACGGCACGTGCTGCGCTGGCCAAGCAGGTCCGGCAGCGCGACGCGCCGGACGCCTTCCTGACGCCGCTGGAAGACCTGCCGGACCTCGTCGCAGCGCGCACCGTCCAGCGGGTCGACACCCTCCTGGGAGAGCGCGAGGTCGACTTCGGGGACGGGTTCCAGCGGTCCTCCCTCGAGGCGTTCAGTGCCGAGAACGCCCTCCAGTGCATGCCCGTGGACGTCTCGCCGCTGGTCGTCTACTACAACACCGACCTGATCGACCTCGCGACGTTGACCGAGCCGGACGAGACGCCGGTCGACCCTGTCGAGGGGTGGGACCTGACGCAGTTCGCCGCTGCGGCGCAGTCGGTCACCGGCGACGGGAAGCGCGGTGTTTACATCGCCCCCGACCTGGAGCAGATCGCGCCGTTCATCGTCTCCGGCGGGGGCTCGCTCGTCGACGACGTCGCGAACCCGACGACCCTGCAGCTCGCCTCGGGGTCGAGCACCTCCGCCCTGGAGAAGCTGCTCGAGGTCGTCCGCGATCCCCAGCTGACCTTCGACGAGGCGGAGATCGCCGATGCCCCGGCCCAGGAGCGGTTCCGCGACGGGCAGCTCGGGATGATGCTCGGCTTCCGTGACCTGACCCCGGTGCTCCGTGCGGAGCCCGACCTCGCCTTCGACGTGATGCCGCTGCCGCGGATCGGCGGCGAGGCGACCATCGGGAACAGCTCCGGGCTCTGCCTCGGCGCGGACTCCCTACACCCCGAGGAGACCGCCGACTTCCTCGCCTACGCGGTCTCCGACGAGGCAGCCGCGCTGCTGGCCGAGACCGGGTACGTCGTACCGACGAACCTGGCTGCGGTGCACTCGGCGTCGTTCCTGCAGCCGGGGCGGCACCCGGCGAGCGCAGGGGTCTTCTCCGCCACGGTCCGCGACATCCGGCCGTTGCCCCTGGTCGCGGGGTGGGCGGCCGTCAACCAGATGGCGGCGCCGCTGCTCTCCGAGCTCTTCTACGCCCCGGTGGTCGATCCTCTGGACCTCCGCCTGGAGGTGCTCGACAACGCCTCCCTGCCGCTGCTGGCGTCCGGGTCCACGGCGAGCGCGGAGTAGCGGCGGACTAGGGCTCGACGGGCTCGACGGGCTCGGGGGACGCGACGGGCTCGAGGTGCTCGGCAGGCTCGACGGTGCCGGGGTTGCGGATCGCCTCGGCGATCAGCGGTGCCATCAGCTCGATCTGCCATTCGCGCGCGCCGAAGCTGCGGAGCTCCGCGGCGACCGCGGCGTCGAGGGCAGCGTCGTCGACCTGGGGCGGGGTCCAGAGCAGGCGGCGCATGTAGTCCGGGGTGAGCAGGTTCTCGGCCGGGACGTTCCGGGTCTCGGAGAGTTCGGTGACGGCCGCCCGAGCCGTGTTCAACCGGGCGGCGGCCACCGGGTCGCGGTCGGCCCACGAGCGCACCTGCGGAGGGCCGTCGGACCGGTTCGCCACCGGGGGGAGCTCGCTCTCGGGGAGGGCGCGGGCACGCTTGAGCGCCTCGACCCAGGTGTCGAGGTAGCGGCGTGCACCGCGGCCGTGGAAGCCGCTGGTCTCCATGAGCAGCTTGCCGCTGGTCGGGAGCGCATTGGCCGCGGCGATCAGCGCGGAGTCCGGGATGAGCCGGCCCGGCGTCGTGTCGAGCGACTCGGCGAGCTCGTCGCGCACCGTCCAGAGCTCACGGACAGCGGCAAGGGCGCGACGACCCTTGGCCTTGTGGATCCCGGAGGTACGGCGCCACGGGTCCTGACGGGGCGGCGGCTCGTGGTTGATCAGGTGCTCGAACTCCTGGCGGGCCCACTCGGCCTTGCCGCTCTCGTCGAGCTCGGCGCGGAGCACGTCACGGAGCTCGAGGAGGACCTCGACGTCGAGAGCGGCGTACTCCAGCCACGGCCCCGGCAGCGGCCGCTTGGACCAGTCCGCCGCCGAGTGCTCCTTGCGCATGGACTTCCCGACGATCACCTCGACCAGGGTGGCGAGGCCGACCCGCGGGTAGCCGAGGAGCCGGGCTGCGAGCTCGGTGTCGAAGAGCGCTTGCGGGACCAGACCGACCTCGCGCAGGCACGGGATGTCCTGACTGGCCGCGTGCAGGATCCACTCGGCGTCGCCGATCGCCTCGTTGAGGTCGGCGAGGTCGTCGAATGCGATCGGGTCGATCAGTGCCGTCCCGGCACCTTCACGCCGCAGCTGGATCAAGTAGGCGCGCGCCGAGTACCGGTACCCGGAGGCGCGCTCGGCGTCCAGCCCGATCGGCCCGGACCCGGCCGCCACCGCGGCGACGATCTCGTCGAGCGCGGGCCGGGTCTCGACGATGCTCGGGAGCCCGTCGCGCAGGGTGAGCAGGGGAGCCGGGGGTGCCTGCTCCTCCTCGGCCACGACCTCGGTGGTGCCGGCGGGAGCCTCGGTGCTGGGGACGTTCTTGTCGTGCTCGGCTGTCATGACGCTGCCACTACTCCGGGCCGCGCTGGCCGCGCCGGCTCGGCATCGTGGCGACGCCCTCGGGGACAGGGGGCAGGCCGGCTGCGGTGCAGAGCAGCTCGCCCCAGGCCTCGATGTGCGCGGTGAGGTCGCCGACGGGGGTCCATGAGGCGCGGATCTCGATCTGTGCGGTTCCGGGCTCGGCGGCCATGCCGCCGAAGCTCTCCGACGACACGCTGGTCACGGTGCCGGACGGAGCGCCGTACTCGGCGCCGTGCGCCTCGAGCGCCTCGGTCAGCCAGGTCCACCCGACCTCGGCGAGCAGCGGGTCGGTGACGAGCTCGGGGTCGATGTCGGCACGGGCGTAGGCCACGCACCGGAAGGTGCCGTCCCAGGTGTCGTTCCCGGCCGGGTCGTGCAGGATCACGATGCGACCGGTCCCGACATCCTCGCCGTCGACGGTCACGTCCGCGGAGACGGCGGACGCGTACGGGGCGATCCGCTGCGGAGCCGGCATCTCCTCGGTGTACACCTCGGGGCGGAACTTCGCCGAACGCAGCTGCTTCACGGCACGCTCGAACTCGGCCGGCGTCTGCGGCGGCTCGATATCCCGTTCGCGGGGTGCGGACATGGCCTCAGGTTAAGTCGATTCTGCGGATCCCGCGTCCTCGACTCGCCGCCTGACCTGCGAAGATCGACCCATGCCCGACGAACTCCACGACTCCGCGTTCCTGCGCGCCGCCCGCGGCGAGCCAGTGCCGCACACCCCCGTCTGGTTCATGCGCCAGGCCGGGCGGTCGCTGCCCGAGTACCTCCGCATCCGCGAGGGCGTCACGATGCTCGACTCCTGCATGCGGCCCGAGCTCGTCACCGAGATCACCCTCCAACCCGTACGCCGGTACGGCGTCGACGCGGCGATCTTCTTCTCCGACATCGTGCTGCCGCTCAAGGCGATCGGGGTCGACCTCGACATCGTTCCCGGTGTCGGTCCCGTGGTCGCCGAGCCGGTGCGCACGCTGGCCGACGTCGCAGCGATCCCGGACCTGACACCGGAGCACGTCCCGTTCATCACCGAGTCGGTGAAGCTCCTGGTCGCCGAGCTCGGTGCGACGCCGCTGATCGGTTTCGCGGGGGCGCCGTTCACGGTGGCGTCGTACCTGGTCGAAGGCGGGCCGTCGAAGGAGCACGCCAAGACCAAGGCGCTGATGTTCGGGGCCCCGGAGGTCTGGGAGGCGCTGATGCGCAAGATCGCCGGCATCGCGGCGGCGTACCTCGACGTCCAGGTGGCGGCCGGGGCCAGCGCGGTCCAGCTCTTCGACTCGTGGGCCGGGGCGGTCACCCGCGCCGACTACGAGGCGCACGTGCTCCCGTACTCCACCGACGTGCTCACCTCGATCGGTCGTACCGGCGTCCCGCGGATCCACTTCGGGGTCGGGACCGGCGAGATCCTGGACCTGATGGGGTCGGCCGGCGCCGAGGTGGTCGGGGTCGACTGGCGGGTACCCCTGGCCGAAGGCGTACGGCGCGCGGGGGGCCGGTCCGTGCAGGGCAACCTGGACCCGACGCTGGTCTTCGCGCCGACCGACGTGATGCTCGCCCGGGCGGACCAGGTCCTCGAGGCCGGTCGCGCCGCCCCAGGGCACATCTTCAACCTCGGCCACGGCGTGATCCCGTCCACCGACCCGGACCAGCTGAAGAAGCTGACCGACCACGTTCACGAGGTCTCCCAGCGCTGATCCCCGGCGCTGGGATTCCGCTCAGGCTCCGGCCGATCTCGTCCGCTCGGTACGCCGGCGCCGGAGGAACCAGACGGGCGTCGCCAGCAGGCCGAGCACCACGGCGAACGGCAGCACGGCGCCGAGGCCGGTGAGAGCCGCCGCGGTACTGCTGCCGAGGCTGTCCCAGCCTGCCTTCAGGCCGGACCAGAAGCCATTGTCGTCGTCGTCCGTCCCGTCCTCCTCCGGGACGGTCAGGTAGACGAGAATGGTGGCCAACGAGGTCTGGTCGGCGAGGTACTTCTGCTGCTGCTCCAGGGAGTCCAGGTCGGCCTGACGACGGCTCAGCTGGGCCTCGATGGCGATCACCTGGTTGAGGTCCCGGGCCTGAGCCAGCAGAGCCTGGACCCGCGCGAGACTGAGCCGCTGGCTCCGGATCCGGGCTTCGTTGTCGATCACCTGGGTGCTGACGTCCTCCGAGGACCGGCTCCGGTCGATCAGGGTGCCGAGGTCGCCGAGCTCGTTCATCGCGGTGTCGAACTTCGGGCTCGGTACCCGCAGCTCGAGGCGGGCGCGTTCGGTGTTCCCCTCCTCGTCGGCGTCGGACTGCTCCTGGGCGATGGTGCCGTTCCAGGTGTCGAGCAGCTTCTGGAGCTCGAAGCGAGCGGCGTCGATGTCGTCGGTGCGCAGGGAGATCTGGCCCTTCGAGATCACGGCACGCGCCTGGGGTTTGGGCGAGTCGGCCTTGACCGCATCGTCGTACGGCAGGTCCGCGGCTGCCTCCTCCGGGGCGCCAGGGGACAGGCCCGGATCGGAGTCGACCGGTGCCGAGTCGGGGGCAGCGGCCGAGGTGACATCGTCACTGGAGTCGACGCCGCACGCGCCGGCCAGGAGCAACGCGGGGACGACGAGAACGCTCAGCAGGAGGCGGGTTGGGTTCTTCATACCCCTAGGACGCAGGGGTGGGCGGTTCGGATCCCTCCCAGCCGGGCCCCCGTCCTGGCGCCGTAGGCTGGGACCGTGTCCACCGCCGCAGCGCCCCGGGTCGTCGTCATCGGCGGCGGGATCGCGGGGCTCGCCGCGGCGGCCCGGCTGCACGAGGAGCGACCGGACGCCGAGATCCTGGTCCTCGAAGGGTCCCCCGGGATCGGGGGCAAGCTCAAGCTCGGCGAGGTCGGTGGGGTCACGCTCGATGTCGGGGCCGAGGCGATGCTCAACCGGAGGCCCGAAGCGGTGTCGCTCGCCCGCATCTCCGGCCTGGCGGACGCGATCGTGCACCCGGCGACGACCACCGCCCACCTCTGGACCCGTGACGAGCTGCTGCCGATGCCGCGGACGATGATGGGCATCCCGACCGATCTGCGGGTCCTCGCCGAGTCCGGGGTGATCTCCAAGGCGGGCATGGCGCGTGCCGCGATGGACAGCGTGCTGCCCGCGACCTCCCTCGATGGACGTGACACCAGCATCGGCGGCCTGGTGGAGGAACGCTTCGGCAAGGAGGTCGTCGATCGTCTCGTCGAACCCTTGCTCGGGGGGGTGTACGCCGGCCACGCGCGGGAGATCTCGGCCCGGGCGGCGGTGCCGCAGGTGGTGGCACTGCTGGACCGGGACCGGTCGCTCGGCAAGGCGGCCGCGCGAGCGACCTCGGGACCGGCCAGCGACGTACCGGTCTTCGCCGGCATCGTCGGGGGACTGGGTCGGTTGCCTGCTGCGGTGGCGGCGACCAGCGGCGCCACGATCGAGACCGACGCCGTCGTCCGGGACCTGGCGCGACGGCCCGGCGGGGGCTTCACCCTGGTCGTCGGCTCGACCAAGGACCCCCGGCTGGTCCAGGCCGACGCGGTCGTCCTCGCCACCCCCGCACGTGCAACGGCGCGGCTGCTGAGCGACGTCGTCCCGGCAGCAGCCCTGGAGCTCGCCCGGATCGAGTACGCCTCGGTCGCCCTGGTGACGATGGCTTTCCTCGCCCGCGACTTCCCGGCGGTGACCGGCTCCGGGTTCCTGGTGCCCCCGGTCGAGAAGCGGGCGATCAAGGCCGCCACGTTCGCGTTCGCGAAGTGGGACTGGGTCCGCGAGGCCGGGGACGGCACCGTGGTGATGCGCTGCTCCCTGGGGCGGCACCGCGAGGAGCACCAGCTCCAGGCGACCGACGAGGAGCTCGTCGAGCTCGCCCTGCACGACCTGGCCGACGCGATCGGCCTCTCGGTGCGGCCCATCGACACCCAGGTCGAGCGCTGGGGCGGGAGCCTCCCGCAGTACGCCGTCGGACACCTCGACCGGGTGGCCACGATCCGTGCGGAGGTGGCCCGCGTGCCCGGGCTCGCGGTCTGCGGGGCGGCGTACGACGGCATCGGGATCCCGGCGTGCATCTCCTCGGCGCACCAGGCGGTCTCGTCGCTTCTGGCTGACTTGGCGCCGCGCCCCCAGGTGTGAGCGCCAACCAGCGGGTTGGGAGGATGTCGGTATGGCGACCAACGTGAAGAAGGCCCGCGAGATCAACGACATGGTGCGCTACACCCTGTGGTCGGTCTTCCGGATCCGCGACCTGTTCGGCCCCGACGCGGACCGGGCCGGCGAGATCGGCGAGGTCGAGGCGTTGTTCGACCAGCTCGGCGCCGCCGACGTGATCGTCAGGGGCACCTACGACGTCTCCGGTCTGCGTGCCGACGCGGACCTGATGATCTGGTGGCACGCGGAGACCTCCGACGAGCTCCAGGACGCCTACCAGCGCTTCCGTTCCACCGCCTTCGGGCGTCGCCTGGACGCGGTCTGGTCGCAGATGGCGCTGCACCGCCCCGCGGAGTTCAACAAGAGCCACGTGCCTGCTTTCCTCGCCGACGAGGAGGTGCAGCCCTACATCTGCGTCTACCCGTTCGTGCGCTCCTACGAGTGGTACCTGCTCGAGGACGCCGAGCGTCGTCGGCTGCTCGCCGAGCACGGGATGATGGCCCGTGACTACCCGGACGTGCGGGCCAACACAGTCTCCTCGTTCGCGCTGGGCGACTACGAGTGGATCCTGGCGTTCGAGGCAGCCGAGCTCTACCGGATCGTCGACCTGATGCGGCACCTGCGCGGCTCCGAGACGCGGCGGCACGTGCGCGAGGAGGTGCCGTTCTACACCGGGCGCCGCCTGGAGCCCGGCGTCCTGATCAACGGGCTGCCCTGACCCGGAACCGGGAGCGCCCTGGGTGCGTCGGAGGATCATGCGGACCCGACGCCTCGCGCTGAGCAGTGCACTCTTCTGCCTGGTCATCACGGGTTGCAGCACCGATCCCGCGCCCTCCAAACGGGATCGCAGTGCTGCCGGGTCCGCACCCAGGACGAGTGCCCCTGCCTCACCGGCGCCGAGGTTCTCGGTAGCGCCGGGTGCGTCGATCCCGACGGAGGTGCCGGCGGCACGCGGTTTGGTCACCACGAGAGACCCGGTGGCGGTCACCCGCAACGCCGAAGGCCGCATCAACCTGTGCACCGGGGTGATCACCTTGATGCCCGGCTCCTTGTGCACAGGACCCGAGTTGATTGGGTTCGGCGCGAAGAACGGGGAATCCGACCCGACCGGCTCAAGCCTGACCCGGGTGGTCGGCCGGTTCGATGGCAAGCGCCTCTACGTCACCGACGTCATGCCAGCCGGCCCGTCGCGACGGGAGGTCGACGACGATCTCGCCGCGAGGCTCCGGACTCCCTGTCCGGAACCAGCCGGCGGCTGGCGGATCATCGACGCGGCGAACGCGACCGGAACCGCGGCCGGTCGCGCCATGAAGGTCGCCCGTCAGCAGCGGGGATTCGCGGAGTTCCGGTACGACCGGTCGTTCGATTCGGTCCCCTCGGTCCTCAACGTCGCCGTCGTCGGTGACCGAGCCGCGGCCGAGGCGGCGCTGCGGGAGGTCTGGGGCGGGGCGCTCTGCGTGAGCGGCGCGACGCATCCGCAGCGCGCGCTGAAGTGGATCGCGACCGAGGTCTTCCGGTTGCCCGGCGTCCACACCGCAGCGGTGCGGCGCGACGAGGTGCACCTCGAGGTCCTGTACGACGACGGCACCCTTCAGGCCTGGGTCGACGCGACGTACGGACCCGGCCTGGTGACGATCAGCTCTGCTCTGGTTCCAGCGTCAGGCTGATCGAGTTGATGCAGAAGCGCTGGTCCGTCGGGGTGCCGTAGCCCTCGCCCTCGAAGACGTGGCCCAGGTGCGACCCGCAGTTCGCGCAGCGCACCTCGGTGCGGACGCTGCCCATCGAGCGGTCCTCGATGTACTCGACCGTGTCGCCGGCCAGCGGGGCGTAGAACGACGGCCAGCCGCAGTGCGAGTCGAACTTGGTGGTGCTGCGGAAGAGCTCGGCCTGGCAGGCGCGGCACTTGTAGACACCGGTGGTCTTGGTGTCGGTGTACTCGCCCACGAACGGGCGCTCGGTGCCTGCCTTGCGGAGCACCTCGTACTCGGCGGGACTCAGCTGCTCGCGCCACTCGGCGTCGGACTTCTCGACCTGGTAACCCATGGCACCAGCCTACTGAGCGACGCCAGCCGATCGACCGGGTGCGCTTACGAAACGGTGAGAGGCCGAAACGGTGACGGGCCGATACGTTGGTGCCATGGCGAAGGCGACTCCCGCGATCGAGGTCGAAGCCGGTCGACGGGCGATCCGGGTCAGCAGTCCGGACCGGGTGATCTACCTGGCCACCGACACGACGCCCGCGGTGACCAAGTTGATGGTGGCCCAGTACTTCGCCTCGGTCGGCGACGGGCTGATGCGCGCCCTGGGGGACCGGCCGACCGCCCTCGAACGGTGGCCCAAGGGCGTTCTGCCCGGGATCAAGCTCGGGACCGGCCGGCCGGGGGAGAAGGCCGACGCTTTCTACCAGAAGCGGGTGCCGATGGGCGCCCCCGACTACCTCGAGGCCTGCGAGATCGCCTTCCCGTCCGGTCGTACGGCGAAGGAGGTGTGTCCGACCGAGATCGCCGTCCCGGTCTGGTGCGCGCAGATGGGCACGCTGACGTTCCACCCGTGGCCCGTGCGGCGCACGGACGTCGATCATCCCGACGAGCTCCGGATCGACCTGGACCCGCAACCCGGGACCACCTTCTCCGACGCCGTCCGGGTCGCCGGGGTGGCGCGCGAGCTGCTCGCCGACCTGGGCATGGTCGGCTTCCCGAAGACGTCGGGCAACCGGGGCGTTCACATCTACGCGCGGATAGAACCACGCTGGGACTTCGCCGACGTCCGGCACGCGGCGATCGCGTTCGGCCGGGCTCTGGAGGAACGTGACGACGGCGTCACGACTGCCTGGTGGAAGGAGGAGCGCGGGGAGCGGATCTTCGTCGACTTCAACCAGAACTCACGCGACCGCACGATCGCGTCGGCGTACTCGCTGCGCCCAATCCCCGGAGCTCCCGTGTCGACGCCCCTCACCTGGGACGAGCTCGCCGAGGTCACCGACCCGAAGGTCTACAACCTGTTCACCGTCCCCGACCTGATCGCCGACCGCGGTGATGCGATGGGGGCGATCGACGACATCGCGAACTCGCTCGAGCCGTTGCTCACGCTCTGGGAGGAACAGGGGGCGGTCGAGCTGAACTACCCGCCGGACTACCCCAAGATGCCGGGCGAGCCGCCGCGGGTGCAGCCGAGCCGAAAGAACCCGCTGAACTGGGGAAACGAGTGATTCAGTTGTGTCGTGGGGAGTAGCACAACGCTTACTCACCAGATAACCTAACACCATGGCAGAACGACTGGAAGACCTTCACCGGAGTTTCGCGCGCCACCTCAGGGCCGAGGGCAAGGCCGACCGGACCATCACCATCTACGGCCAAGCCATCACCTTCTACAGCCGGTGGCTTGAGGAACAGGGCCGCGCTGCGAGCCTCGATGAGATGACCCGCGCAGCCATCCGCGAGTGGATCGCCCAGCTCCAAGAACGCGGACAAGAGCAGAGCACCGTCAAGACCCGGTACCGCGGACTGTTCCGGTTCTGCGGGTGGCTGGTCGATGAAGGCGAACTGCCAGAGAACCCGATGAAGAACCTCAGTCCGCCCGAGCCCAAGGCCAAGCCTGTCCCGGTCCTCAGCGACACCGAGCTCGAAGCCTTGGTGAAGGCGTGCAACGGAAAGACGTTCAACGACCGCCGCGACCAGGCCATCCTCCGAATGTTGCTCGACGCCGGCCTACGGGTCTCCGAGATCACCGCCATGACGGTCGAGTCTGTCGACCTCGACCAGGGGATGGCGGTCGTGAAAGGCAAGGGCTCCAAGATCCGTCCGGTCTACTTCGGCGCCCGCACCGTCCAAGCCCTCGATCGCTACGTCCGCGAACGCGGAAAGCACCGCTGGACGCACCTCGACGCCCTGTTCCTGACCCAGCGCGGTCCGATGAGCCCTGACGGGGTGCGCGAACGCATGAAGGTACTCGGTGCCATCGCCGGGATCGAGGATCTCCACCCCCACCGCTTCCGGCACACCTGGGCCCACGACTTCCTGATGAGCGGGGGACAGGAACGCGACCTCAAACGCCTCGCCGGGTGGAGCTCCGATGTCATGCTCGAGCGGTACGGGGCGAGCGCCGCCGATGCACGCGCGAAGTCTGCCGCCCAGAAGATGAAGCGCGGTGACCGGGTATGAGTCGGCCGGTTACTGCCGAGCAGGCGGTTCAGTTCATCGACATGTTACAGATGCCACCCGTTACTCAGCAGCGCATACGACAGTGGGCGCATCGGGGCAAGGTGACCAAGCTGGGGGCCGGTCGTGATGGGAAGATGCGCTACGAGCTCCACGACATCATCGCTTTGGCCGAGGCCCATCGGGATCGAGGGGAGTGGAAGACCGAATGACAGGCTTGCGCTGTTCGCACTTGCGTTCGGACAGCGCATCTGTCACTATGGACGGGAGCGACCGCATGCCCAGTCGTTCAATTACAAGTTCAGAGAACCGATCATTCCCTAGGTGGCTCGCGAGAGTTGCCAACAGTGCTGAGAACGGGCCAGGAGCCTAACTACCAGTGTCCTGAGGGGCCGGCCAGGAGCCGAGCACGATATTGACCCATTAGATGGGGTCTGTCGTCGCTCGGCTCTCGTGTTTCCGAAAGGAATCGCGCCGTGTCCACAGCAACAGCATCTGAACGCCAACTCGCAGCCCGCATCGCAGCCGAAGAATCCTGGGCCAAGACCGAGAACAGGTCAGCTCGAACAGCCCCAGCCCGCGCTGCGCATGATCAGAAGTTCCTCGACGCGGCCGGTGGCGACCCCATCCGCGCCTCGCACCTACGCAAAGCCCACTTTGCCCGTCTCGCACTCAAGAGCGCACAAGCTCGCAGGAAGGCGCGTGAGTCAACGGTCGAGGCCGAGGCTGCCGAGGCCGAACTGAGCGACTTCGGCGGTGCCGCTTGAACCCCGGAAGTGCCAGAGCCCGAGCCGTTGTAACCGAGTCCAGTCTGAGCGGGTGCCCGTGCGGATGCCTTGCCGAGTACGAGTGCGTCCGACACCAGCCCCTGCCGACGCTCAAGGGTTGCGGTGGCTGTCAGGCGCTGAGCTCGGAGCAGATTTCCTACTGTTCGCGGAGGCAATATTTCTGTTCGGAGAACTCTTGTGCCTGGGCCGCGCTGAACGCTGACTTTGGGCGGGCGTCGTGAGGCGCCGGCTGCGCATCCTCGACCGCGGGAACACGTTCGTGGTCACCGGGTGGGACGCGCACCGCCTCGCCCTCTCTGCGGGCGTCAGGACCGTCTACAACGGCGTGGCGCAGGGCTGGGTGGGTGACGGTAGGAAGCTGCCTTCCCTGGTCGCCTACGCCGAGTACAGGAATGTTGACGTCGAGATAACTGGTCACCGCCGAGACCAGTCCGAAACTGTGCAATGCATTGCAAAGTCGGAGGGTTTGGGTAATCCAGTGTCACTGGATGACTTGCCAGAGCTCGACTTGTTCGGCGGTGTCGGATGAGTCGCCTGACGAACCCGCTCGACGGTGAGCACGCCCGCCACTTGCAGTCTGAGTGGGAGCGCCGTGCCGGAGACCGCAGGCTGCCGAACTGGTTGCGCGTTGCCTCTCTGGCTTACGGCAAGCACGGCAACAACGGTCACGCGAACTTCAAGCGCGGAGACGTGGCCGTGGTGCTCGGGGAGCCGGGCAGCCCGCTGGATCGCAGACAGGTCTATGAATACATCGCTCGCGCGGTCGAGCTCGGGTGGCTGCTCGAAGGATCAACCTCGATGTGCCTGGTGGTCCCGCCCCACGTGGTCGACAAAGGACGACTCGGGGAGCCCAAGCGCGCCTGTCGTGTGCATAGGCGTCGCGCTCAAACGTCAGGTTCAGAACCAGTCACTTCGCGCAAAGCGTCTGTACGAGAACCAGTCACTTCGGAGCAAGTGACTGGTTCAGAACCGGTCACTTCACGCTCAGCCCCTATCTCTTATCTACACCCCCACCAGACCGACACCGGGGCAGCGTCGTGACCGCCCGCCAGCCCGTCCTGTGGTGCCGGTCCGAGGACTGCACTCGACGCCTGTCTGTCGGATGGCTCAGTCTCCCGGCGCTCGTCTCCTACGGCTGGCGGTGCCCCGAGCACACCCACACCGATGGCGCCGTCCCATCACGCGAAAGGAAGTGACGAAATGACATCAGCCGACTGGTCCTTGATCCCCTCGCCGCTGCTCCGGTCCAAGTCGACCGGGGCGCTAGTCGAGTGGCTACGGACCCGCGGGCTCCAGATGAGCTTGCTGGACCTGAACGCCGAGCGCCGTAAACGCGGCATCACCCCGCCATCGCGAAACAACTAGGAGACCAGTAATGACCATCATCGAACCGGCCGCGGTCGAGTATCCCCAGCTCGTCGCGCGGAACCAGAACGAGCCACATATCGGGGCCTACAGCGTCGCGGTCCGCCCCGAGTTCCTCACCGACCACATCGCATTGGTGTGGCCCTACAGCCTGTGGAAGTCCGCTGGGTCGAGTCCGACCCCGCCCGTGGTCTGGGACACCGAAGACCTCGACGAAGACGGGCCTGTTCCGTACGGGTTCGCTTTCGGCGACGACGCCGAGGACCGGCCCACGGGAGCCCCGTTACTGGTCACCCGCCCGCTGCCCTACCTCGAGCCCCGATACGGCGATGCCTGGGTCGCGTTCATCTACCCGATCCCCGAGGTGGCGTGATGAGCGACCACGACGTCATGGCGAACGCCCTGGCAATCGTCGCTGCCGCCGAGTCTGGTGGCTACGACGCCGCGTTAGGGATCAGTCCCGAGCAGCGCGACATCCTCACCCGTGTCGCTGCCGGGACAACCCCGCTCAGCGTCCGAGACCTGGCCGTCTTGCGCGAAACCGGCCATGACGACCTCATCGACCAGGCCCAGAGTGCCGGCCGATTCGACCACCTGTTCAACCACACCAACACCCAGGAGAACTGAAATGACCACCAACCAGCGCCGCTCGCTCGTCCACTACGCCAGAAGCACCACCCTCAAGCCCATGGTGATCCGCGAAGGCCAGACCCTCCCGCCCCGCGAGATGTTCGCCGCCCACCCCGAGGTGCTCGTCGAGTACGACGTCATGGCGAACCTCAACGCCGCAGTCATCAAGCACAACCGCGACACCCGCGCCAAGCGAGCCCAAGCCGACCAGGCGCGCGAGGACTACAGGGCAGCCGTCCACAACGCACTGACCACGGGCGGGAACGCCGCAGCGGTGAAGTCCAAGGCCGAGCAGTACGACGCCGAAGCCAAGGCACACGCTCAGTTCGCAGCCGACGCCCAGGCCAAGGCCCGCCACCAGGGCCACGTCCTAGGCGCCGCCATTCAAGCCATCGCTCCCAAGCTCGTTGCCGCTGCCGACCTGGAACTGACCGGCGCAGCGGACGATGTGAAGGCCGCACTGGCAGACCTCACAGCATCCGAGGCCCGCTGGGCAGACGCATGGGCTGCACGACTCTGGGTCAGTCGCGCTCAGTACCAGGGAGGACTGGCCGCGTGGCATGGCGGCACCGTCGACCAGGACATCACCACTGCCCTCGCCACCCTCGGCAACGGACTCAACGGCCCTGACACCCTGCGCCTCGATGAGATCCAGCTGACCCAGTGGCGCGAGACCCAACGCAAGGCCAGGGAGACCAACGCCGCGGACATCGGTGCAGCATGACCACCCCCATGGGGGTGATACCCCCACACGGCCACGGCGCGCCGACTGCGGTAGCCCGGCCGACCCGGCGTGCGCAGGAACTCTCAGTTTCGGGGGTCCTCGATGAGTGAGGTAGTCAAGATTCCCGCTCCCCAGGGCCTCTCTAGGCGGGGTCGGCGCTTCTGGCGCGAGGTCGTTTCGACCTACAAACTGCGCTCAGATGAGCTGGTTCTGCTCGAGAACGCGTGCCGTTGCCTCGATATCATCGCTGAGCTCGAGGCTGCGATGGACGGTCAACCGTTGCTCGTCAAAGGGTCGATGGGTCAGGAGCGGGAGAATCCACTGTTATCGGAGACTCGGCTGCAACGTGCGCAACTGAACCGGACTCTGGCTCAGTTGAAGTTGCCGGACATCGATGCGCCCGCAGTGGTCAACCAGCACCGTGAGGCCGCAGTGTCGCGGTGGGCTCGCGCGCACGGGGGTGCGTCGGGATGACCAACGAGCCCATCAGTCAGCTTGACGAGTGCCTAGACGCCCTCGCGGTGGCCTTGCAGGAGGTCCGCGACCTCGCGGACCTGGTTGCCGGTCTGCGTGCGTATGAGGCCGCTCTGGGCCTCGTTTCCATCAGTGACCCGCAGGCCGCATCGGCTATGGGGATTGCTCGAGTCTGGTCGGCGCTATCCGCGACCGCCGAAGAAATCTTGAAACTACGGGAGGTAGCAAATGGCAACACGTAGGGAATCTGTCCGGCTCGAGCTGATCGACAATTTTACGAGCGAGATGGCGCGGGCTGCTGCTGCGACCGCGTTGTTGAACAAGCAGCTTGACGGGCTTTCGAAGGAGTCGGTTGAGACCCGGCAGGCGACCCGTTCTATTGGGCGTGATGTTGAGGCGCTTGGTAGGACTTCGGGGCGCGCTGAGAAGGACATCGACAAACTGTCGGGCCGTCTGCGGATTCTGGCTGATGTTGCTGCCGCGTTGGGTCCGGCCGCTATCCCGATTACCGCTGTTGCTATCCCGGCGATTACGGGGCTTGCGGCATCACTTGGTTTCGCTGCGGTTGGTGCTGGTGTCCTCATCACCGCCTTCCAGGGTGTCGGGGATGCGCTCAAGGATCTGAACAAGGCCGCACTGGACCCGACCGCGGAGAACTTGGCGGCCGCCGAGTTGTCCCTTGGTGCGCTTTCGCCCGCTGCGGCCGAGTTCACGAAGCAACTGTCCGAACTCGCCCCGGCACTCAACGTGGTGCAGGAGATGGCCGCCGAGGGGGCGCTGCCCGGGTTCTCCACCGGCCTCGACG
This sequence comes from Marmoricola sp., assembly GCA_046598495.1. Classification (GTDB taxonomy): domain Bacteria; phylum Actinomycetota; class Actinomycetes; order Propionibacteriales; family Nocardioidaceae; genus Marmoricola. The sequence goes on along the minus strand of JBKJIR010000065.1, from coordinate 11,681 downwards.
CCGCGCTGACCCGGTTGCCCGAGTTGGCGCAGGTTGTCACCGGTTTCTCAACCTCACTGGGCAACATCGCCGACAACCTCGGTGGCGCTATCGAGGACGGTCGCGTTGACCAGTTCCTGAACTTCCTTGCCGACGAGGGCCCGGAGGCGTTGGAGGAGTTCGCAACCATCATCGGCCAGACAAGCCTCGGCCTGGCGAACATGTGGATGGCATTCACCCCACTGAACACCGACTTTTCTGACTTCCTAGTGCAGACGACCGCCGATTTCGAGATGTGGTCTAAGCAGCTCTCTGGGTCGGCGAGTTTTCAGGAGTTCGTGGACTACATCCGCGAGACCGGCCCCCAGGTTGCCGACGCGCTCGGGGCTATCGGTAGCGCGTTGGTGCAGATTGTGCAGGCCGCGTCACCCTTGGCCGGCCCCATCTTGCAGGTCGTGGAGTCGCTGTTCAACAGCCTCGCGTCGTTCGCCGACTCCGACCTTGGCACACCCATCTTCGGGCTCGTTGCCGCCCTGGGTGCGCTGAACCTGGCGGTGCGGTCCTATCAGGCAATCTCACGGGCCGCGTTCACTGGTCCTGCCGTCACCCAGTTCCGCACCTATGCGGGCGGGTTGAACCTGGTCACGTCGGCGCAGCAGCGGGCGGCGTTGTCGGCGCAGCAGTTGGCGGCAGCGGAGGCTAAGCGGTCCCGGTCGTTGCGTGGTGGTGCGGCGGGTATCGCTGCTGTCGGGCTGGTTGCGACCGGTGCGGCGGACGGTATCGGTTTGACGAACACGGCCACCCTCGGACTGCTCGGTTCGATTGCGGGTGGCCCCGGCGTGGTTGCTGGCGGGCTGATTGGTGCGATTTACGATGCGCGCGCCGCGACCGAAGGGTTCGCGGAAGCTCTCGCTGGTGCCGACCTCGATATTGCGTCTGGCGATGTTGACCGGCTGACATCGCGCCTACAGTCCCTTCGGTCCGTGCTGGCAGACCAGAAGGCCGGTTCAGGCAACCCGGTCATCGACTTCCTGAACGGTGACGCCGTGGGTGCCATCCCCGTAGCGGGCGCGTTCATCGACCAGTTCACCCCGGACGTGAACCCGGAGGACACGAAAGACAAGATTGCCGAGGTTGAACTGGCCCTCAAGTTGGCTGAGGCGACGAGCGAGTCTGAGCGCGCGACACTGCGCAAGGCCGAAGCGGACAAGAAGGCTGCGACGGAGATCCAGCGGCTCCGTGATGAGGCCGCTGGCGCTGTCAGGTCCTTCGTCGGGTTCGACGACACGCTCGATGAGTCGACCATCAGCCTCGACACGTGGATCAAGCACCTGAACAAGCAGGCGACCGCGCTCAAGGACTTTGCAACCAACGCCGAGACCGCAACCCGCCGTGGACTTGCTGACGGTTTGGTGAAGCAGTTGGCCGACGCGGGTCCGGCCGGTGCGTTGCGGCTTAAGCAGCTCGCAGATGCCGCCGACTCAGAGATTGCCCGGGCGAACAGGGCCTACGGTCGCGGGCAAGAGGGCATCAAGCAGTACCAGGATGTTGCGGACGGCCTCGAGCCCATCGTTCTAGACGTTGCCGCCGAACGGGCCAACGAGGAACTAACGCGCATTGAGCGCATCCTCGACCGCCTCGGCATTGGCGTAACCATCCCGGTCAAGTTCGTGCGCGGGCAGGGTCCGACGATCCCGAAGGACAAGCAGGGCAGCGGTCTCCCGTTCGTTCAGACGCCCGCGGATGGCGGCACCATCGCGCCGATTCGCCGCGCATATGGCGGCACTGTTCCCGGGGTGCGGTGGCCGTACTTCGACAAGGTCCCGATGATTGCGGCACCCGGTGAGGAAGTCATCGGTAACCGTTTCGGGCAGGCCGACAAGAACCGCGGCGCACTCAAGGCCGCGAACGCTGGGGCAACTATCGGGGTTGTCGGTTTCGCTGCCGGCGGCGAGGTTCAGCCTTTCCGGTCCTACGCGGCGGTTGCTGGCGGTGCGTCGATGGGTGGGGCGAGCATCGACTACTCCCGACTTGCGTCCGCGGTGGCCGAGGTTCGCCCCCTGTACGGCGACGTGAGTATTCAGCCGCACAACTACAGCGAGTTCAAGCGCCAGATGCAGCAGGACCAGCGGAGCGCGTCAGTCGGGGGTGTGAAGCTGTGAGAGCGTTCTCTTTTTCACAAAGTCTTCGACTTGGACAACTTTTCAGGCACACTAGATCCATGAACGTTCGCGGGGAGGTTTCTCTTGAAGCACAGACCGCCGACTCGCAGCAGTCTGATCTGACTGTTGGCGAGCGGCAACTTCTGCGAGCCAGTTTCCGCAACGGGATCGGTTGGCGTCCGTCTGGCGACGAGTTTGAGCATCACGCATCGCTCATCGCGGACAAGCTTAGGGGTACCTCGCACAACGTTGTTCTGTGACCGAGGAGCTTGTCTGGTCGGAAGCGACAGCGGCCGACCACGCGGACATTAGAGCGTTTAGGTGTTCCGCCCACAAACGAGGGCCGGACGGCGAACTTCTCAAGACGTACGAACTCGAGGCCGAGGTTGGGCTTCAAGACGAGTTGACGTTTCCGCTTTCGCCAGACGAGGGCGTCATCATCGCGAGGGACGGCATCGGCGTAGCTGCCGTCAGTTGGTGGTGGCATGTCCGCAGTGACGGGCAGACGACCAAGCTCCTCGTGATGGCGGTGGCGGAACGCTGGCGCAGGAGACGAGTGGGTGATTCCCTCATGGCCCAAACGGTGGATCGGGTCCTCGAGCGCGCGGACTCCTCCGGCATCAGGACGGCGACTATTTTCGCTAGCGTCCGGTCCGACAACGAGGATTGTCGAAAGTTCATGAACCGCAAGGGCTTCTGGCCAGACGACGATGGCGCATCACTAATCGAGTGGTGGCTACGGGTGGATTTGCCCGGACCGGAAGACGAGGCACGATGACAGCGCCCCTGCCGACTAACTCTCGGCAGGGGCGCTGTTCTCAGTACTAGTTCTGATGTTGGGTGTAACCGTGTTGTCCGGTCAGGCGAGCAGGAGCGAGACCGTCCAGTCGATGTCGACTTTCTCAGCAACCTGCGAGCCGAGCAGGTCCTCGAGGCCGAGTTTGTAGCAGATGAGCGTGTAGGCAACCCGCTTTTCGGTTCTGGCGCTCACGGTGTGGTTGAACATCCGCTGCCTGGTCGCGTGGCCGGGCTTCCTTCCGTGCTGTTCGTTCAGCCCGAGGACCCCGGAGATGAGGGTCGCTAGGTCTACAGGCCCGCAGTCTGTGCGGGCACGCGCTTCCCACCGGCGCTCATCTTTGTAGAAGATGGCCCACCCGACCGTGCGGAATACGCCGAGCTGGCAGCCGGGCTCAGGAACGCCATCGAAGGTGCGGCAGGGCCAGTCCGAGGCATGGGAGATTTCTACCCCTGCGACACGCGCCTTTACGTAGAGCTCGGCGGGACTCTCTCCCGACCTGGCAACGACGGTCTCGATGATGGTCATGCGCGTGTCTCCACCAGCCACTCAGCGAGCCCCAGCGCGTCCCGAGCGATCATGAGAAGCGCCTTGGTGCCGTTGAGCTTGCCGGGTCCGCCGCGCAGCATGTCCGGCAGTGTCGTCTCGACATGGAACGGCTCGCCCGTCCTGGCCTGAGCCCAGAAGACCCCGAACTCGGGGCCGTAGTGCATGGGCGGGTTGTCGGCATCGACTACGTCGGCGCAGTGGTCGTCACGCTGGCACCAGTCCGGGCAGCCGTAATCGGTCGTGTCGTTCTCGCGTAGTTCGGCGAGCTCGGTCAGGATCTCTTGGTCGGTGGTCATTGCGTTCCTCTCGAATGCCGGGCCATGAACTCGCCCGATAACTTGGCCCACAACGCTCAAAAATCTCACGCTTCCTACGCTCAGCAGCACAACGCTTAGGTTGTCGGCACCCCCAAGATGCCGGGCGAGCCGCCCAGAGTCCAACCAAGCCGAAAAGTGGCGGCCAACTGGGAAGATGAGTGATCCAGTTGTGTCGTGGCGAGTAGTCTCCCCAAACCGGCTCGCGGACCTCTCGCGTCGGGACCTTAGTCCTGATTCCGGCATCCACTCGGTCAGCGGACTCGAACCGACTTACTGTTGGTAGATGACGCAGCGCGAGGCCGAACAGAGCGCAGAGGGCACGCACCCTCTGACGGTCCCGGACGCGTGTGACGGGGACTACAGCCTGTCCGGCTTCACCCAGCGCCACGTGGACCATGTCATGGCCAGGCTGTGCGCGGAGCGTGACCGCACAAGGTAGCCGTTCACCACTAGGTGCGCATGTGCACGGGAAGTCCAGTGGGTCAGTTATCGCTGGAGGCCCTCTTGATTCGACGAGAGTCCGCGGCGAGCGGAACGTGCCGAAACGACTCGCTGGACCACGATAGCCAGGACAAGGGGCGCCACGCCGCGGGTGCAGCCGAGCAAGAAGGTCGCCGAGCTCTGGGATTCCGAGGGCAACCGGATCGAGTGACCGGGACCGCTATCTTTCCCCCATGACTGATCTCCAGGAGCAGACCGCCCACGTGCACGCCCTCGTCCCGATCCTCGGGAAGATGGGGCTCGAGGTCGTCGAGGCCGGACCGTACGCCGCCGCGGCGCGGATCCCGACGGAGCCGAACGTGAACCACTTCGGCGTCACCTACGCCGGCTGTCTCTTCTCCGTGGCCGAGATGCTCGGCGGGATCATCGGTGGGTTCTTCGAGGTGCCCGGCGGGGTGCCCCTGGTCAAGCGTCTGGAGATCGACTTCACCCGTCCCGCGATGACTGCCGCGACCGCGCGTACGTCCTTCTCGGAGGAGGAGTTCGCCCGGGTGAAGGAGGAGGCGACGGCCAACGGCAAGTCCAACTTCGAGTTGCTCACCGAGGTCGTCGGCGAGGACGGTGTCGTGGTCGCCCGGACGCACGGGTTCTACCAGTTGCGCGTGCTGGGCTGATCGCGCCTAGCATCGAGCCATGGGCCCCGTCGTGTTCGTCGTCGTGCTGGTGGCTGCGGTGGTCGCGATCGTCGCCGTTCTGGTCGTGCGTTCGACGAACCCGTTGACGAACGTCGCTGACGAGCTGCTGACACCGCTGCCGGCACCCGAGGTCGAGTCCCTGGTCGTGCCGGTGCTGACTCTTTCCTCGAAGCTCCAGGTCGAGTTGGTGCTACCCGGGACGTACACGGTGTCGTACCGGACCACCCCGACGATCGCGTGGGTCATCGCGGTCGTCACCTTCCCCATCGGGCTGCTCGCGTTGTGGTTCGTGCGCGAGAAGCAGACGCTGACCGTGTCGATCACGGTTGCCGGTGACCAGACCCGGGTCCGGGTGTTCGGGCGAGCGCACCAGAAGTACGCCCTGGCGCTCGGGTCTGCCCTGCAGTTGGAACTGCGACGGGTTGCCAGCCGTTCGTGAGCCCCAGCCCCGGGCGTTCGGTAGAGGGGTAGAGGGGTCCCGACCGGTTGCGCGTGCTGAGCTGACGCTGCGCGCGTCTCGACAAGCTCGACGACCGTGGCGGCCGACGGCCGGGTGCTCAGAACCCGGTGATGCCTTCGCCGTCGCCGGCCTGCTCGTCGAACGTCTCGTGCTCGAGCAGGTGCAGCACCGGGACGCCGAGCTTGCGCCGCGCCCGCGAGGTCCAGTCGAGGTGGAAGAACTCGCTGACCAGGTGCGGTCGGGTCAGGATGATCGCTTCGCGGGCGTCCACCTCCTTGACCTTCGTCGCCAGCCCCTGGATCGGGTCAACGGTGACGATGTCCCCGACGGCCTGGCCCCCGGCGTCGACGATCGCGGCCACCGAGGCCTTCACCGCGTTGCGGGCCACGTCGAGGAGGTCGTCGCGGATCTTCTGCAGGGTCTCCGGGTCGCTGAGCAGTGCCGGCGCGACCAGCACCTCGCCGGTCGCGAGCGTGCCCATCCCGGCCTCGATCCGGGACGCACTGTCCTCGACGGGCACGAGCACGTGGTAGACCACCCCGCCCTCGATCGCGTCGTGCAGGCTGCGGACCTGCGCGGCGTCCTGGGCTGTCAGGGTCTGCTCGACCAGCAGCACCACGTCGTAGTCGGTCACTGCGTCACTCGCTGCGTCACTCATGGGGCCTCCCGGAACGTTTCCACACCCAACACCCTAGTCAGGTCGTAGCCCACCGGCTCGTCCAACTGCTCGTAGCCGCAGGATTCCGGATCCCGGTCGAGCCGCCAGTGCTTGAACTGGGCGGTGTGGCGGAACCGGCGCCCCTCCATGTGTTCGTAGCCGACCTCGAGCACCCGCTCGGGGCGCAGCGGGACGAACGAGAGGTCCTTGCCGGCGCTCCACCGGCTCGGCGTTCCGGGAGCCCGGTCGGCCCTCCCTATCGAGTTCTGCGCGATCGCCCACTCTCCCCAGGGGTGCTCGGCGATGTCGCAGACCAGTGGCTGGAGCTCGCCGACCAGCTCAGCGCGCCGGGCTTCGGTGAAGGAGGCGGCGACGCCGATGTGCTGGAGCCGTCCGTCGTCGTACAGGCCGAGCAGGAGCGACCCCAGCAGCGGTCGCTCGTCCGTCGAGTTCTTGTGCAGCCGGTAGCCCGCCACCACCACGTCCGCCGTCCGCGAGTGCTTGATCTTGAGCATCGTGCGCGCGTTCGGTTGGTACGGCGCCGCCATCGGTTTGGCGATCACGCCGTCCAGCCCCGCGCCCTCGAACTGCTCGAACCAGGACTCCGCCTCCACCGGGTCGAGCGTCGTCCGGGTCAGGTACGTCGGCCCCCCGAGCCCCGTGAGCTCTTGTTCCACCCTGGCCCGGCGCTCGGCGAAGGGCACGACAGTCAGGTCCTCGTCCCCGAGGGCGAGCAAATCGAAAGCCACGTAGCTCGCCGGTGTCTCCGTCGCGAGCATGCTCACCCGGGACGCCGCCGGATGGATCCGCCCCTGGAGCACCTCGAACTCCAGCCTCGGCCCGACCGCGACGAAGAGCTCGCCGTCCAGGACGCAGCGGGCCGGCAGCTGGGTCCGCAGGGCCTCGACCACCTCGGGGAAGTAGCGGGTCAACGGCTTGGTGTTGCGGGAGGTCAGCTCGACCTCGTCGCCGTCCTTGAAGACCAGGCAGCGGAAACCGTCCCACTTCGGCTCGAACGAGAGCCCGCCCTCGAACTTCCCCGGGTCGGGGATGCCCTTCACCGACTTCGCGAGCATCGGCTGGACGGGAGGCATCACCGGGAGGTCCATGGCAGCACCGTAGCCAATAGGCTCCGACCATGACCTCGACCTCGATCTCGGACGCGTTGCGGTTCACCCCGGGCACCGCACTGGCGGATCTCGACCCCCGCGGGACCCCAGGATTCAAGGGAGACAAGGCGGACGCGGAACGCGCGCTGCCCGAGCTCGGCCCGCAGATGGCCGAGCTTCAGGAGAAGCTGTTCGCGGCCGGCTACACCGGGGCACCGAAGAGCTTGCTGCTGATCCTCCAGGGCATGGACACCTCGGGGAAGGGCGGCATCCTCCGGCACGCGGTCGGACTCCTCGACCCGGGCGGCACGCGACTGAAGTCGTTCAGGAAGCCGACCAGGGTCGAGCTCGCGCACGACTTCCTCTGGCGGGTCGAGCGCGAGGTGCCGGGAGCGGGGGAGATCGGCATCTTCGACCGCTCGCACTACGAGGACGTACTCGTCGTCCGGGTTCACCAGATGGTCGATGGCGCGGAGGTCGAGCGACGGTACGGAGCGATCAACGCCTTCGAGCGCAACCTCGCGGCGTCCGGGACCGTGCTGATCAAGTGCATGCTTCACGTCTCGAAGGACGAGCAACGCGAGCGCCTGATCGCCCGACTGGAGGACCCGACCAAGCGGTGGAAGTTCAAGCCCGAGGACGTCGACGAGCGTGGCCACTGGGACGCGTACCAGGAGGCCTACCAGGTGGTGCTGGACCGCTGCACCGAGGCAGCGCCCTGGTACGTCGTCCCGAGCGACCGCAAGTGGTACCGCAACTGGGCGATCGGCCAGCTGCTGCACGAGCACCTGACGGCGATGGGACTGAACTGGCCGGTCCCGGACTACGACATCGCGGAGCAGCGCGCACGCCTCGACAACGAGACCGGCGCGTGACGACGCTGCCCACGGTCACCGCGACCCGCTTCGTCGCACCCCTGCGCGAGGGCGGCTCCCTGCCCGGCATCGTCGAGGGCGATGACCTCGGTACCTACGTCTGCAAGTTCCGCGGGGCGGGTCAGGGACTGGGGGTGCTGGTCGCCGAGGTCATCGTCAGCGGCCTCGCCGAGGTGCTCGGCCTGCGTACGCCGCGGCTGGTCCAGGTCGAGCTGACCGAGCCGATCGCCCGCTACGAGGCGGACGAGGAGGTCCAGGACCTGCTCAACGCCAGCCTCGGACTCAACCTCGGTGTCGACTTCCTGCCCGGGTCCTTCGGTTTCGACCCGACCGTGGCGATCGACGCCGACCTGGCGGTCCGGATCCTCTGGCTGGACGCGTTCGTCGCCAACGTCGACCGGAGCTGGCGCAACCCGAACCTGCTGGTCTGGCACGGCGACGTCTGGGTGATCGACCACGGTGCGGCGCTCTACTTCCACCACGCCTGGACGAACGGCCCCACCGACGCGGCCCGCTTCGCCGCGCAGCCGTGGTCGGTCGAGGACCACGTGATGGCCGCGTACGTCGACCGGCTCGGCCCGGTCGCCGACGAGCTGGCGGCCCTGATCACCGACGAGGTCCTCGAGACGGTGGTCGCGCGGGTCCCGGACTCCTGGCTCGTCGGACCTGCGACTCCTGCCGAGCTGCGTGCGGCGTACCGCGGTTTCCTCGCGGCCCGACGGGACGGCGCGCGCACCTGGCTGCCACGCCGGGGTGCCGCATGAACGCCCGGATGGCCTACCAGTACGTCGTCCTGCGATGCGTCCCGCGGGTCGACCGGGAGGAGTTCGTGAACGTCGGCGTCGTCGTGTACTGCCAGGACGCGGCGTTCCTGGCCGCGGACTGCCAGGTCGACGAGCGCCGGCTCCGGGGGTTCTGGCCGGACCTCGACCTGGCCGCGGTCACCTCCGCGCTCGCGTTCGCCGACGGCGTCTGCCGCGGTGACGCCGTGGTCGGGGCCGCGGCGAACGGCGATCTCGGCACCCGGTTCGGTTTCCTCAAGGCCCCCCGGTCGACGGTGGTCCAGCCGGGTCCGGTCCACGGCGGTACGACGAGGGACCCGGCCGCTGAGCTCGCCCGGCTGCTGGACGTCCTGGTCCGCTGACTAGCGCAGCGCGGCGACCGCAGCGACCGCGGTGTCGAGGTCCTGCGGGCTGACGAAGTAGTGCGGCGAGGCCCGTACGACGCCCGCCAGGCCCCGTTCGCCCATGTCGAGCCGGGTCGAGGACGCCTCGCTCACGGTGACGATCACCCCGGTACGGGCGAGCTCGTCGCGCACCTGGGCGGGGGTGCGGCCGTCGAGGGTGAACGAGACGATCCCGCACAGGTCGGGCCCGGCGTCCTGGATCCTCACTCCCGGAATGTCCTGGAGGCCCTGGCGGAGCCGGGCAGCGTTGGCGCGGATCGCCTCCTCCGCCACCGTCGGTCCGAGGTCGAGCAGGTGGTCCACCGCTGCCTTGAGGCCGAGGCGCCCGGCGATGTCGGCCTCCCAGAGCTCGAAGCGGGCAGCGTCAGGGCGCAGCTCGTACTCGTTCGCGGAAGTCCAGGTACCACCGCGCATGTCCGCCGCTGCGGGCTCCAGGCCCGCGAGCACCTCGCGGCGGACGTAGAGGAACCCGGTACCGCGCGGCCCGCGCAGCCACTTGCGTCCGGTCGCGGAGAGGGCATCGACCCCCAGAGCCTCGACGTCGAGCGCGAGCTGGCCGGCGGACTGGCAGGCGTCGAGGATGACCAGGGCTCCGGCCCGGTGCGCCAGGGCGGCGGCCTCCCGCACCGGGTTGACCCGTCCGGAGTTGGTCGCCACGTGCACGAGCGAGACGAGCCTGACCCGGTCGTCGAGCAGGGAGGCCAGCGCGTCGAGGTCGATCCGGCCGTCGGGGTCGCTCGGGACGACTTCCACCGTGCACCCGTCGACCCGGGCCCGCTGGAGCAACGCGATCGCGTTGCTGGCGTACTCCATGCCGCCGACCAGCACCCGGTCGCCGGGGGACCAGGGGAGCGCGGTGACGAACTGGTTCCACGACCGGGTGGCGCTGTCGGTCAGCGCGATCAGGTCCGCGTCGGCCCCGATCAGGCGTCCGAGCGAGTCCCGCAGCCCGTCGAGGTCCGCGACACGCTCGGCAGCCGCGCGGTACCCGCCCACCTCGGCCTCGCGGCGCAGGTGGGCGATGACGGCGTCGACGACCGGCTGCGGGGGGAGCGACGAACCGGCACTGTCCAGGAAGACCTGGCTGAGGCAACCAGGGGTCAGGGCACGTTCGGCCTCGAGATCGATCACCGAGCCATCGTGCACCAGACGGGTAGATTCCTGCGCAACCGGGTAAAGAGAGACGGGTATGACCATCCGGTGACGCTTCGGCTCCGAATGTCGATCGTGTCGGTGCGACTGTCTAGGCTCGAACGCGTCCCCGGGGACTTGTGCCCTGTCGACCGACCAGGAGGTACCACTCATGCCGAGCGCTGACTGGGACGCCGATTCACTGACCCGCCGCTTCGACGAGGTCCGCGCCCACACCGAGAAGCTGGCCGCACCGCTCTCGCCCGAAGACCAGACCGTCCAGTCGATGCCGGACACCTCTCCGACCAAGTGGCACCGCGCCCACGTCACGTGGTTCTTCGAGACGTTCGTGCTGGCCGACCACGAGGAGGGGTTCGCGCCGTACCAGGACACCTACTGGTTCCTCTTCAACAGCTACTACGAGGCGGTCGGCCCGCGGTTCTCGCGCCCGGACCGCGGCGTGATCAGCCGTCCGGGCGCCCACGACGTCGGGCTCTACCGGGACAACGTCGACGCGCGGGTCCTCGACCTCGTGGGCAGCCTCGACGGTGGCACGATCGAGAAGCTCGCCCCGACGATCGAGCTGGGCTTCCACCACGAGCAGCAGCACCAGGAGCTGCTCCTCATGGACATCAAGCACGTGCTCTCCCGCAACCCGCTCCGTCCGGTGTACGGCGGCGCGGCGGGCGCCGTCTCGGACCCGGACCCGCTGGGCTGGGTCGACGTCGAGGGCGGGCTGGTCGAGGTCGGTCACGACGGCGACGGGTTCTCCTTCGACAACGAGCTCCCGCGGCACCAGACCTGGCTGAACCCGTACCGGTTGGCCGACCGGCTGGTCACCAACGCGGAGTGGCTGGAGTTCATGGCCGACGGCGGTTACTCCCGGCCGGAGCTGTGGCTCTCCGACGGCTGGGCACAGGTGAAGGCCGAGGGATGGTCTGCGCCGTTCTACTGGGACCAGGTCGACGGGGTCTGGTTCGAGCACACCCTGCATGGCACCTGGCCGGTCAACCCGGGCCTCCCCGCCAGCCACGTGAGCCACTACGAGGCCGACGCGTTCGCGACCTGGGCCGGCAAGCGGCTCCCCACCGAGGCCGAGTGGGAGCACGGCGTCACCCAGGACGACCAGGTCCCCGCGGGCAACCTGGCCGACAGCGAGACCTTCCACCCCCGCGCAGCCGGGCCCGCGACCGGTCGGCTCCGGCAGGCGTACGGCGACTGCTGGGAGTGGACCTCGTCGGCGTACGTCGCCTATCCGGGGTTCCACCCGGCCCCGGGCGCGATCGGCGAGTACAACGGCAAGTTCATGTCCAACCAGATGGT
>JBKJIR010000018.1:0-67894 GCA_046598495.1 Marmoricola sp. | reverse complement strand
TCACCGACGCGGATCGCCTGGTAGACGCTGCCCCCGACGCCGGGGACGTTGAAGATGCTCTCGGTGATGATCGCCCCGCCCATCAGCGCCCCGAGGTCGGCGCCCAGGAAGGTGACGACCGGGATCATCGAGTTGCGCAGGAGGTGGACGGTGACCACGCGGCGACGGTCGAGGCCCTTGGCGGTCGCGGTGCGCACGTAGTCGGCGCGCATGTTCTCCGCGACGGACGTGCGTGTGAGGCGCAGGACGTACGCCACGGACAGCGACCCGAGCACGATGCCCGGCAGCAGGAGCTCGCTGAACGGCGCGTCGCCGCCGACGGTCGGCGAGAAGATGCGGAACTTGATGGCGAGGACGAGCTGGAGCAGGAACCCGACCACGAACACGGGGATCGAGATGACCACCAGCGTCGAAATCAGCGTCGTGCCGTCGAACAGGCCGCCGCGTCGCAGGCCGGCGATCAGCCCCAGCGGCAGGCCGATGAGGATCTCGATGAGGAAGGCGACCAGGGCGAGCTTGGCGGTGACCGGGAACGCGCGGGCCATGATGTCCAGCACCTCCTGGCCGCTGTAGCTCTGGCCGAAGTCGAGCGTCAGGACGCCCTTCAAGTAGTAGAGGTACTGCACGAAGATGTTCTCGTTCAGGTGGAACTGCTCGCGCAGCTGCTGCACGACGGCCGGGTCGGCGCCACGGGCCCCGAAGCGCGCCGCGATCGGGTCCCCCGGCGACAGGTTGACCATGAGGAAGATCAGCAGCGTCGACCCGAGGAAGACCGGGATCATCTGGAGCAGGCGCCGCGCGATGTAGCGCGCCATGCGGCCTCCTTGGCTAGGGGCCACCACCTCGGCCTGGTGGGGCTCGGATGGCAGCAAGGACCGGGACGGACGAGACCACTGCGCAGGTGGGAAGGCCGCCCGACGGCGAACCTACCGTCCGGACGGGCGTCCGGGAGCGGTTCGCCCCGGACGCCACACCGGGGTGTGGACCGCGGCCTGCGGTCCACACCCCGGGGTGCTCGTGCGTAGGTCCGACAGGGGCGCCTACTTCTTGGTGATGTCCGTGTAGACGGGCACACCGAAGATGTCGAACTTCACGTTCTCCACCGTGGTGGCGTAGCCACCGGTGCTGTTGGAGTTCCACAGCGGGATGGCAGGCATGTCGCCGACCAGGACCTTCTCGGCCGCCTGGTACTTCGCGATGCCCTCCTCGGTCGAGGCTGCGGTGTCGCCCTCCTTCACCAGCTTGTCGAACTCCGGGTTGCTGTACAGGGAGTCGTTCGAGCTGGCGTCGGTGGTGTAGAGCGGCGTCAGGAAGTTGTCCAGCGCCGGGTAGTCCATCTGCCAGCCGGTGCGGAACGCGCTGTCAGCCTTGTGCGCGGTGATCACGGCCCGGAGGTCCTTGAAGATGGGGAAAGGACGGCCTGTGCAGTCGATGCCCAGGTTGTTCTTGATGTTGTTGCACACGGCGTCGACCCAGGCCTGGTGGCTGCCGTCGACGTTGTAGCCGATGGTCATCTTGTTGCCGGGCAGGCCGCCGGCCTCGTCGAGCAGCGCCTTGGCCTTGTCGGGCCGGTAGGTGCAGACCTCACCGCAGATGCTCTCGTCGAAGCCCTCGACGACTGGCGAGGAGAAGTCCTTGGCCGGTACGCGGGTGCCGTTGAAGACCTGCTTGGTGATGGTCTCGCGGTCGATCGCCATGGAGATCGCCTGGCGCACCTTGGCTGCGTTCGGGCCCTGGAACGTCGCGTTGTACAGCGGGAAGCTGAACGACTGGAAGATTCCGGCCTCCTGATTGATGGCGCGGTCGCCGAGGTCGTCCTGGAAGGTCTCCAGCGCGGCGTCGGGGAGAGCGTCGAGGACGTCGACCTTGTCCGCCTGCAGGTCGGCGTAGGCAGGCCCGGCGTCGGCGTAGAAGACGTTCTCGATGCCGCCGTTCTTGGCCTTCTTGGTGCCCTTGTAGTCCGGATTCGCCTTTGTCGTGATCTTGACCTTGTGCTCCCACGCTCCGTCCATCATGTAGGGGCCGTTGCCGATGGGGTTCTCACCGAAGCCCTTGGGATCGGTCAGGGCCGTGGCGGGCATCGGCGCGAAGGCCGAGTAGCCGAGGCGCTGCGGGAACGTCGAGGAGGACTCGTCGAGCTCGATGGTGAAGGTCTGGTCGTCGACGACCTTGAGGCCTGACATCTCCTTCGCCTTCGGCGGAGGTAGCGGGTCGTCCTCGTTGTCGGGTGTCGGGTCGTCCGGGTGGACGTCGGTGTAGCCCATGATCGGGGCGAAGAAGCTGGCGTTCAGCTGCTGGTTCGTCGACAGGGCGCCGAAGTTCCAGGAGTCGACGAAGGTCTGGGCCGTGATGGCGTCGCCGTTGGTGAACGTCCAGCCGTCCTTCAGCTTGACGGTGAAGGTCTTGGCGTCGTCGCTGTCGATGGACTCGGCGACCTCGTTGACCGCCTTGCCCTTCTCGTCGTAGCTGACCAGGCCGGTGAACAGCTGCTGCAGGATGCGCCCGCCACCGGTCTCGTTCGTGTTGGCGACGAGCAGGCCGTTCTGCGGCTCGGAGCCGTTGACCTTGATGACCGCCGAGGAGTTGCCGCTGCTGGCGGAGCCCTCGTTGTCAGAGCCGCTGTCGCCGCCGCATGCGGTGGCGCCCAGCGCGAGCGCGAGAAAGACCCCGCTGACTCGAATGGACTTCTTGTGGACGCGCATGTTCCTCCTTCTCCCGACTCGCGGGAGGACGGACGGGTCCGGGCCTGTGCGTTGTGCAGGCGGCCCGGCCAGAATGGGCTCATCGAACCACCCGTACGCGGGCCGCAACGACCGTCGGGCGAGGCGCCGCACAATCGTGACCCGCCTGTGACGCAGGTCCCCCTAGCGGACGGGTGCGCCACCCCGGACGACGGCCGCGAAGGCGGTGGCGTCCAGGCTGGCACCACCGACGAGGGCGCCGTCGACGTCGGGCTGCGCCATCAGCGCCGCGACGTTGTCGGGCTTGACCGAGCCGCCGTAGAGCACGCGCACCCCGTCGGCCAGCTCTCCCGGGTAGAGCTGGGCGAGCCGGCCGCGCACCTCTCCGCAGACCTCCTGGGCGTCCTCGGGCGTCGCGACCTCGCCGGTGCCGATCGCCCAGACCGGCTCGTACGCCACGACCAGGCCCCGGGCCTGGTCGGCCGGCACGTCGAGCAGCGCCGCCGCGACCTGGTCCACGACATGACCCACGTGGCCGCGGCGCTGCCGGACGTCGAGCCCCTCGCCGACGCACAGGATCGGGGTCAGGCCGTGCCTCAGCGCGGCCCGGACCTTGCCGGCCACCACCTCGTCGGTCTCGGCATGGTGCTGACGGCGCTCGCTGTGCCCGACGACCACGTAGGTGCAGCGCAGCTTGGCCAGCATGGCTCCGCTGACCTCACCGGTGTAGGCGCCGCTGTCGTGCAGCGACAGGTCCTGGGCGCCGTACGCCAGCCGGAGCTTGTCGCCGTCGATGAGCGTCTGCACGCTGCGCAGGTCGGTGAACGGGACCAGCACCGCGACCTCGACGGCGTCGTGGTCGGCGGGCGTGAGGCTGAACGACAGCTTCTGCACCAGCGCGATGGCCTCGAGGTGGTTGTTGTGCATCTTCCAGTTGCCGGCCATCAGCGGCTTGCGGGCGGTCATGAGGCCGGCACCGTCCCTGTCCCGCGCGCTTCCAGCACGACCAGACCGGGCAGCTGCTTGCCCTCCAGCAGCTCCAGCGAGGCCCCTCCCCCGGTGCTGATGTGGCCGAAGCGGGCCTCGTCGATGCCGAGCGCCCGGACCGCGGCGGCGCTGTCACCGCCGCCGACGACGGTGAGAGCTCCTGGCAGACCGGCGACGGCCTCGGCCACACCGCGCGTGCCCTCGGCGTACGGCGCGAGCTCGAACACGCCCATCGGACCGTTCCAGAACACCGTCCGGGCGCCGGCCAGCGCCTCGGTGAACAGCGCGACGGTGCGCGGACCGATGTCCAGGCCCATCCGGTCGGCGGGGATCGCGTCGGCGTCGACGACGTCGTGCGGGGCGTCGGCGGAGAACGCCGCTGCCGCGACGACGTCGACCGGCAGGACGACCTTGCCGGTGGCGAGGAACCCGCGGCAGACGTCGAGCTGATCGGCCTCGAGCAGGCTCGCGCCGACCTCGTGACCCTGCGCGGCGAGGAAGGTGAAGCACATCCCGCCGCCGACCAGCAGCCGGTCGACCGTCGGCAGCAGCGCCTCGATCACCGCGAGCTTGTCGCTGACCTTGGACCCGCCGAGGACCACGACGTACGGCCGCGCCGGCTCGGTGGTGAGCCGTTCGAGCACGGCCAGCTCGGCGGCGACCAGCGGCCCGGCGGCGTGCGGCAGCCGCTGCGCCAGCTCGTACACGCTGGCGTGCCGGCGGTGGACGGCCCCGAAGGCGTCGTCCACGTAGAGGTCGCCGAACGCGGCGAGCTCGTCGGCCAGCGCGTCGCGTTCGGCGGCGTCCTTGCTGGTCTCGCGCGGGTCGTAGCGGACGTTCTCCAGCAGCACGACCGCGCCCGCTGCCCCGCCCTCCACCGCGTCACGGGCGGACGGGCCGGTGACGTCCTGGGCCACCGTGACCGGTGCGCCGAGCAGCTCGGCGAGCCGGGCGCCGACAGGGGCCAGCGACAGCACCGGATCCTGTCCCTTCGGCCTGCCGAGGTGGGCCAGCACGACCACCCGCGCGCCGCGGTCCGTGAGGTCGCGCAGCAGCGGCAGGCTGGCCCGGATGCGGCCGTCATCGGTGATCCGGCCGTCCTCCAGCGGCACGTTGAGGTCGCAGCGGACCAGGACCCGCTTTCCGGCGACGTCGAGGTCGGCAGCGACCCGCACTACAGGCTCCTGCCGACGAGCGTGACGAGGTCGACCAGGCGGTTGGAGTAGCCCCACTCGTTGTCGTACCAGCCGACGACCTTGGCCTGGCGCCCGAGGACCTTGGTCAGCGGGGCGTCGAAGATGCAGGACGCCGGGTCTGTCACGATGTCGGAGGAGACGATCGGGTCGGTCGAGTACTTGAGGAACTTGCCGTCGGCCGCAGCCTTGATGGCGGCGTTGACCTCCTCGACGGAGGTCTCCCGGCCGGCCTCGAAGGTGAGGTCCGTCGCGGAACCGGTCGGGACCGGCACCCGCAGTGCGAACCCGTCCAGCTTGCCCTTGAGCTCGGGCAGGACCAGGCCGATGGCCTTGGCGGCCCCGGTGCCGGTCGGGATGATGTTGACCGCGGCAGCGCGTGCCCGCCGCAGGTCGCTGTGTACGTTGTCCTGCAGGTTCTGGTCCGCGGTGTAGGCGTGGATGGTCGTCATCAGGCCCTTGACGATGCCGAACTCGTCGTTGAGGGCCTTCGCCATCGGCGCCAGGCAGTTGGTGGTGCAGGACGCGTTCGAGATGACGTGGTGAGCGGCCGGGTCGTACAGCTCGTGGTTCACGCCCATCACGATCGTGATGTCCTCGTTCGAGGCAGGTGCCGAGATGATGACCTTCTTCGCGCCTGCGTCGAGGTGCGCCTTCGCCTTGGTCGCGTCGGTGAAGAAGCCGGTGGACTCGACGACGACGTCGACACCGAGCTCGCCCCACTTCAGAGCGGCCGGGTCCCGCTCCGCGGAGACCGCGATGCGCTGGTCTCCCACGATGATCGTGGAGCCGTCGACACTGACGTCCGCGTCGAGGCGACCCAGGATCGAGTCGTACTTGAGCAGGTGAGCCAGGGTGGCGGGTTCGGTCAGGTCGTTGACGCCGACGATCTCGATGTCGGCACCGGACGCTCGGACGGCTCGGAAGAAGTTACGGCCGATGCGGCCGAAGCCGTTGATTCCCACGCGGACAGTCACAGCGATTTACTCCTGGGTGAACGGAAGACGGACTCTCGCGACCCTATCGCGCAGCGGACCGTAGGCAGACCCCGCCTCCAGTACCAGCCGGTAACCGGCCTCAGGCCTCTTCGGCGAGCATCTCGGGGGTCAACGAGGCTTCGGTGTCGGGGATCCCGAGCTCCTCGGCCTTCTTGTCGGCCATCGCCAGCAGGCGACGGATCCGCCCCGCGATCGCGTCCTTGGTCAGGACCGGGTCGTGGAGCTGGCCGAGCTCCTCCAGCGAGGCCTGCTTGTGCTCGAGCCGGAGCCGACCGGCGAGCTGCAGGTGGTCGGGGATGTCCGGGCCGAGGATCTCCAGGGCACGGTCCACCCGGGCGCCGGCAGCAACCGCGGCGCGGGCGGAGCGGCGCAGGTTGGCGTCGTCGAAGTTCGCGAGGCGGTTGGCGGTGGCCCGGACCTCACGCCGCATCCGACGCTCCTCCCAGGCCAGCAGCGACTCGTGCGCGCCGAGCCGGGTGAGCAGCTGACCGATGGCGTCCCCGTCCCGGATGACCACGCGGTCGACGCCACGGACCTCCCGCGCCTTCGCCGAGATCCCGAGGCGCCGAGCGGAGCCGACGAGAGCCAGCGCAGCCTCCGGCCCCGGGCAGGTCACCTCGAGCGAGGACGAGCGGCCCGGCTCGGTCAACGAGCCGTGCGCCAGGAAGGCCCCGCGCCAGGCGGCGACCGCGTCGCAGCCCGATCCGGAGACGACCTGCGGGGGCAGCCCGCGGACGGGACGGTTGCGCTGGTCGATGAGACCGGTCTGACGGGCCAGGGACTCGCCGTCCTTGGCCACCCGGACGATGTAGTGCGTGCCGCGGCGCAGGCCGTTGCTCTTGAGCAGGACAACCTCGGACTCGTGCCCGAACACCTCGTGGATGTCCTTGCGCAGGCGCCGGGCCGCAGCACCGGTGTCCAGCTCGGCCTCGACCACGATCCCGCCGTTGACCAGGTGCAGGGAATCGGCGAACCGCAGCATCGAGGACACCTCGGATTTGCGGCAACACGTCTTGGTGACTGGGGTGCTGGCCAGCTCTGCCTTGACCTGTGCCGTCATCGCCATGCGCGCCACCTTAGTTCGCTCCGACGATCAGCGCATAGGCGCGGGCCAGTTTCTCTGGATCGTGCTGTCCCGCAGACCCGTCCAGAGCGACGTCAGCAAGCACGACCCGCGCCCCGAGCTCGGCCGCCGCTGTCCGCAACCGCGCCTCGTCGGGAACCGAGGACCGGTCCGCCAGGACAGTGTCGATGCGCAGCCCGGGCGCGTGCCGGTGCAGGGCCGCAAGATGGTCCTCGGGCGTGTACCCCTCCGTCTCCCCCGGCTGCCCGACCAGGTTCAGGTTCACCACGACGCGGGCGCCGGTCTCCTCCAGGGCGGTCCGCAGCCCGGGGACCAGCACGTGCGGGATCACCGACGAGTACCAGGACCCTGGCCCGAGAACGACCCAGTCGGCCTCCAGCACGGCGCGGACGGCCTCCGGGCAGGCACTCGGGTCGTGGGGATCCAGACTGACGTCCACGACCGTGCCGACCGTGGTGGCAACCTCGACCTGTCCGCGGACGACGGTGACCGCGTCCGGGTCCGCCGCGTCGAGTCCGCGCACGTCAGCGGTGATGTCCAGCGGCGTCACGGCCATCGGCAGCACCCGACCGCGGGCACCGAGGAGACCACCGACCCAGTCCAGTCCGGCGACGTGGTCGTCCAGGAGCTCCCAGAGCGCGACGATCAGCAGGTTGCCGACGGCGTGGCCGGACATCTCCCCGTCCGAGGAGAAGCGGTGCTGGAGCACCTTCGCCCAGGTCTGGCCCCAGCGGTCGTCCCCGCACAGCGCCGCCAGCGCCATCCGCAGGTCGCCCGGGGGCAGCACCCCGAACTCCTCGCGCAGGCGCCCCGAGGAGCCGCCGTTGTCGGCCACGGTGACCACGGCGGTCAGGTCGGAGGTGACCCGGCGGAGGGCCGAGAGCGACGCGGCCAGGCCGTGCCCTCCCCCCAGCGCCACCACTGCCGGCTCGTCGGACCAGCTCACGTGAGGACCGCCATGCTCACTCGCGCCCGAGGTCACGATGGGTGGCCTCGGCCTCGTACCCGATCGCCCTGATCCGGCGGGCCAGCTCCTCCGACATCGCGACGCTACGGTGCTTGCCCCCGGTGCAGCCGATGGCCACCGTCATGAAGCGCTTGCCCTCGCGGAGGTAGCCCTGACCCACGGTCTCGATCACCGGCAGGTACCGCTCCAGGAAGGTCTGGGCGTCTGTCCGGTCCTTCACGTACGACGCCACGGCCGGGTCCTGGCCGGTCAGCTCCTTGAGCTCGGGAACCCAGAACGGGTTCGGCAGGAACCGCATGTCGGCCAGCAGGTCGGCGTCGACGGGGACGCCGTACTTGAACCCGAAGGACACGACGGTCACCTTCAGCGCCACCGCCCCCGGGGTCCCGTACGCTGCCGCGACCTTGTCCTTGAGCTGGTGCACGTTGAGCCGGGTGGTGTCGACGACCACCTCGGCGTCCCCACGGAGCTGGGTCATCACCTCGCGCTCGCGGTGGATGCCGTCGAGCAGCCGACCGGTTCCCTGCAGGGGGTGCGGCCGCCGGGCAGCCTCCTGGCGTCGTACGAGGATGTCGTCGTCGGCCTCCAGGTACAGCAGGGAGGTACGTCGCGACGGCAGGTGCTGGGCGATCTGCTCCCGCAGGGAGGTGAAGTCGGTGCCGCCGCGGACATCGACCACGACCGCGATCGGCTGGGCGCGGCCCTTCTGCTCGTCGACGAGCCGGACCACCTCGGTAACAAGGTCCGGCGGCAGGTTGTCGACCACGAAGTAGCCGAGATCCTCCAGCTCCTTGGCCGCGGTGCTGCGTCCGGCTCCGGTCATCCCGGTGACCACAACCAGCTGGCCGAGCTCCCCGATCGCCGGCATCTCCCCGGTGTCGTCACTCAGGTCTGCGGTCATCAGGCTTCCTCGATCAGCTCTCCGGTGGCGGTGTTGACGGCGACAGTCTTGCCGGACTCCGCCTGCTGCGCGACCGCCCTGGCGATCTTGGTCGCCGTCGACGGTCCGATCCCGGGCACCTCGGCGATCTCGCTTTCGGTCGCAGCCCGGAGCTTCTTGAGCGACCCGAAGTGCTTGATCAGCGTCTTGCGGCGCACCTCCCCCAGCCCTGGGACGTCGTCGAGCAAGGACTCCACCATCGTCTTGGAGCGCCGGGACCGGTGGTGCGCGATCGCGAACCGGTGGGCCTCGTCGCGGATCCGTTGCAACAGGTAGAGGCCCTCGCTGGTGCGCGCCATGATCACCGGGTCGGGGTCGTCCGGCAACCAGACCTCTTCCAGGCGCTTGGCCAGACCGCAGACGGGGACGTCGTCGATGCCGAGCTCGTCGAGAGCCCGCCGGGCGGCCGCCACCTGGGGCGGCCCGCCGTCGACCACGACCAGGCCCGGGACGTAGGAGAACTTGCGCGCTTTCCCGGTGTCGGGATCGATCAGCATCGGACCCGAGTCCGCCTCGACCTCGCCACCGACGACGTCGGGGCGCTCGATGCGCTCGTCGAGGAGCCGCCGGAAGCGCCGGGTGATCACCTCGTGCATCGACGCCACGTCGTTCTGTCCCTCGACCCCGCGGATCACGAAACGTCGGTACTCGCTCTTGCGTGCCAGGCCGTCCTCGAAGACCACCATCGAGGCGACCACCTCGGTGCCCTGGAGGTTGGAGATGTCGTAGCACTCGATGCGCAGCGGCGCGGACGGGAGATCGAGGGCCTTCTGGATCTCCTCCAGGGCCTGGTTGCGGGCGGTCAGGTCGCTGGCGCGCTTGGTCTTGTGGAGCGCGAGGGACTGGGCGGCGTTCTTGGCGACGGTCTCCTGCAGGACCCGCTTGTCGCCGCGCTGCGGGACGCGGACGGTCACCCGGCTCCCCCGGGCCTCGGTGAGCAACTGCTCGAAGGTCGCGGCGTCCTCGGGCAGGACCGGGACCAGGATCTCGCGCGGGATCGACTCGCCGTCCTCACCGGCGTACAGCTGGAGGAGGAACTCCGAGACCAGCCCTGCGGTGTCCAGGTCCTCGACCCGGTCGGCGACCCACCCGCGCTGCCCCCTGATCCGGCCCGACCTGACGTGGAAGATCTGGACGGCGACCTCGAGCGGGTCCTCGACCAGGGCGATGACGTCGGCGTCGGTGCCATCGCCGAACACCACCGCTTGGCGCTCCAGCGCCTTGTTCAGCGCGCCGAGGTCGTCGCGGAGGCGGGCGGCTTTCTCGTAGTCCTGGGCTTCCGAGGCGGCGTACATCTGGCGCTCCACGCGCTTGACGAAGGCATCCGTCCTGCCGCCGATGAAGTCGCAGAAGTCCTCCGCGATGCCGCGGTGCTCCTCGGCGTCGACCTTGCCGACGCAGGGCGCCGCGCACTTCTCGATGTAGCCGAGCAGGCAGGGCCGCCCGATCTGGGAGGACCGCTTGAACACCCCGTTGCTGCACGATCGCATCGGGAAGACCCGGAGCAGCAGGTCGACGGTGTCGCGGATCGCCCAGGCATGGGAGTAGGGGCCGAAGTACTTCACGCCCTTCTTCTTGGCCCCACGGCCCACCATCACCCGCGGGAACTCCTCGTTGAGGGTGACCGCGAGCCAGGGGTAGGACTTGTCGTCGCGGTACTTCACGTTGAAGCGCGGGTCGTACTCCTTGATCCAGGAGTACTCCAGCTGGAGAGCCTCGACCTCGGTGGCCACGACGGTCCACTCGACGCTGGCGGCCGTGGTGACCATGGTCGCCGTGCGTTGGTGGAGGTTCGCGATGCCCTGGAAGTACGACGACAGCCGGGCTCGCAGGTTCTTCGCCTTACCGACGTAGACGACCCGCCCGTGGGCGTCGCGGAAGCGGTAGACGCCGGGCCGGGTCGGGATCGAGCCCGGCTTCGGCCGGTAGGTCGACGGGTCAGCCACGGGTTGGCCACCCGAGGTCAAGCAGAGCGAGGATCACGCCCCAACCCTACGGTCGGCGGCCGACAACCCGCGTTTTCAGCTGACGGTCAGCGATGTCCCGGTGACCTTCACGGTCTTCGCCTCGAGCGGTCCCCGCGCCGGGCCGTCCTGGACCGATCCGTCCTCGATGGAGAACTTGCTGCCGTGGCACGGGCACTGGATCGTTCCGTCGTCGACCGTGTCGACCGGACAGCCCGAGTGCGTGCACGTGGTGGAGAACGCCTTGAACGTTCCCTCGGTCGGTTGGGTGACCACGATCTCCTCGTCCGGGTAGATCGCTCCGCCGCCGACCGGGATGTCGCTCGTCGGGATCCCGGTCCCCGCCGGCGCGCTCGTCGAACCGCTGCCGCCCGAGGAGGGGGGGTCCACGCCCGGAGCACCGGTTCCTGACGGCGTGTCCGACGAACCGCACGCAGCGATCACCGGTACGGCGATGCCGGCAGCGGCGATCCCGTAGAGGAGGTTCCTGCGACTGGTTTCGACCTCGGACATCTGGGTCCCTCTCCCGGTACTCGGCGCCGCCGCTGGTCGACGTCTGCGACGAGCCTAGTAGTTGAAACCGAAATCCTGGCTGAGAAGAACCTGTCAATCAGCGCCGACGGCCTGCGAGCAGCGGGCCGAGGAACTGACCGGTGAAGCTCTCGGGAACCATGGCCACCTCTTCCGGGGTGCCGGTCGCGACCACCAGGCCGCCCTTGTTGCCGCCCGACGGTCCCATGTCGACGATCCAGTCCGCCGTCTTGATCACGTCCAGGTTGTGCTCGATGACCAGCACCGTGTTGCCCTGGTCGACCAGTCGTCCCAGGACGAGCAGCAGCTTGCGGATGTCCTCGAAGTGCAGGCCGGTGGTCGGCTCGTCCAGGACGTAGACCGTCCGGCCGGTCGAACGCTTCTGGAGCTCGGAGGCGAGCTTGACCCGCTGCGCCTCCCCGCCCGAGAGCGTCGTCGCCGGCTGACCGAGGCGCACGTAGCCGAGGCCCACCTCGACCAGGGTGGTCAGGTGGCGCGCGATCGAGGGGATCGCGGCGAAGAAGTCGACGGCCTCCTCGATCGGCATGTCGAGGACGTCGGCGATGGTCTTGCCCTTGTAGTGGACCTCCAGGGTCTCGCGGTTGTAGCGGGCTCCGTGGCAGACCTCGCAGGGGACGTAGACGTCGGGCAGGAAGTTCATCTCGATCTTGATCGTGCCGTCGCCGGAGCACGCCTCGCAGCGGCCGCCCTTGACGTTGAACGAGAACCGCCCCTGCAGGTACCCGCGCATCTTGGCCTCGGGCGTGGAGGCGAAGAGCTTGCGCACGTGGTCGAAAACCCCGGTGTAGGTGGCAGGGTTGGACCGCGGCGTACGGCCGATCGGCGACTGGTCGACATGGATCACCTTGTCGACGTGCTCGGTCCCGGTGATCTTGGTGTGCCGGCCGGGGACCGTCCGGGCGTTGTAGATCTGCTTGGCCAACGAGGTGTACAGGATGTCGTTGACCAGGGTCGACTTGCCCGAGCCGGAGACCCCGGTCACCGCGACGAAGAGTCCCAGCGGGAACTCGACCTCGAGGTCCTTGAGGTTGTTCTCCCGGGCGCCGTGCACGACCAGGTTGCGGCCCTTCGTCCGCGGGCGCCGCACCTCGGGAACAGGGATCGACTTGCGACCCGAGAGGTACATCCCGGTCTCGGAGTCCTTGTGCTTGAGGAGCTGCTTGACCGTGCCCGAGTGGACGACCTGGCCGCCGTGCTCACCGGCCCCGGGGCCGATGTCGACGACCCAGTCGGCGGTCATGATCGTGTCCTCATCGTGCTCCACCACGATCAAGGTGTTGCCGAGGTCCTTGAGCCGGACGAGGGTCTCGATCAGGCGCTGGTTGTCGCGCTGGTGCAGGCCGATGCTCGGCTCGTCCAGGACGTAGAGCACGCCCACCAGTCCGGCGCCGATCTGGGTGGCCAGCCGGATCCGCTGCGCCTCGCCGCCCGACAGGGTCGCTGACGGGCGGTCCAACGAGAGGTAGTCCAGCCCGACGTCGAGGAGGAAGCGCAGACGCTCCTGGATCTCCTTGAGGACACGTTCGCCGATCTGGCGTTCGCGCGAGCTCAGCTCGACGGAGTTCAGGAAGTCGGCGGCCTCGTTGATCGGGAGCGCGCACACCTCGGCGATGTTCCGCCCTCCGGCGCCGCGCTCCCCGAGGGTGACCGACATCGATACCGGTTTGAGCCGGCTGCCCTCGCACACCGGGCACGGGACCTCGCGCATGAAGCCCTCGAACCGTTCCCGGCTGGTGTCGGACTCGGCCTCCTTGTGTCGGCGCTCGATGTAGGGCCGGACACCCTCGAAGCTCGTGTAGTAGGAACGCTCGCGCCCGTACCGGTTGGTGTGTCGCACGTGCACCTTGGTCGGGTGACCGTCGAGGATGGCGGCCTGGGCCTTCTTGGGCAGCTTCTTCCACGGGGTGTCGACGTCGAAGCCCAGCTCGTCGCCCAGGGCGATCAGCAGCCGTGCGAAGTAGTCGGCCACGTGTGCGCCGGTCCACGGTCCGATCACACCCTCGGCGAGGGTGGCGTTCTCGTCGGAGATGATCAGCTCGGGATCGACCTCCATCCGGGTGCCCAGACCGTGGCAGGTCGGGCAGGCGCCGAACGGGGAGTTGAAGGAGAACGACCGCGGCTCCAGCTCGTCGGTGTCGATGTCGTGCTCGTTCGGACAGGCCATCCGCTCGGAGAACTTGAGCTCCTTGACCGGATCCTTCTTCTCCGCGTCGACCAGGTCGAAGATCACCAGGCCGGACGCGAGGTTGAGCGCGGTCTCCACCGAGTCGGTGAGCCGGCGCTTGGCCGAGGCTTTCGCCGCGAGCCGGTCGACGACGACCTCGATGGTGTGCTTCTTCTGCTTGTCGAGCTTCGGCCCCTCCCCGGACGTCACTGCCGCGAGCTGGTAGGTCTCGCCGTTGACGCGGGCACGGCTGAAACCTTGGGACTGGAGGCTGCGGAAGAGCTCGATGTACTCGCCCTTGCGGCCGCGGATGACCGGCGCGAGGACCTGGAAGCGGGTGCCCTCGGGGAGCTGCAGGACCCGGTCGACGATCTGCTGCGGCGTCTGGCGCTCGATCGGCGCGGCGCAGACAGGGCAGTGCGGCCGACCCGCCCGGGCGTAGAGCAGCCGGAGGTAGTCGGAGACCTCGGTGATCGTGCCTACGGTCGAGCGCGGGTTCTTCGAGGTCGACTTCTGGTCGATGGACACCGCGGGCGAGAGGCCCTCGATGAAATCGACGTCGGGCTTGTCCATCTGCCCGAGGAACTGCCGCGCGTACGCCGAGAGCGACTCGACGTAGCGTCGTTGGCCCTCGGCGAAGATCGTGTCGAACGCCAGCGAGGACTTCCCGGAGCCGGAGAGCCCGGTGAAGACGATCAGGGCATCGCGGGGCAGGTCGAGCGAGACATCCTTGAGGTTGTGCTCGCGCGCACCCCGGATGACGAGCTGATCGATCACTTCGCTCCTAGAATTGCATCGGCTGTCAGATTCGAACATCTGTTCGCATCAGTCAAGTGGCCCGAACGCGCCTGCGCAAGGATTACACGCAGCACCGACAACGATCCTTGATGGTCGGCGGCAGGCCCCGCTCCACGGCAGGCGCCCACGAGACCGACGGCCAGCGCCACTGCATCCAACGCCTGGTTCGCGCCGTCGATTCCCCTCGGGAGTCCGACCCGAAGCGGCACCCACCTGGTCGGTCGGGGCGCCGGGGCGGCGCGAGGTGGCCCCGCCTAGGCTGCACCCATGGCGACCACCTACACCGGCAACGTGACCCCCGGCGGAACCCCCGACACCCGGGAGCTCAGCCACCTGATCATCACCAAGGTCGCGGTCGACGACCAGATGTCGAACAACTGCTACGTGCTCCGGTGCCGCGCCACCGACCAGCAGGTGCTCATCGATGCGGCCTCCGACTCCCCGACGCTGCTGACCCTGCTCGGGACAGCTGGCGCGACGAAGATCATCACCACCCATCAGCACTGGGACCACCACCGCGCGCTCAAGGCCGTCTCCGACGGGACCGGTGCCGTGGTCATCGCCGGCGAGCCGGACGCCGCAGCGATCACCGAGCAGACCGGTGTGCCCGTCGACGACGCCGTGCAGCAAGGTGACGTCATCGAATTCGGCACGATCCGTCTCGAGGTCATCAGGATCACCGGGCACACGCCCGGCTCGATCGTGCTGCTGTACGACGACCCCGACGGCACCCCGCACCTCTTCACCGGGGACAGCCTCTTCCCGGGCGGTCCTGGCCGGACGACATCCCCCGAGGACTTCGACAGCCTCATGGCCGACCTGCAGGCCAAGGTGTTCGACCGCCTCCCGGACGAGACATGGTTCTACCCCGGCCACGGCGACGACAGCACTCTGGGAGCCGAGCGCGACAGCATTCCCGATTGGCTGGCTCGGGGCTGGTAGCGGCCGCTCGGCCGGGTCAGAGGTACGAGTCGGGCACCGGTCCGAGGACCTCCATGTCGTTCTCCTCGGCAATCCGGTCGAGAAGGTCGGGCGTCGCTTCCCCGTGCGCCTCGGCGTGCGACAGGGCGTCGAAGAAGCCGACCATGGCAGCTGGCGAGAACAGGTTCAACTTTCGTCCGGCTTCCTCGGAGACCACCTTGAACGTGTGCGGGACACGACGCGGTACGTAGACGAAAGTCCCTGGAGGGCACAGGTCCTGTCTTTCGTCGGTGTACATGAGGTAGGTGCCCTCCAGAACGTAGAAGGCCTCTGCGGCATCCCGGTGAAGGTGCAAGGGAGGTCCAAAACCGGGCGGCTCGCGCCGCGTCTGGATGAGCGAGAACGCCTGCTCGGTCTGGTCCCCGTCAGCGATCACCAGTGCTTCGAAGTTGCCCATGTCGAGCAGTCGGCCCTCGCCCGGAGGTACCACGAAAGGCATGACCATGGCCGATCATGACCGCCGCGTCGTGGTGACCACAACCCTCGTGGCCTCGATCCTGGCGACTAGTTGTTCCCGGGCGGTGTCGGCAACACCTGGCGGAGTGGCGCGAGCGCGGCTGGTGATCATCACCCGGATGGCCAGTCTTGGACGTCCGTGGGCGCGATCAGGCAGGGACGAGTAGCGCACCCAAGGAGATCACCGGATCGACCTTGAGCCGGATGATCAGCACGAACACCAGGATGATCGCAGCGGCGGTGTGCAAAACGTCCACGACGGATCTCCTCCTGAGAACTTCGCCCGCCCGGCGGGCACGGGAGGCCCCCGGGGTTGACGACTCGGCAACCGGGTACTCCCTAGTCATCCGCGCGGTTTCGTCGGCAGACGGCGGTCCCCCGGGGCCCTCGCTCCAGGCGGAGGGCGCGTCACCCCTGTCGGCGATCCGCGGACGCGGCTCACTGCGGACTCAGGAGCACACATGTCGGTCGACTCGGTGGTTCTCAATACCGTCCGGGCGCGGCGGCGGGGCGCAGCCGACGTCCCGCTCAACCTTCCACCTGCTCCGGCGACGCATCACCAGCGCGTCGAGGAGAGCACCGAGACCCGCGCGCAGCGCGACCAGATCCAACAGGTCCTCAGCGAGGTCCGACGGGCGCTCCTGTCGCTGGATGAGCTGGCCTCGACCCTGGAACGTCGTGAGGTTCTCGACGTTCCGGAGGCACATGCGCGGATGAGGACGCAGGTCGCGCTGCAAGTGCGCCTCACCGAGAGGCTGTTCGCGATGTCCTGCGTTCACGACGGGGTCGGCGGCCAGCTGGGATCCCTCCGGCACGATGAGGCCGCGCAGCTCGTTCCAGCATCTAGCGGTTCTTCGGGGTTCCAGCAGTCGGCCGACGAGCTCGGGCACACCGGCACCCGTCTCCACGGCTCGCGGATCCGCGCGGACCAACTCGAAACATCGCGCCGCGACCTGATCTCGTGGGTTTCCCACGACCTGCGGAGCCCGCTCGCCGGGATGCGGGCGATGGCCGAGGCGCTCGAGGACGGCCTGGCGAAGGATCCGAACCGTTACCACCGGCAGATCCGCTCCGAGGTCGACCGGATGATCCGGATGGTCGACGACATCTTCGGGCTGTCCCTGATCCACGCAGGCAACCTCGTCCTCGCTCCGGCGCGGCTAATGGTGGGCGATCTGGTGAGCGAGGCCATTGCCAGCGCCGATCCGGTGGCCCGCTCCAACGGGGTCCGTCTGGTCGGTGCAGTGGAGCAGGGTCTCGATGTCATCGCGGACCCGGTGGAACTGTCCAGGATGATCTCCAACCTGTTGATGAACGCCATTCGGCACACCCCTGCTGAGGGTGTCGTCGAGGTGCTCGGGCGACTCGTCCCGACCGGGATCGAGCTCACGATCAAGGACGGTTGTGGTGGCCTGACAACCGAGGAGATCGAACGCGCCTTCGACCTCGCCTGGCAGGGTAGGACCGCCCGCACCCCTGGACCCGGTTCAGTCCTCGGAAGCGGGGCCGGGTTGGGTCTGGCCATCGTCAGGGGCATCGTGGAAGCTCACCGGGGAACGGTGTCGGTGGCCAACCAGGACCCGGGGTGCCGGTTCCAGGTGTGCTTGCCCACGTAGATCTGAGCTCGGTTCTCGTCCGGGTGCGGAATCGTCGGGGTTCGGAGACCGCCATCCGGGTACCTGGTGGATCTACTCACCGGAGGTTCTCTCATGGCGGCAACTGGTAAGGCGGCCCGGGCGATCCGGAAAGCCGGCAAGAACATCGTGGCCCAGGCAGCCGAGGCGGCGCTGCGGAGTGTCGCCGCAGCCCCCGGCTCCGGCACTCCGGGGGCGCCCGCACCGACAGCGCCTTCCTATGACGAGCCGACCCGCCCCAGGGCCCCCCTGGCCCCGAAGCCCGATCAGGCCGGCCCCGACCGACGGACGGCCACTGGCGCCGAGACCGCGGTGGGGCCCGGGGCTGTCGCTCAGCAAGGAGCGTTCCTCACCACCTCGCAAGGAGCCCGGCTGCGGGACACCGACCACTCGCTCAAGGCAGGTTCGCGTGGCCCCATCCTGTTGCAGGACCACCACCTGCGCGAGAAGATCACCCACTTCGACCACGAGCGCATCCCGGAGCGCGCGGTGCACGCCCGCGGAGCGGGCGCCCACGGAGTCTTCGTCGGCTACGGCAACGCCAAGCCACCACCGGACTGCATCCCTTGCCCGGACCCGGCGAGAAACCCGCTCACCCGTCCGGTCGTCACGGTAGCGGGGTAGCAGACCGAGCACCGATGATTGCGGCCGTTGCCGGAGTACCGCCTTCGGGCCGATACTGCTGGCCATGCGGAACCGGACCCTCGCCTGCGTCTTCGCGCACCCGGACGACGACGCGTACGGAGCTGCGGGCAGCGTCGCGCTGCACGCCGCCGACCCGGACTTCCGGTTCGTCCTGATCCACGCCACCTTCGGGGAGCACGGTGAGATCCGGGACGGGTTCCCGGCCACCCGCGAAACGCTCGGCGCCGTCCGACGAGGCGAGGACGAGGCCGCGTGGCGCGCTCTGGGGCGGGTTCCGGACCGCCACGAGTGGCTGGGTCTGCCCGACGGCGGCGTCGCGGACGTCCCGTTCGACGACCTGGTCTCGGCGGTGACACAGATCCTCGACGAGGAGGACCCGGCCGTCGTCGTCACCTTCGGCCCGGACGGCATCTTCGGCCACCCTGACCACATCGCGATCGGCGCCGCCACCGACGAGGCGTTCGCCCGCCTCCGTTCACCGGACCGGAGCGGATTCCAACGGCTCGCGCACGGCGCCGTACCCCAAACGGTGTTCGAACGCTGGAACCGGCAGCGCGCCGACCTGGGTCTCGCCACGTTCGACCCGACGCAGATCTACCACATGCGCGGGGTACCGGACGAGCAGATCCGGATCACCGTCGACTGCCAGGAGGTAGCACCAGCCATCGTCGCCGGACTCCGCGAGCACAAGAGCCAGCTGCACGTCATGGCGGACGACCCCACGAACACGGTCCAGTGGCAACGACGCGTCCGACGGGAGTGGTACCGGATGCCGTGGCCCGCGTCCGAGCCCGGCGCACCCGTGCTGACAGACCTCTTCGACGGGCTCCCCTGAACCCCGGCTACGGTCACCCCGACCGCATCCGCCGGGGTCGGCGCGCCCCCTTGTTTGCCGCCCCGCCCAGCGGGAAGAGTGTCAGCCATGACCACTCCTGATCCTTCCCCGGCTCCCGAAGGATCGTCGGCGCCGCCTGCCCCGACCGAGCGCGCCGGGGGCGCAACGGCGGAGCCCGCCGTCACCCGCGCGAGCGCCGCCTGGGCCGCTACCGCCGTCTCCCTGGTGATGCTGACCCTGCTGATCGTCTTCATCCTGCAGAACCAGGAGTCCGTCGAGCTGCACTTCCTCGGCTTCGACGGGAACGTGCCGGTCGGGGTCGCTGTCCTGATCGCAGCGGTGGTCGGCGGGGTCCTGGTCGCTGTCTCCGGCGTCGCGCGGATCGTCCAGCTCCAGCGCGCGCTGCGTCGTACCCGGCGGGCCGAAGCGCCTCACTGAGCCGTTCGCCGGCACCACCTCGACCCCGGACGACGACGCGGGACCGTTCCTCCGGTCGCGGAGTCTGACACCCCCTACTCTCGGGGCATGGTGAGCCTCCGTTTCCCCGATCGCGCCCCTGGTCGTCGCTACCTGACCGAAGGTGGGATCGAGACCGAGATCATGTACAAGTGGGGCCACGAGCTGCCGCAGTTCGCGATGTACCCGCTGCTCGACAACCCGGCCGCGATTGCGGACATGCGCACGATGTACCGCGCCTACCTCGACACCGCGGCACGCCACCGGATGTGCGCCCTCATGGGCGGGCTCGACTACCGGGCGAGTCCGGACTGGGGGGCCCTGCTCGGCTACTCCCCTGCTGGTCTGGCCGAGGCGAACCTCGCTTCGATCGCGTTCCTGCGCGAGCTCGCGGTCGAGTACGCGCAGGACATCGAAACGATCCTGGTCCAGGGCTTCGTCGGACCACGGGGCGACGCCTACGCCCGCGACGTCGTGATGACCCGGGACGAGGCCGAGGACTACCACGCGGTGCAGCTGGCGACCTTGAAGGAAGCAGCGGTGGATCTGGCCTGGGCCTTCACCTTCAACGACGAGGAGGAGGCGATCGGATTCGCCCGCGCAGCCGCCGCTGCGGGCGTGCCGGCCGCGGTGTCGTTCACCCTGACCAGCGATGCGCGCGTCCACTCCGGATCGACCCTGGCCGACGCGATCGCGACCGTCGACGCCGCGACCGGCTCGTCGGTGGAGTTCTACGGCATCAACTGCTCGCACCCGCTCGAGTTCGGGCCGGCCCTGACTCCCGGCGAGTGGACCGCCAGGCTCCGGGCGATCCGGCCGAACGCGTCGCGGATGGAGAAGATCGCGCTCTGCCAGCTCGGCCATCTCGAGGAGGGGGATCCCGCTGATCTCGCCGCCCGGATGGGTGAGCTCGCGACGCGGTACCCGAACCTCGACATCTGGGGTGGTTGCTGCGGGACCGGCGCCGTGCACCTCGACCTGATCGCGGCGGCCACCGGCTGAGCCGACCGCCTGCTCCCGAGTCCCCGCCGGTGGCGTCATGGGGCCCCGGGCCGGGTCCTCCGGTAGGTTCAAGGCCGTGAAACTCAACGAATCGACGGTCCTGCTGACCGGTGCCACCGGAGGCATCGGTCATGCCATCGCCCGTCGGCTCTCAGCCGAAGGCGCCAGCCTGGTCCTGACCGGGCGCAACGCCGAGGTGCTCGCACCGCTGGCTGCCGAGCTCGGCGCACGCAGCGTGATCGCCGACCTCGCCGACCCCGACGGCGTGGACCGTCTCCTCGCCGGGTCCGGACCCGTCGACGTCCTCGTCGCGAACGCCGCCCTTCCCGGCACCGGGCTCCTGCCCGAGATGAGCATCGAGAGGATCGACGCGAACCTCAACGTGAACCTCCGTACTCCGATCCTGCTGGCCAAGGCGCTGCTGCCCCAGCTGCTGGAGCGCCGGTCCGGCCACCTGGCCTTCATCGGCTCGGTCTCCGGCATCGTCGCCTCCCCCGGCAGCGCTCTTTACAACGCCACCAAGTTCGGGCTCCGCGGATTCTCCGACGCTCTCCGCCAGGACCTGCACGGCTCCGGTGTGGGTGTCTCGACCATCGAACCCGGATTTGTCCGCGACGCCGGCATGTTCGTCGACAGCGGGATGGTCCTGCCCGCCGGGGCCCGGACCGTCTCCCCCGAGCAGGTGGCCGCCGGTGTCGTCCGGGCCATCACCACCGACAAGGGAGAGATCGTCGTCGCGCCCATCGAGCTCCGGCTCGGCGCGCGCCTCGGCTCGCTCGCGCCGAGTCTGAACGCCGCCATCCAGCGCCGCGCCGGCGCTGCCGACATCGTGGGGTCCCATGCCGGAAACCAGTGACCGCCGTGCCATCGATCCCGAGGCCTGGTCCGCAGCGGCCGTCGGGGCGCTCCCGGCCCTCGCGCTGGCCCTGACCGGCCGACGGAAGGCTGCCCTCGCGCTCGCCGCGCTCCCGGTCGGGATCGTCGCGTTCTTCCGCGACCCCGTCCGACCGATCGACTCGCTTCCCGCCGCCGACGACCTGGTGCTGGCGCCCGCCGACGGCAAGGTGATGCACGCCGGCCCCGGTCAGCCCGGAGTCGCGCCCGAGGGCGACTGGCAGCAGGTCAGCATCTTCCTGTCGGTCTTCGACGTGCACATCAACCGGACGCCGTACAGCGGCACCGTCACCGACGTGCAGTACCGGCCGGGCAAGTGGCACGCGGCCTACAAGTTCGAGAGCGCCACCGAGAACGAACGCAGCGACATCACCATCGAGCACCGCCCCGCCGGAGCGGACGGCCCCGTGCGCACCGTGGTGTTCCGCCAGATCGTCGGCCTGGTCGCGCGGCGCGTCGTCACCCGGATCAAGCCCGGGGACCGGTTGCGCACCGGCGACCGGATCGGCCTGATGAAGTTCGGGTCGCGGATGGACGTCTTCGTCCCGCCGGAGGTCGTGCTGACCGTCCAGCAGGGTGACCGCACCGTCGCGGGCGAGACCGTGCTGGGCCGCTGGCGATGACCGAGCCGACCAGCGAGGAGACCAGGCCACGGCGCAGGCTGCTGCGCCGTCGCCGGTTCCGGGTCGCCTCGCACTCCGGTGCCGAGGTCGTCTCGCTGCGGCAGCTCCCGGCCCGGGAACGCCTCCGGGTCACGGCGCCCAGCATCTTCACCGCAGCGAACATGGCCTGCGGTTTCTCCGCGGTGCCGCTCGCCTTCAACGGGCACAGCCACTGGGCCGCGGTGCTCATGACGGTCGCGATCTTCATGGACGTCGCCGACGGGGCCGTCGCCCGTCTGGTGGGCGCCACCTCACCCTTCGGGGTCCAGCTCGACTCGTTGGCGGACCTGATCTCCTTCGGTCTGGCGCCGGCCGTCCTGGTGTACACCTGGGTGCTCCCGGAATGGCCGGTGATCGCCTGGCTGGCCGCGTACTTCTGGCTGGCCTGCGCCGCGTTCCGCCTGGCACGGTTCAACTTCACCATCGATCCGCATGCCGACAAGCGCTACTTCATCGGGATGCCGAGTCCGGGCGCCGCAGCGGTTGTGATCGCGACCGTCTTCGCCCTCGACGAACCGAAGGCCGGCGTCGGACCCTCGATCCTGCTGCCGGCCCTGATCAGCGTCGTACCGGCGCTGCTGATGGTCAGCACCGTCCGGTTCCGCTCGTTCCGCAACCTGATCAGTCCGCAGACCCAGCAGGCACGAGTGATCACCGGCCTGATCGTGGTCGCGTTCATCGCCGGCCTGGTGCTCGAGCCGGCGGGAACCATGCTCGTGGTCGCGTACACCTACGTCCTGACCGCACCGGTCGGCGCCCTCACCGGACCGGTACGCCGGCGCCTGTTCGGCCCGGAGTCGGTGGCTCCGCCGCGGGTCAAGCAGCAGTCGGTCTTCCTGCCCCTGCACGAGGACGACGGCGACCACGAGAACGACGACGCCTGAGCCTCAACCGTTGTAGCTGATCCGGATCTTCTCGGCGAGCGGCAGCGCCTGGCAGGTCAGCCGGATGCCGTCGGCCAGGTCGTCGGGGTCCAGGACGTCGTTGTGCTTCATCTCCAGGTCGCCCTCGAGCACGATGCACGCGCACGAGCTGCAGTTACCCTCGCGGCAGCTGAACGGAGCCTCGACGCCCTTGGACTCCAAGAACTCCAGGAGGACCTGACGCCCGTCCCAGTCGTCGAAGGTGTGGTGCGAGCCGTCCAGCTCGACCTCGATGCTGACCGGGCCCGCGAAGGCAGGGGCCGGGGCGTCGTCGGGCTCGTCGGCGTCATCCGCTTCGGCCAGGATCCTCTGCGCGGCCAGGACCTCCTCGACGTCACCGAACGGGTTGCCGCCCAGGGAGACGAACTTCTCCTGGTGGCGACGTTCACGGGGGATCTCGAGCTCCTTGAGCGCGGTTGCGACGGCCTTCATGAACGGCGCCGGCCCGCAGCAGAACGACGTGTATGCGGTGAAGTACGACGCGAAGAGCTTGATGCCCTCCGGCGACGGCAGGCCCTGGACCGACTCCAGCCAGTGCACGACGGTGAAGCGGTCGGGGTGCTCGGCCGCCAGGTCGCGGAGCTCGGCGGCGAAGATCACCGAGTCCTGGTCCCGGTTCGCGTAGAAGAGGACGACCTTGCCCGACCCCTTCTCCAGGGCGGTCCGCGCGATCGAGATCACCGGCGTGATGCCGGAACCGCCGCCCCACAGCAGCAGGTCGGCGTTGAGGTCCTTGGGGGTGAAGATCCCGCTCGGCGGCAGCAGGCGCAGGGTGTCCCCGGCCTTGAGGTTGTCGCAGATCCAGTTGGACGCGTACCCGTCGACGGTCCGCTTCACGGTGATCTGGTGCTTGCCGCTGTGCGGGGAGCTCGACAAGGAGTAGCAGCGCGCAGCGAGACCGGTCCGGTCGCTGGGGACGGCCACCGTCAGGAACTGGCCCGGGGAGTAGGCGAACTTCTCCTGGAGGTCCGCCGGAACCTCGAACACGACCGAGCACGCGTCCGCAGTCTCCGCGACGACCTCCGTGACGTTCAGGACGAAGGACTCAATTGCCATGCTCAGTAGCCATCCTCTGCTCCGACCTCGACCGTTCCGTCCTTGACGGCCTGCTCGATCGAGGAGCGTAGTCGTGAGCAGCCGACCCGGATCGGTCGTCCCTCCGGCTGGGACGCTGCTCGGGCGAACTCGGCACAGTGCTCGAGCGACGCGCTGTCCCACTGGATCGAGGTCTGGTGCTCGCTGTTCTTCTTCACCCGGACCACCGCGAGACAGTCCAGGCAGGCCACCCCGACCAGCCGCTCCTGGGTGTAGAGGCGCTGGTCCTCCGCCGTCTCCGCGGAGGTGGGGGCGAAGGAGACCATCAGCCGGCCCTCATCAGTGCGCGACCGGGTGCCCGGCAGCGGCGTCGGCGGCTGCCTTCTTCCTCAGGTTCTCGGCGACCTCTTCGTGCCAGTACTCGTTGGCCTTGGTGGTGTCGACCTCGAACTCGAAGCGCTCGACCATCTCCGGGACGATGTCGGCCTT
Organism: Marmoricola sp.; assembly: GCA_046598495.1. Lineage (GTDB taxonomy): Bacteria > Actinomycetota > Actinomycetes > Propionibacteriales > Nocardioidaceae > Marmoricola. The sequence goes on along the minus strand of JBKJIR010000018.1, from coordinate 43,554 downwards.
GTCGACGTAGAACTGCTCGTACCAGCGCCGCAGCTGGTAGACCGGACCGTCCTCCTCGCAGAGCAACGGGTTCTGGACCGCGATCTTGTTCTTCCAGATGTGCACGTCCTGGAGGAAACCCTCGCCGAACATCTTGGTGTACTTCTCGGCGATGAACGCGACCGTCGCGTCGTCCATGCCCTCAGGCTTCTTGACGGTGATCCCGTACTGCAGCGTGAAAGAGTTCGGACTCGTCGCGATGTGCGTGTTGATCAGGACGACCTCGGTCTTGAAACCCTTGTAGTCGACCCAGAGCCAGTTGATCATGTACGACGGCCCGTAGTAGGTGGCCTCGGACTTCAGGAACAGGTCGGTGCCCGCGGCGCTGTAGCCGTCGGCCTTGTCGGGCCGGCCCGTGGACTCCATGTACTGGGTGGCCAGGTGACCTTCGAAGACGTTGCGGAAGCTCGTCGGGAAGGAGAAGTGCACGTAGTAGAAGTGCGCCATGTCCGAGACGTTGTCGATGAGTTCGCGGCAGTTGGAGCCCTCGATCTCGGTGACGTTCCAGCTCCAGGCGGCGTACTCGCCCTCGGCGAGCCCCGGCAGTTGGTACGGCAGGGTCGAACGGTCGGCCTCGGAACCCTCCGGGTCGAACCAGATGAACAGCTGGTCGTTGACGATCGCGGTCTCGTAGCGCTGGGTCTTCGCCCGCAACGGCACCCGGCGGGCGTACGGGATGGCTTTGCACTTGCCGTCGCCGCCCCAGCGCCAGTCGTGGAACGGGCAGGCGACCTCGTCGCCCTTGACCTCACCCTGCGTCAGGTCGCCGCCCATGTGGCGGCAGTAGGCGTCGAGGACGTTGAGCTCGCCCTGGCTGTCCTGCCAGACAACGAGCTTGCCGTCGAAGGCCCGGATCGCGTGCGGCGTGCCGTCGCGGAAGGAGTCGGCGAGACCGAGGCAGTGCCAGCCTCGCGCGTAGCGGGTCGGCGGCACTCCCTCGTCCAGCGCGCGTGGAGCGGTGGCGGTGCTCATCGTGACCTCCCGGGTCGAAACTCTGGTCTAAAACAAGAACAGGTTATAGTTTTACAGACGTCTAAGCCAGTCTCGCGCAAATCACGTGCCAGGTTCATTCAACGCCCATTGTGAGGTTGACTCCATGAAGATCGCCCTGAACGAGGAGCACGAGCAGCTGCGTGCGGAGCTCCGCGACTACTTTTCGCAACTCGTGACCCCCGAGGTGCGGGCCGGGCTCTCGGTCGCCACGAGCGAGTTCAAGGACGAGGGCGGTGCCCCGATCAAGGGCGACGGCGGCGAGTTCGGCGACGCCACGGTCTACAAGGACGTCATCCGGCAGATCGGGCACGACGGCTGGCTCGGCATCGGCTGGCCCGAGGAGTACGGCGGTCAGAACCGCTCGATGATCGAGCAGCTGATCTTCACCGACGAAGCGGCCATCGCCGGCGTCCCGATTCCCTACCTGACCCTGAACACGGTGGGTCCGACGATCATGCGCTTCGGCACCGACGCCCAGAAGGCGGAGATGCTCCCCAAGATCCTCAAGGGCGAGATGCACTTCTCCATCGGCTACTCCGAGCCCGGCTCGGGCACCGACCTGGCCAGCCTGCAGACGAAGGCACGCCTGGAGAACGGCGAGTGGGTGATCAACGGTCAGAAGATGTGGACCTCGTTGATCCAGTACGCCGACTACATCTGGCTCGCGTGCCGGACCGACCCGGACCTCCCGCGGCACAAGGGCCTCTCGATGATCCTGGTCCCGGCGGACGCGAAGGGCTTCTCCTACACCCCCGTGCACACGGTGGCCGGTGTCGGTACCTCCGCGACCTACTACGAGGACGTCCGCGTCCCCGAGGAGAACCTGGTCGGCGGCCTCAACGGCGGCTGGGCCCTGATGACCAATCAGCTCAACCACGAGCGGGTCGCGCTCACCTCGGCTGCTCCCCTGATGCACTCGGTGGCGCAGGTCCGCGAGTGGGCCCAGCAGACCAAGAACCCCGACGGCACCCGCGTCATCGACGCCCAGTGGGTCCAGGTGCTGCTCGGCCGGGCGCACGCCCGCGTCGACATGCTCAAGCTTCTCAACTGGAAGCTGGCCTCCGCCACCGACGATCTGTCCCCCGCCCATGCCTCCGCAACGAAGATCTACGGCTCCGAGCTGGCGACCGAGGTCTACCGCTCGCTGATGGAGATCGTCGGCCCCGAGGCCGTCGTCCACGGCGACTCCGCCGGAGCGATCCTGCGCGGACGCCTGGAGCGCTACTACCGCTCCGCCCTGGTGATGACGTTCGGCGGCGGCACCAACGAGATCCAGCGCGACATCATCGGCTACGTCGGCCTCGGCCTGCCCGCCGCCAAGCGCTAGCCACTGCTGGGCCGACCCCTGCCGGTTGAGCCTGTCGAAACCCTCCGACTCAAGGACACAGACCATGGACTTCTCCTTCAGCGAGACCCAGACCGACGCCGCCGAGCTGGCCGCGACGATCTTCAAGAACGAGTGCACGCCTGAGCGCCTCAAGGCCGCCGACCAGGGCCGGTTCGACCAGGCCCTGTGGGCCAAGCTCGCCGACGCCGGCATCCTCGGCCTGTGCCTGCCCGAGAGCGCGGGCGGCTCCGGCCTCGGCGTGCTGGAGCTGTGCAGCGTGCTCGTCGAGGCCGGTCGTCTGGTCGCGCCGGTCCCGCTCGCGACGCACCTGCCGACCGCGCTCGCGATCGCGGAGTTCGGCGACGACGCCACCCGGACCCGGTGGTTGGAGGGAGCGGTGTCCGGTACCGGCATCCTCACCGCAGCCATCGCCGAGGAGCGCGAGCACGTCCCGACCACGCCTCTGACCAGCGCCGAGCACGACGGCGAGCAGTGGCTCCTCACCGGCACCAAGGTGGTCGTCCCGGCAGGCACCGTCGCCGCGGCGTTCCTGGTCCCCGCCAGCACCCCCGACGGCGTCAGCGCGTTCCTCGTCGAGCCCGGCGACGCCGGGGTGACCGTGGTCGGCCAGCGGATCAGCGACGGCAGCACGGTCGCTCGCGTCGAGCTCGACCGGGCGTCCGGTCAGCTCCTGGGCAACCTGAGTGACGGGGCCGCTGTCGTCGAGTGGCTCCAGCAGCGGCTGGTCCTGGCTGCCTCCGCCCACGAGCTCGGCGTCGTCAAGGGCGCGCTCGACTTGACCGCGGCGTACGCGAAGACACGTGAGCAGTTCGGCCGCCCGATCGGCACCTTCCAGGCGGTCTCGCAGCGTCTGGCCGACGGCTACATCGACATCCTCGGTGCCGACCTGATGCTCTGGCAGGCCGCCTGGCGCCTGGACGAGGGCCTCCCCGCGGAGGCCGAGGTCGCCAGCGCCAAGCTCTGGGCCGCGGACGCCGGTCACCAGGTCGCCCACACCACCGTGCACGTGCACGGCGGCGTCGGGATCGACATGGACGGCGAGGCGCACCGCTACTTCACCACCGGCAAGCTCGGCGAGTTCTTGTACGGCGGCACCACCGAACAGGCCCGCTTGATCGGGGCGATCCTCGCCGCCGAGCCCGTCTGACCGGTGGTCGCCTCCGGCACGGTCCGCGAACTGCTGACCGCTCGGGCCGAGGACGACTCCCCCGGGCTGCTCGCCGACGACCAGTCCTGGACCTGGCGCGAGTACGTCGCTGCGTCGCGCGGGCGCGCAGCCGCCCTGGGCGAGCTCCTCGACCCCGCCCGGCCGCCGCACGTCGGCGTCCTGCTGGAGAACACGCCCGAGATGGTGTTCCAGCTCGCCGCGGCGGGCTGGGGCGCCCACGTCGTCGTCGGCCTCAACACCACGCGGCGCGGCGCGGCCCTGCTCGCCGACATCCGGCGCGCCGACGTCCAGGTGCTCCTCGTCGAGCCCCGGCACGCTCCCCTGCTCGAGGGCCTCGACCTGACCGGGGTCACCGTCGTCGACGTGACGGCGTACGCCTGGCCGACCGACGGCGTGGCGCCGGTCGTATCCCCGGCCCCCGCATCGCTGTTCATGCTGATCTTCACCAGCGGCACGAGCGGCGAGCCGAAGGCCGTCCGGGTGACCCACGAGAAGATCACCTTCCCCGGCGCCTACCTCACCGAGCGGCTGGGGCTCGTCGGTGAGGACGTTCACTACGTCTCGATGCCGCTGTTCCACTCCAACTCGGTGATGGCGGGGTGGGCCCCCGCGCTCACCACGGGCGCCACGATCGCGCTGGCCCGACGCTTCTCCGCGAGCGCGTTCCTGCCCGACGTCCGTCGGTACGCCGCGACGTACGCGAACTACGTCGGCAAGCCGCTGGCCTACATCCTGGCGACGCCGGCTTCGCCCGAGGACGCGGACAACCCGCTCCGACTCGTCTTCGGCAACGAGGCCGGGGACCGGGACACGGCCGCGTTCGCAGCGCGTTTCGGGTGCCGGGTCGTCGACGGGTTCGGATCGACCGAGAACGCCGTCGTGGTCAGCCGGATCGAGGGCACCCCGCCCGGGTCGCTGGGGCAGCCCGCTCCCGGGGTGGCCGTCTATCACCCGGAGACCCGGACGGAGTGCCCCCCGGCCCGCTACGACGCCTCCGGTCAGGTCATCAACCTCGCCGCGTGCGTCGGCGAGTTGGTCAACACCCAGGGCATGGGCCAGTTCGCCGGGTACTACGGCGACGAGGCCGCCACGGCGGAGCGCATGCGCGGCGGGATGTACTGGAGCGGCGATCTGGCCTACCGCGACGCCGACGGCTGGGTCTACTTCGCCGGCCGCACCGCGGACTGGCTCCGCGTCGACGGGGAGAACCTGGCGGCGGCTCCGATCGAGCGCATCCTGCTGCGGCACCCGGACATCTCCGAGGCAGCGGTCTACGCCGTGCCGGACCCGCAATCCGGCGACCGCCTCGTCGCCGCCCTCGTCCTGACCGCTCCGCTGACCCCGGCCGACTTCGAGGAGTTCCTGGCCGCGCAGGCGGACCTGGGCACGAAAGCGTGGCCACGGTTGGTCCGGATCGTCGAGGCGCTCCCGCGGACGGCGACGAACAAGGTCCTCAAACGCGAGCTGCAGACGGCGGCGTTCGTACCGACCTGGGAGCGGGCCGAGCGCGGGACGTCGTACGGCTGACGCCGGATCTGTCACGATCTGCACCATGACCCAGACCCCCGCCGGTTGGTACGCCGACCCCGACCCGTCCTACGCCGGTCCCGGACGCCTCCGCTACTGGGACGGGCAGCGGTGGACCGAGCACGTCCACCAGATGGCTCCCCCGGCCCCGGTGCCGCTGCCGACGTACCCGGATCCCCACACGCCGAGGCCCGAGCCCATCGCGAGCGGCCAGCAGTACCCGGGGTACGCGGGCCCCCCGGCGTACGGCTACCAGGCGCCGACCCGGACCGCGACCACCCCGGACGGGCAACGTCTCGCCGGTTGGTGGCAGCGCGTGGCCGCGCTGCTGATCGACGGCGTGATCCTGGTGCCGGTCTACGTCCTCGCCGCCGTCCCGCTCATCGCCTCGCAGTGGGACGAGCTGTCCGCGTGGTTCGACGACCTCGACGCCGCGGCCCAGAACGACACCGCCCTGCCCAGCCTTCCCGACCTCTTCGACCCGACCTCGGCCGAGGCGCTGCTGCTCGGCCTGACCTCGGTCGGCATCGCACTGGTCTACAACGCAGCCTTCCTCCGCTGGAAGCAGGCCACCCCCGGCAAGCTCCTCCTGGGGCTGCGCGTCCGGAGGCGGGACACCCCCGGGCCGCTGCCGTGGTCGACGGTCCTGGTCCGGGTCGGGGCCGTCACCGGGCTCTCCGTGGTCATGAACCTGCCGTGGATCGGGTTGCTGGCCTTCCCGGTCGTGCTCCTGAACTACCTCTGGCCGCTGTGGGACCCGAAGAAACAGACGTTGCACGACAAGGTGGCCGGCACGAACGTGGTGCGGCTGCGGTGAGGCGCACCTGAACCCGGCGGGGTCCGGATAGGTCTGGACGGCGAGGACCGCCGTGCCCGACCGACCTACGGAAGCAGGTCCTGGACGCCGTTGGTCAGCTTCACGTTGTAGAACCCGGTCGAACGGTCGGTGTACCAGACGGAGCCGTTGGCGGGGTCCCACGCGGGCTGCGAGTACGCACCGGCGCCAGCGGGGGCCGGCTTGTTGAAGTAGCCGATCTCCTTCGGGTTCTCGACGTCGCGGATGTCGAAGAGCCGGAGGCCCGACAGGATCATCGAGCACCCGGCGATGTCCGGGTTGTCTCGGGTCGGCAGCGAGCAGTAGTGCGCGGTGTAGCCGCCGAGCGGGCTCGACGCTCCCGGGTCCTGGCTCTGCTCACCGGCGTGGTCCGCGGGCTGGTGCACCTGGAGCCGGATGTTGCTCACCAGGAACGGGTGCCGCGGGTCGTCGACGTTGATGATCCGCGCCGCGCCGACCGGGGCGTTCTTGATGTCGAAGAGACTCGAGAAGGAGAACAGGTCCACGAACTCGTCGACCTCCAACAGGTACTGGTGGCCGTCGCGGGTGAAGGGCTCGGCGACCTGCGGGATGGAGGACCCACGCCAGGTCATCGTGGCCAGGATCGGCGCCTTCGGGTTCTTCACCCGTGCCTGGATCTGGCTCACGTCGATGATCCGGAGACCGCCGCCGGAGATGAAGTCCGGCCCGGGCTCACCGATGTGGGCGGCGTACAAGGTGTTGCCGTCATCGGAGAGCCGCATCCCGTGGTACTGCACGTTGGGCTGGGTGTAGATCGTCTTGGGGAAACGAGGGTTGGACAGGTCGACCGCGACGAAGGTGTAGATCGTGCTGGCGGCGTAGAGCGTCCGCCCGTCCGGGGAGAGACCGGTCTCGTGGCCGAGCAGGGCCGAGAGCGTGCTGGAGAGCAGTTTCGGCTTCCGGCAGTCGGTCTTCACGTCGTACACGTCGAGGACGCCGGGCGCGGTGGCCGCGGTGCCGAGGGTGCCGACCAGGAGCCCGCGCTCGGCGTTGACCAGCAACGACTCGTGCGGCGCCAGCATCGCAGCCGACGTGAGGTTCGCGGTCTTCCGCGGGTTGGCGGGATCGGTCATGTCCAGCACGACCACGCCGTTGCCGGCGCCGTTGAACAGGTTGTCGACCAGCGAGTCCGGGGAGGTGAGCTGGGAGGAGTCGTAGAACGCGCAGGTGCGACCGGCGGAGTCGGTGTAGCGCAGCGTCTTGAACCCGCCCGACGCGCCCTGGCGAGCCACTTCAGCGGTGTTGCAGGTGTAGCCCTGCAGCACCCGGCCAGAGTCGTAGTCGGCCTGCGGGACCCGGCCCTGGGTCGACGTCTCCGGCAGCGACCCCGGCCCACACTCGGCGACCGGGACGGGGGCCGACGGCACGTCCTCGTCGGCCGCAGTCGACGTACCGGCGAGCAGACCCGCGACCAGCGCCGCGAGAACGCCGATGACGAGCGCGAACCGGCGTACGGCTGCACGGGACTGACGAGGTGAGGTGAGGACGACCATGCCCCACCAACGACCCAACCGGGTCCGCGCTACGTCGCCGGACTAGTGCAGCAGCTTCTCCACGCCGTTGGTCAGCTTCACGACGTAGAAACCGGAGTTCGCGTCGGTGTACCAGACCGAGTTACGGGCCGGGTCCCAGGCGGGCTGGGACATCGCGTAACCACCGAGGGCAGGGATCAGTGCCGGCTTGGTGATCCTCGCGACCGGCTTGTTGAAGTAGCCGATCTCCTTCGGGTTCTCGACGTCGCGGATGTCGAAGAGCCGCAGGCCGGAGAGGATCATCGAGCAACCGGCGATCTTCGGGTTGTCGCGGGTGGGCATCCCGCAGTAGTGGGCGGCGTAACCCTGGGCCGGGAACCACGCCATCGGGTCCTTCCGCTGCGGGCCACCGCGCTGATCGGGTTGGTGCACCGTCAAGTTGATGTTGCTCACCACGAAGGGGCGCTTGGGGTTGTCGACGTTGATGATCCGGGCTGCGCCCACCGGTGAGTTGACGATGTCGGAGAGCCCCTTGAAGCTGAAGAGGTCGACGAACTCGTCGACCTCCAGGACGTAGCGGTGCCCCTTGCTGGTGAACGGCTCCGCCACCTGCGGGATCGAGGCGTTCGGCCAGGAGATCGTGGAGAGCACCGGCGCCTTCGGGTTGGCTCGTCGTGCCTGGATCTGACTGACGTCGATGATCCGGAGGCCGGCGCCGGTGATCCCGCCCGGGCCGGGCTGGCCGATGTTCGCGACGTACATGGTGTTGCCGTCGGAGGAGAGGCGCAGCCCGTGGTAGACGACGCCGCCCTGCTTGTAGACCACCCGCGGCTTGCGGGGATCGGTCAGGTCGACGGCGGTCAGGGTCCCGAGGACGCCGGCGACGTAGTAGGTCCTGCCGTCGGGCGAGAAGCCGCTCTCGTGGCCGAGGATGCCCGACAGCGAGCTCGAGAGCAGGCGGGGCTTGCGGCAGTCGGTCTTCACGTCGTAGACGTCGAGGATGCCGGGGGCGGTGACGGCCGTGCCCATCACCGCGACCAGCAGTCCCCGCTTGGCGTTGACGAGAAGCGATTCGTGCGGGCTCAGCATGCCGACGGAGACGAGGTTCGCGGTCCTGCGCGGTTTCGCGGGGTTGCTCATGTCCAGGACGACGACGCCCAGGCCGTCCCCGGACAGGGTGTTGGACAGGACGTCGCGCGGGACCGTCAGGGTGGAGTCGTAGAACGCACAGGTGTTGCCCTGGGAGTCCGTGTACCGCAGGGTCTTGAACCCGCCGGACGAGCCCTGGTGCCCCACCTGGACGGTGTTGCACCGGTAGCCCTTCGCAGCACGTCCCGAGGTGTAGTCCGTTCTGGGGACCCGCCCCTGGGTCGCGGTCTCCGGCAACGACCCCGGACCGCACGTGGCCGGCGGAACGGGGCCGGTGGAGACCGTGGGTGCGGCATTGCCACCGACCACCCACATCCCCAGCACCACGGCGAGCGCGACGCACACCGTGATGAGACGTCCGACAGCCGGGCCACGGTTTCTTGGGGTCACGACCATTCCGCGACCTTAGGACACACAGCCTGAATCGGCGCTCGGTCGTCCACAGGCCCGGGTCGCTTGATGAGCCCTGACGACTTCCGCCTCAGCCGCGGATCTTCTCCAGCCGGGCCACGGTCTCCTCGTACTCGGCGATCAGCTCGGCCATCACCTGGGCGACCGGGCGGACCTCGTTGGTGCGGCCGATGATCTGGCCGGCCGGCATCGCAACGGCGTCGGCGTCGTCAGCCATGTTCATCCGGTTGTGCGCGTCGGAGACCAGGAGGTTCTGCAATGGCATCGGGAGCGGCGCCGGAGCACCCTCCTCCTCCCACGCAGCGGTCCACTTGTTCTTCAGCAGGCGCGCCGGCTTGCCGGTGTAGACCCGGCTACGGACGGTGTCGCCCGACCCGGCCTTGAGCAGCGCCCGCTGGACGGCGTCGCTGCTGCCCAGGTCGTACTCCGCGACGGTGAGCCAGAGCGAACCGGTCCAGACGCCCTGGGCGCCCAGCGCCAGCGATGCGGCGACCTGACGACCGCAGCCGATGCCGCCCGCAGCGAGAACCGGCACGTCGACGGCGTCGACGATCTCCGGGGTGAGCACCATGCTCGCGATCTCGCCGGTGTGACCACCGGCCTCGTACCCCTGGCTGACGATGATGTCGACGCCGTTGGCGACGTGGCTGGCCGCGTGCTTGGCCGCGCCGGCGAGCGCCGCGACCAGGACACCCTGAGCGTGAGCCTGCTCGATCACATCGTTGGGGGGCGTACCGAGGGCGTTGGCGATCAGCACCGGGCGGTGCTGCAGCGCCACGTCCACGTGCGAGCGCGCGGTAGAGTGCAGCCAGCCGAGAACGCCTTCGCGCCCCTCGCCCTCCGGGAGCGGCGGGACGCCCAGCTTGCGCAGCGTCTCCTCCACGAAGGTGATGTGCTCGCCCGGGATCAGCGCCTTGAGGTCGACCGGCTTGCCCTCGGTGGGGATCTTCATCGGCATCACGATGTCGACGCCGTACGGCTTGCCGTCGGTGTTCTCGTCCATCCAGGTCAATGTCTCGTCGAGCTCGCTGGCATCGTTGAAGCGGACCGCGCCGAGAACGCCCAGTCCCCCGGCGCGCGAGACAGCGGCCGCGACCTTCTCCGAGGGGGTGAAGGCGAAGATCGGGTACTCGATGCCGAGGCGGTCGCAGAGTTCGGTGCGCATCAGAGAGAAGCCCCTTCGGTGTTCTGGGACGCCTTGGCCTCGAGCAGCAGCTCCTTGGCGCGGGGATACTGGGCCTTGCCGGTGGCGTTGCGCGGGATCTCCGGGACCAGCGTCATCGTCCGCGGGAGCTTGTAGCCCGAGAGGTACTCACGGAGGAAGTCCCGCAGCTCGTCGAGCTCGACGCTCGCGCCCTCACGCGGCTGGACCACCGCGGCGACGGCCTGGCCGAACTTCTCGTCGGGGATGCCGACCACCAGGACGTCGTACACGGCCGGGTGGCGCTTGATCGCCATCTCGACCTCTTCGGGGTAGACCTTCTCACCGCCGGTGTTCACGCAGTTCGAGCCGCGGCCGAGCAGGGTGACCCGGTTGTCCTCCTCGATCCGCGCGAAGTCACCGGGGACCGAGTAGCGCTCGCCGTTGATGACCAGGAAGGTCTCGGCGGACTTCTTCTCGTCCTTGTAGTAGCCCACGGGGACGGAGCCGCCCCGACCCAGGCGACCGATCTTGCCGACATTGGTGGCGAGCTCGAGCACGTTGTTCTGCTCGTCGATCACGACGCTGCTCGGACCGAGCCCGACGACCGGGCCGTCGCTGGAGATGTGGGTCTTGTCCTGCATCCCCATGCCCTGGAAACCGGTCTCCGACGCACCCACCGAGTCGGTGTACACCGGGTTGGGCAGCGCCTCGATCCAGCGCTCCTTGACCTCGGGCGAGAAGATCGCGGCGCTGCTGGAGACCGCGAACAGGCTGGCGCCGCTGTACGGCGCGTCCGTCTTCGCCTTCCGCTCGAACTCCTCGATCAGCGGCCGCGCCATCGCGTCACCGGTCATGAAGATCAACATGATGCCGTTCTCGTCGATGAGCTCCCAGGTGCGCCGGGGGTCGAACTTCGGCTCGAGGATCGTCAGGTGACCGGCGAACAGGTGCATCAGAAGACCGGCCTGGGCACCCCCGTGCATGAGCGGACTGAGCGGGAAGGTGACCATCCGACCGTCCTGGGCAGCCTGCTTGGACTGGTCGTACTCGTCGAGCTTCTCGCCGGTGTAGAAGTCGATGCCGCCGCCGAGCGTGCGCCAGAAGTCCTCGTGACGCCACATGACGCCCTTGGGGAAGCCGGTCGTACCGCCGGTGTAGATGATGTGCAGGTCGTCGGCGCTGCGCTCGGCGAAGTCGCGCTCGGCGCTCTGGTCGGCGATCGCGTCGGCGTACAGGACGCCGCCGAAGGCGGAGATGTCCGACTGGTCGTCGGGCTCGATCACGTCGGGGACGACGACGACGGTCTGGAGCTTCTCGTGGTTCGGGAAGGTCTTGGCGACCAGCGGGGCGTAGGTCCGCTCCACGATGAGCGCGACCACGTCGGCGTTGTTGAAGAGGTAGTTGAGCTCGCCCTCGACGTACCGGTAATTCACGTTGATGTTGACCGCGCGGACCTTCACGATCGCGAGGACCGCGATCACGTGCTCGATCGAGTTCTTGGCGTAGACCGCGACGTGGTCCCCGGGCTTGACGCCCTGGGACTGGAGGTAGTGCGCGAGCCTGTTCGACTCCGCCTCCAGCTCTGCGTAGGTGACCGTCCGGTCACCCACCTTCACTGCCGGCTTGTCGGGAGCCGCGTCGACGGCGTGCTCGAAGAGATCAGCGATGTTGAGGGCCATGTCGCGATACTAGAACACGTTCTCGTTTAGGGCTAGCATTCCCCCCATGACGGACACCGCACCCGAACGAACCACGCCCGACTGCATCGTCGAGCAGGACGGCCACAAGCTCATCGTCACGATGAACCGGCCCGAGCGCCGCAACGCGCTCTCCTCCGAGATGCTGCGGATCATGGAGGACGCCTGGGACCGGGTGAACTCCGACCCGGAGATCCGGGTCTGCATCCTCACCGGTGCGGGCGGCTACTTCTGTGCGGGCATGGACCTGAAGACCGCGAACGAGAAGCCCCCCGGGGACAGCTTCGAGTCCGGCGAGTTCGACCCCACCATCCTCAAGGGTCTGCTGAAGGGCTTCCGGCTGACCAAGCCGCTGATCGCTGCCGTCGAGGGCCCCGCGATCGCCGGCGGGACCGAGATCCTCCAGGGCACCGACATCCGGATCGCCGGCGAGTCGGCGAAGTTCGGCGTCGCCGAGGCCAAGTGGAGCCTCTACCCGATGGGCGGCTCCGCGGTCCGGCTCCCCCGCCAGATCCCGTACACCGTGGCGGCTGAGCTGTTGCTGACCGGTCGACTGCTGCTGGCACCCGAGGCCAAGGAGCTCGGCCTGATCGGCCACGTCGTCCCCGACGGCGGCGCGCTGGCGAAGGCGCACGAGATCGCCGACCTGATCGCGGCCAACGGGCCGCTCGCGGTGCAGGCGATCCTGAAGACCATGCGCGACTCCGAGGGCAAGCACGAGGACGAGTGCTGGGCCGACGACGCCAAGGTTGGCGCCGAGGTGTTCAAGTCCGACGACGCCAAGGAGGGCCCGCGGGCGTTCCTGGAGAAGCGGCCCGCGAACTTCACCGGGAGCTGACCCGGCGGACTAGCCTGCCCGGATGACGATCAGGCTGGTCCCGTTCACCGACGAGCACCTCGGACCGATGGCCGCGACCATCCGGGACCCCGACATCCTCCGGTTCACCAGCACGCCGGACCCGACTCCGGCGGACTGGCTGACGACCTGGCGTACGCAGTTCGACGGCGAGACCAAGGTCAGCTGGGCGATCGTCGACGACGCATCTCCCGATCACGACGGCTTCGTCGGGTACGCCGTCGCCTTCGACATCGACCGGGAGGCGGCCGAGCTCGAGCTGGGGTACGCGACCTCCCCGTGGGCCCGCGGCCACGGGGTCGCGACCGCGACGCTTGCCCTGCTCACCGACTGGGCGCTGGACCAGGGCATGCACCGGCTCGCGCTGCTGATCTCGCCGGAGAACACCGGCTCCCAACGGGTGGCCGAGAAGTGCGGTTACGTGTTCGAGGGCGCCCGGGAGGACCTGCAGCACTGGCAGCGGGTTTCGACGAGCTCGACCAGCGCTGGTTGAGTCGGTCGACACCTGTCCTGCACGTCAGCCGACGCTGCGGTCGCCGGTCCAGTACTGCGCCCGGAGCGCCTTCTTGTCCGGCTTGCCGAGCCCGGTCAGGGGCAGGGCGTCGATCGCGATGACCTGCTTCGGCGCCTGCACCGAGCCCTTGCGCTCCTTGACCATGTCCTGGATCTCGACGATCACCTGGTCGGTGAGCTCGTGGCCCTCGCGGAGGACCACGATCGCGGTGACCGACTCGCCGAACTTCTCGTGCGGCACGCCGATCACGCCGACCTGGGCGATCGCCGGGTGCTCGGCCACGACGTCCTCGACCTCGCGGGGGAACACGTTGAAACCGCCGGTGACGATCATGTCCTTGGTCCGGTCGACGATGTACCAGAAGCCGTCCTCGTCCTCCCGGGCGACGTCGCCGGTGTGCATCCAGCCGTCCTTCCATGTCTCCGCGGTCTGGTCGGGCAGCTTCCAGTAGCCGCCGGAGAGGAGCGGGCCGGCGACGCAGATCTCGCCCGGCTCGCCGGGTGCGACCGGCGTACCGTCCTCGCCGAGGAGCGCTGTACGGGCCAGCGCCGTCGGCCGGCCGCACGAGGTCAACCGGTGCTCCAAGGGCTTGCCGTCGGCGTCGACGTGATCGCCCTTACCGAAGTAGGTGATCACCATCGGCGCCTCGGACTGGCCGTAGTACTGGGCGAAGATCGGACCGAACCGCTCGATCGCCTCCTTGAGCCGGACCGGGTTCATGGCCGACGCGCCGTAGTAGACGGTCTCCAGCGACGACAGGTCGCGGGTGTGGCTGTCCGGGTGGTCCATGAGGGCGTAGAGCATCGTCGGCACCAGCATCAGGGAGTTGATCTTCTTCTCCTCGATCACCGCCAGCACCTCGGCCGGGTTGAACGTCGAGGTCACGAAGAGGGTCCCGCCCTTGATCACGACCGGGACGAAGAACGCCGCGCCGGCGTGCGACAGCGGGGTGCACATCAGGAACCGCGGCTCCTCGGGCCACTCCCACTCGGCCAGCTGGATGCCGGTCATCGTGTTCATGGTCTGGCTCATCCCGATGACGCCCTTGGGCTTGCCCGTCGTTCCCCCGGTGTAGGTGATCGACACGACGTGGTCGCCGGGGAGCAGGCGCGCTTCGAGCGGTTGCGGCTCGAAACCGCCGGCGACCTCGGTCAGGTCCGCGGTGGTGCGGCCGCTGTCCGCGGCAGCCTTGGCGACGTCCTCCGGCACCGGCCCGATGGTGAGGACCTGGGTCAGGCCGGGGCACTTCTCCAGCAGGGCCAGCGCACGCTCGCTGAAGTACGGGTCGATGATCAACGTGGTGATCTCGGCGTCGTTGATCACGTACGCGTGATCGTCGGCCGAGCCGAGCGGGTGCAGCGACGTACGACGGTAGCCCTGGGTCTGACCGGCACCGAGGATGAACAGCACCTCGGGCCGGTTCAGTGCGAGCAACGCACCCGCGGTACCGAAGCCGGCGCCGAGGGACTCGAACGCCTGGATGTAGGTGCTGATCCTCTTCGCGACCTGTTGGCCGGTCAGCGTCACGTCCCCGAGGTGGATGATCGGTCGGTTGTGGTGGCGCCGCAGGGCCGCGACCATCAGGTGGCCGTTGTGGGTCCCGGTGCGCAGGTCTCCGGCGTTCGCGATGTCGGTCACAGAACTCATGGTGGTCAGACTAGAACGTGTTCTAGGCCTGCCGCAATGATCCGGGCAGCGACCGTCCGCCGATCAGTAGCATCGGGGGGTGGATCTTCGTCCCGGCCTCAACGAACCGGTCACGCTGCACGCCCAGGCAGGCCCGGAGTACCGCAGCCGGGTGGAGGGCCTCGCGTCCGAGCTCCTCACGCTCGCTGGCCCGCTGGACCTCCCGCTCGAGGCGGACCACCGGCCCGGGACGGACTGGCTGGTCTCGTGGAGCGTCCGCGGCGGTGTCGCGGTCCTGCCGACCCAGCTGGTGGCGACGCACAGCGAGCACGGCCTGGGGCTGTGGTCCCTGGCCGTCACCGGGACCGGCTGGGTCGAGCAACGACGTCGTTTCGTGCGGGTCCCCGCCTTCGGCCGGGTCTCCCTGCGCTCCCGCGAGGGCGGAGCCGACGACGATGCCGTCCCCGGCACCCTGGTCGACATCAGCGAGGGCGCGCTGCGCTGTTCCGTGGATCCGGCGCACGCAGCCGCTCCGCTGCTCGACGAGAAGGTCCTCGCCTGCTTCCGTTTCGGTGACCTGGAGTTCGCCGTGCCCGCACGGGTCGTCTCCCGGCGCGCCGCGGCGCGCCACGTGGCGGCGGAGCTCCTGGTCGTGCTCTTCGACGAGCCCAACCGGGACGCGGACGCGTTGCGCAAGCAGATCTTCGCCCAGCAGCGCCGAGCAGTCCGCGCCCCGTAGCGCTCAGGTCAGGCGAGCAGCTCAGCGACTTTGTGGATCTCCGCCGCGTTGCGAGCACTGAGCAGCAGCGTGGTCACGCCGGTCTCCTCCCACTGCGCGACGCGCTCCTTGACGTAGCCCTCGTCGCCGATGATGTGCATGTCGTTGACGAGCTCGTCGGGGATCAACGCGGTCGCCGCGTCCTTCTGGCCCGCGAGGAACAATCGCTGTACCTCGTCGGCGACCTCGCCGTACCCCATCCGGGTGAAGACCTGGTGGTGGAAGTTCATCTCCTTGGCGCCCATACCGCCCATGTACAGCGCGACGACCGGCTTCATGGCGTCGATCACCGCCTGGCGGGCGGGGCCGTTGTCGCTGGTGATCTCGAGGTGGCAGGTCGCTGCGATCTCGAAGTCGGCCCGCGTCCGTCGGGCGCCCGGGCGGGCAAAGCCCTCGTCGAGCCACGGCTGGTACATGGCGGCGGAGCTCGGCGTGTAGAAGATCGGGATCCAGCCGTCGGCGATCTCCGCGGTCTGGGTGACGTTCTTCGGGCCCTCGGCGCCGAGCCAGATCGGGATGTCGGAACGCAGCGGGTGCACGATCGGCTTCAACGGCTTACCCAGGCCCATAGCGCCGGGGCCGTGGTACGGCAACGGGTAGTGCGGGCCGTCGTTGGTGACCGCGCCCTCGCGCGCAAGCACCTGCCGGATGATGTCGACCACCTCGCGGGTGCGGGCCAGCGGCTTGGAGAACGGCTGGCCGTACCAGCCCTCGACGACCTGGGGCCCGGAGACCCCCATGCCGAGCACGACCCGACCGCCGGAGAGGTGGTCCAGGGTGAGCGCGTGCATCGCGATGCTGGTCGGCGTCCGGCCGGACATCTGGACGATCGAAGTACCGAGGCGGACCTTGCTGGTCTCCCGCCCCCACCACGCCAACGGCGTGAAGGCGTCCGAGCCCCAGGCCTCGGCGGTGAAGATCGCGTCGAAGCCGGAGGCCTCCGCGGCCGCGACGAGCTCGGCATGGTTGGCAGGCGGGCCGGCGCCCCAGTAGCCGAGCTGCAGTCCGAGCTTCATGTCACTCTCCTGGTCTGGCGGATGTCCTTGCTCCGAATACTAGAACGTGTTTCACTTCTGTGCCATGGCCACCACCGATTCCGCAACCGCTGCTCAGCGCGTGCTGCACGCCCCGATGAAGGTCGAGTTCGACTACACCCGATCCCTCGGGCCGGTGCTTTCCCAGTTCATGTCCGCACTCAAGCAGCACTCCGTCCTCGGCGGCGTGCTTTCCGACGGACGCGTCGTCGTACCGCCTCCGGAGTACGACCCGATCACGCACGCTGCGGTCGGCGAGCTCGTCCCGGTCTCGGACTTCGGCACGGTCCAGAGCTGGTCCTGGGTCTCCGAGCCGGTCGCGCAGCAGCCGCTGGACAAGCCGTTCGCGTTCGCCCAGGTGCTCCTCGACGGTTCCGACGCCCCGATCCTGCACGCGGTCGACGTCGACTCCCCTGCCGACATCAGCACCGGCCTGCGGGTCCGGGTGCGGTGGGCCGAGGAACCGACCGGGACCATCCGCGACATCGCGTGCTTCGAGCCCGCCGGGGACGCCGAGTCCACCGGCTCGGCCTCGATGGACTTCGGCGGCGCCGAGGTGACCGGGATCATCAGCCCGGTCCGGCTCGCCTACGACTACGCCGCATCGCCGGAGGAGACCAAGTTCTTCAACGGCCTCGCCGAGGGCAAGATCTTCGGCCAGCGCTGCCCGGTCTGCGAGAAGGTCTACGTCCCGCCGCGTGGCGCCTGCCCGGTCGACGGGGTCCCGACGACCGACGAGGTCGAGCTGCCCGACCGCGGCACCGTGACGACGTACTGCGTCGTGAACGTGCCGTTCCAGGGTCAGACGATCCCGATCCCCTACGTCTCGGCGTACGTGCTCCTGGACGGTGCGGACATCGCGTTCCTGCACCTGATCCTCGACATCGACGCGGCCGACGTACGGATGGGGATGCGCGTCGAGGGGGTCTGGAAGCCCCGCGAGGAGTGGACCACCGACCTCAACAACATCAGGTACTTCCGTCCGACCGGGGAACCGGACGCGGACTACGACACCTACAAGCAGCACCTCTGACAGGGCGGACGAACATGCGTGAAGTAGCCGTCGTCGGGTTCTCCCAGCGACAGATGAAGGAGCTCGACGGGTCCCCGACCTGTCTGGAGATCCTGGTCCCGATCATCGCGGACCTGTACGAGCAGACCGGCTGGACCAAGTCCGACATCGGCTTCTGGTGTTCGGGCTCGAGCGACTACCTGGCAGGTCGGTCGTTCTCGTTCGTCTCGGCCGTCGACGCCATTGGCACGTTGCCCCCGGTGATGGAGTCGCACGTCGAGATGGACGCGGCGTGGGCTCTCTACGAGGCCTGGATCAAGATCCAGACCGGCGAGGTCGACACCGCACTGGTCTACGGCTTCGGCAAGTCCTCGGCCGGCGTGCTGCGCCGGATCCTGGCGCTCCAGCTCGACCCGTACACCGTGCAGCCGATCTGGCCGGACACGGTGTCGCTCGCCGGCATCCAGGCGCGCGAGGGGCTCGAGAAGGGCCTGTGGGACGAGAAGGCGATGGCCGAGGTCGTGGCGCGGTCGATGACCGACGCGGTCGGCAACGAGTGGGCCATCCGCAAGGGCGCCACCTCGATCGACGACGTCCTGGCCCAGGCCCTCTACGCCGACCCGCTCCGCCGCTGGGACTGCGCACCGGTCTCCGACGGCGCGGCCGGGATCGTCCTGGCCGCGGGTGACAAGGCCTTCGAGGCACGCCAACGACC
Source organism: Marmoricola sp. (assembly GCA_046598495.1). Lineage (GTDB taxonomy): Bacteria > Actinomycetota > Actinomycetes > Propionibacteriales > Nocardioidaceae > Marmoricola. Next base: position 25,215 of record JBKJIR010000018.1, on the reverse strand, counting down.
CGCATGGATCACCGGCTTCGAGCACCGCATCGAACCGATCGCGCTCAACGCCCGCGACCTGACCGTCTCCACCAGCACGACCTCCGCCGGCACGGCCGCCGGGGTCGAGGGCGTCGACCTGGCCGAGATCCACGCACCGTTCAGCCACCAGGAGCTGATCCTGCGCACGGCGCTCGGTCTCCCTGGTGACGTGACCATCAACCCGTCGGGTGGCGCCCTGACCGCCAACCCGATGTTCTCCGCCGGCCTCAACCGGATCGGCGAGGCAGCCACACGGATCTGGGCCGGCGAGTCCGACAAGGCGCTGGCACACACCACCTCCGGTCCGGTGCTCCAGCAGAATCTCGTGTGCACGATGGAAGCCAAGAAGGGGAACAGCTGAGATGGCCAAGGTCCCAGCAGCAGTCATCGGGGTCGGCCAGACCCACCACCGCGCCAAGCGCGAGGACGTCTCCATCGCCGGCCTCCTTCGTGAGGCCGTCGACCGCGCCCTGCTCGACGCCGGCCTGACCTTCGACGACATCGACGCCGTCGTCGTCGGCAAGGCACCCGACCTCTTCGAGGGCGTGATGATGCCCGAGCTGTACCTGGCTGATGCCCTCGGCGCAGCCGGGAAGCCGCTCCTGCGGGTACACACGGCGGGCTCGGTCGGCGGCTCGACGGCGATCGTGGCCGCCTCCCTCGTGCAGGCCGGGGTCCACGAGCGCGTGCTCACCGTCGCGTTCGAGAAGCAGTCGGAGTCGAACGCCATGTGGGCGCTCTCGATCCCGGTGCCGTTCATCATGCCGGTGCACGCCGGCGCGGGTGGCTACTTCGCCCCGCACGTGCGCTCCTACATCCGGCGCTCCGGCGCCCCGGGGCACATCGGCGCGATGGTCGCCGCCAAGGACCGCCAGAACGCCCTGAAGAACCCGTACGCCCACCTGCAGAACGAAGGCACCACGGTCGAGTCGGTGCTGGCCTCGACGATGCTCTGGGACCCGATCCGGTACGACGAGACCTGCCCGTCCTCGGACGGCGCCTGCGCCCTGGTGATCGCCTCGGAGTCCGCGGTCGCCAAGTCCGGGATCAAGAACCCGGCCTGGATCCACGGCACCCAGATGCGCTCGGAGCCGACCACGGCCGCCGAACGGGACCAGGTCAACCCCCGGGCCGGACGCGACGCCTCGGCGGCGCTCTACAAGCAGGCCGGGATCACCAACCCGCTCGAGGAGATCGACTGCGCGGAGATCTACGTGCCGTTCTCCTGGTTCGAACCGATGTGGATCGAGAACCTCGGCTTCACTCCCGAGGGTGAGGGCTGGAAGCTCACCGAGGCCGGCGAGACCGCGATCGGCGGCAAGCTGCCGATCAACATGAGCGGCGGCGTCCTGTCCTCCAACCCGATCGGCGCGAGCGGCATGCTCCGGTTCGCCGAGGCATCGCTGCAGGTGATGGGCGAGGCTGGCGAGCACCAGGTCGATGGCGCACGCAAGGCGATGGGCCACGCGTACGGCGGCGGATCCCAGTTCTTCGCCATGTGGCTGGTCGGCGCGGACAAGCCGAGCAACTGACGCGGTGACCACCATGGTCGTCGAGCTTGTCGAGACGCGGTGACGGGTCCGCCTAGGCTGATCCTGTGATCGAGCTCTTCAACCGCACCGAGATCGAGCAGATGCGCCCGGCGGGCGCCTTTGTGGCCGAGGTTCTGACGACCCTGCGCGAGAGGTCCGCGGTCGGTGTCAACCTCCTCGAGCTCGATTCCCTGGTCGCCCGGATGATCGCTGAGCGCGGCGCGACGTCCTGCTACGTCGACTACCACCCGTCCTTCGGTGCGATGCCCTTCGGCAAAGTGCTGTGTACCTCGGTGAACGACGCCGTCCTGCACGGGCTCCCGCACGACTACGTGCTCGAGGACGGAGATCTGCTCAGTGTCGACTTCGCCTGCGAGGTCGAGGGCTGGGTGGCGGACTCGGCGACGTCGGTCGTCCTCGGCAGCCCACGCCCGGAGGACCTGGCATTGATCGAGACCACGGAGGTCGCGCTCGCCGCCGGGATCGACGCGGCCGTGGTCGGCAACAAGCTCGGTGACATCGGCTTCGCGATCGGCGAGGTCGCCCGCGCGGCCGGACTGAAGATCAACCTCCAGTTCGGCGGTCACGGCGTCGGGCGCACCATGCACGGCGACCCGCACGTCCCGAACGACGGTCGCCCCGGTCGCGGCCTCCCCCTCAAGCCAGGCCTGGTGATCGCGATCGAACCGTGGTTCCTACACACCACCGACGAGATCTACACCGACCCGGACGGCTGGACGCTGCGCAGCGTGGACGGCTCCCGCGGAGCCCACAGCGAGCACACCATCGCGATCACCGAGGACGGGCCCTTGGTCCTCACGGCACGCGACTGATTCCTGGTACGACGAAGGCGCCGCCCCCCTGGTGGGGTGACGGCGCCTCAGTACGTTTCGCCCAGGCGGACGAACCGGTCAGCCTGTGTAACTGACCGGGAGTTCCTTGATGCCGTTGATCCAGGAGTGCCGGAGGCGACGCGGGGCACCGGTCGGCTTGATGTCCGGCATCCGGTCGGCGATGACGTTGAACATGACATCGACCTCGAGGCGGGCCAGGTTGGCGCCGATGCAGTAGTGCGCACCGTGCCCACCGAACGCCAGGTGCGGGTTCGGGTCGCGCTTGATGTCGAACGAGCCGGGGTCGGCGAAGACGTCGTCGTCGTGGTTGCCCGAGGCGTAGAAGAGCACCACACGGTCGCCCTTCTTGACCAGGGTGCCGTTGACCTCGACGTCGTTCAGCGCGGTCCGTTGGAAGGCCGTCACCGGGGTCGCCCAGCGGATGACCTCGTCGATCATCGTGCCCGGACGCTCGTTCTTCCACAGCTCCCACTGGTCGGGGTGGTCGAAGAACGCCTGCATCCCGTGCGTGATCGCGTTGCGGGTCGTCTCGTTGCCCGCCACGGCCAGCAGGATCACGAAAAAGCCGAACTCGTCGTCGGTCAGGCCGGCGCCGTCCTCGCCGGCGTTGACCAGCTTGGAGATGATGTCGTCGGCCGGGTTCTCGCGCCGGGCATCGGCCAGCGTCATTGCGTAGCCGAGGATCTCGGCGGCCGCGAGGGACGGGTCGGCGTCGTACTCCGGGTCGTCGTAGGCCAGCATGCTGTTCGACCAGTCGAACAGCTTGCGGCGGTCCTCCTGCGGGACGCCGAGAAGCTCGGCGATCGCCTGCAGCGGGAGCTCGGCGGCGACCTCGTAGACGAAGTCCCCCTCGCCCTTGGCCAACGCGTCGTCGACGATCGTGTTCGCGCGCTCGACCAGGACCTCGTGCAGCGCGTTGATCGAGCGCGGCGTGAACCCGCGGCTGATGATCTGGCGGAGCTTGGTGTGGTCCGGCGGGTCCTGGTTGACCAGCATGATGCCCTGGAGCTCGACCTGGTCGCGGGTCATGTCGGCGGCGAAGCGGATGATCACGCCGTTCTCGTTGGCCGAGAACTCACGGCTGTTCTTGGAGATCGCGGCGATGTCCGCGTGCTTGGTGATCGCCCAGAAGCCGGTGTCGAGGAACCCGGCTCGTGCCTCGGGGGCCTGCTCGACCCAGTGCACCGGCGCGGACTTGCGGAGCTCGAAGAACTCCTGGAGCGGGATCGCCACCTCGTTCAGACCGGGGTCGGTCGGGTCGAAGGCGACGGGCAGTGCGGGCGCTACGGTCACGGGTGTCCTCCACAGGTTCTGAAACACGTTCTAGTGTCGATGGTTACACAGTTTGACCACGTGAGCAAAGGCTGCAGTGTCGATTTTGGGACTATCTTTGCTCTGGTCAAGCACGAGAACGTGTTCTACTTTTGAAAGCGTCCGCACGTCGCGGAGCGCAGGACCAACAGGAGGATCCATGGGCAACCCGGTCATCGTCGAGGCCGTCCGTACGCCGCTCGGCAAGCGTCGCGGCTGGCTCGCCGGACTGCACCCGGCCGAGCTGCTCGGGGCGTCCCAGGTCGAGGTCATCCAGCGCGCCGGCATCGACCCCGAACTGGTCGACCAGCTCATCGCCGGCTGCGTCACCCAGGCCGGCGAGCAGTCCAACAACATGGCGCGCCGCGCCTGGATGCACGCCGGGCTCCCCAACGAGACCGCCTCCACGGTGATCGACGCGCAGTGCTCCTCGGCCCAGCAGGCCACCCACTTCATCAACGCGATGATCGCTGGCGGTGCCATCAAGGTCGGGATCGCCTGCGGCGTCGAGTCGATGTCGCGGATCGGCCTGGGCGCCAACGTCCCCCCGGGCAGCGGTGACCCGCGCCCCGACAGCTGGAGCATCGACCTGCCCTCCCAGTTCGAAGGCGCCGACCGGATCGCCACCAACCGCGGGTTCACCCGCGAGGACATCGACCGCTTCGGTTTCGAGTCCCAGCGCAAGGCTGCGGTCGCCGTCGCCGAGGGCAGGTTCAAGCGCGAGATCTTCGGTGTCGAGGCACCCGTTCTCGACGAGGAGGGCAAGCCGACCGGCGAGACTCGCATCATCGACACTGATCAGGGTCTCCGTGAGACCACCCTGGAGGGGCTTGCGAAGCTGAAGCCCGTTCTGGACGGCGGCTTCCACACCGCCGGCACGTCGTCGCAGATCTCCGACGGCTCCTCGGCGCTCCTGCTGATGGACGAAGACCTCGCGAAGTCGCTGGGCCTGACGCCTCGCGCCCGGATCGTCACCTCGACCCTCGTCGGATCCGACCCGTACTACCACCTCGATGGCCCGGTCCAGGCGACCGAGAAAGTTCTCAAGGACAGCGGCATGAGCATCGCCGACATCGACCTGTTCGAGGTGAACGAAGCCTTCGCCGCCGTGGTGATGAGCTGGGCCAAGGTGCACAACGTCCCCGAGGACCGCTACAACGTCAACGGCGGCGCCATCGCGATCGGCCACCCGGTCGGCTCGACGGGCACCCGACTCCTGACCACCGCGCTGCACGAGCTCGAGCGCCAGGACAAGAGCACCGCGCTGATCTCGATGTGTGCTGGTGGCGCTCAGGGCTCGGGAACGATCATCGAGCGCATCTAGGTCGCCCTGCTCGATCACCCACGACACACCACGAAGGGCCCCGGGCACGTCGCCCGGGGCCCTTCGTCGTGCTGGTCAGCTGGCGCCGTACACCGGCTCCGGGGTGGCGCCCTCGGCGATCAGGCTGTCCACGACGTCGCCGAGCATGGTGGCGTCCCAGCGCTTCCCGTTGTCGCGGGAGGCCCCGTGGTTCCACCCCTCCTCCAGGGTGAGTTTGCCGCCGTCGCTCTCGAAGACCCGGCCTGTGACATGGCCCGCGGCTTCGGAGGCCAGCCAGGCCACGATCGGTGAGTTGTCCTCGGGTCGCGCCATCTCCGAGGTATCGAAAGCGCCCTCGGTCATCCGGGTCGCAGCGACCGGAGCCAGGGCGTTGACGGTGACGCCGACCCGGCCGAGCTCGGCCGCAGCGACCAGCGTCATCGTGGCGATCCCGCCCTTGGCGGCCGAGTAGGCGACCTGGCCGATCGAGCCCTGCAGACCCGCACCCGAGGTCGTGTTGATCACCCGGGCGATCCGCTGACGGCCCTCCTTGGACTCTGCACGCCAGTAGGCCGCCGCATGCCGCAACGGAGCGAAGTGACCCTTGAGGTGGACCCGGATGACGGCGTCCCACTCGTCCTCGGTGGCGTTGACGAGCATCCGGTCGCGGACGAAACCGGCGTTGTTCACCAGGATGTCGAGTCCGCCGAACGTGTCGATGGCCTGCTGGACCATCGCTCCGGCCTCCTCGAAGTCGGCGACGTCGGCGCCGTTCACGACGGCCTCGCCACCCAGCGCCTCGATCTCGGCGACCACCTCATGAGCCGGCGAGTCGCTCTTCTCACCGTTGTTGGAGACCCCGAAGTCGTTGACGACCACCTTCGCGCCCTGACGGGCGAGCTCCAGGGCGTGGGCGCGGCCGATACCGCGGCCCGCGCCGGTGACGATGGCGATGCGGCCTTCGAGAAGTCGTGTCATGTGCTGCTCCTGGGGTTGCGGCGTCTCGGCAGGCTCGACGACCGGGTGGGTGGGCTCAGAGGTGCAGGAAGACCGGCGGTTCGCCGCCGCCGTGGCAGCCGACGCTGGCACCACTGACGTAGGACGCGAGGTCGCTGGCGAGGAAGACGGCCACGTTGCCGACCTCGGCGGGGCGCGCCATCCGACCCAAGGGGATCGTCTGCTCGATGCGCGCGACCTTGTCGTCGCCGCCGTAGTGGTCGTCAGTCTGCTCGGTGCGGCAGAGGCCGACCTCGATCGCGTTGACCCGGACCTTCGGGCCCCACTCCATCGCCAGGCTCTTGGTCAGCGACTCCAGGCCGGCCTTGGCGGCGGCGTACGCGGCGATCGTCGGGGCCGGGCGGTGCGCGCTGATCGAGGTGATGTTGACGATCGCGCCCCCGCTCCCCTGCTGCTGCATCGCCTGGTTGGCGACCTGGGCGACCAGGAGCGGCGAGTTCAGGTTGAGACCGATGATCTTGTCGTGGAAGCGCGGCGAAGCCGTCGCGGCATCGGAGGACGGCGCACCGCCGGCGTTGTTGATCAGCACGTCGAGCCGGCCGTGCGCGGCCACGATCCCGTCGACCATCGCCTGGACCGATGCGGGCTCACGGACGTCGCAGACGACGTGGGTGGTGCCCGGGAACGGCTCGGCCTCGGAGCGCGCGCAGGTGACCACGGTCGCACCGGCGAAGACGAACGCCTCGGTGATGCCGCGACCGATGCCGCGGGAGCCGCCGGTGACGAGAACTACCCGGCCGGTGAGGTCGATCGAGAGAGCCATGCTGGTAGAGTACCAAGCAAGTGCTTGGTTGTGTCCCGACGGGCTCAACAATCCGCCGCCCCGTGAGAGGTCTCCATGTCTGCAGTCACCACTGAGTTGCGCGAGGACGGCATCCGCGTCATCACGATGAACGCTCCCCCGGTCAACGCCCTCACCGTCCGGCAGTGGTTCGACGTCGCGGCCGCGCTCGACGAGGCCAGCGCGGACATGGCCACCAAGGTCGTCATCCTGCGCGCCGAAGGCAAGGGCTTCAACGCCGGCGTCGACATCAAGGAGATGCAGAACACGACCGGGTTCGACGCCCTGATCGGTGCGAACAAGGGCTGCTACGCCGCCTTCAAGGCCGTCTACGAGTGCAGCGTCCCGGTGATCGCCGCCGTGAACGGCTTCTGCGTCGGCGGCGGCGTCGGCCTGGTCGGCAACGCCGACATCGTGGTCGCCAGCGAGGACGCCTACTTCGGCGTACCGGAGGTCAAGCAGGGTGCGCTCGGTGCCGCGACCCACATGGCTCGCCTGGTCCCCCAGCAGATGATGCGGGCGCTCTACTTCACCGCTGCGACCATCCCGGCGACCGAGCTGCACCGGTTCGGCTCGGTCTACCGGCTCGCGCCGCGCGAGCAGCTGCTGGAGGTCGCCCTCGAGGTCGCCGCGAGCATCGCGGACAAGGACACCCGCGTGATCCGCGCGGCCAAGGAAGCGCTGAACGGCATCGAACCGGTCGACGTCAACAAGTCCTACCGCTTCGAGCAGGGGTTCACCTTCGAGCTGAACCTGATGGGTGTGTCCGACGAGCTCCGCGATGACTTTGCCGGCACGGCAAAAAGTCAGCACAGCGCGGGAACGGAGAAGAGCAAGCAGTGAGCAAGCCCCGCGAGAAGGTCATGACGATCGACGAGGTCGTCGCCCAGCTCTCCGACGGTATGACGATCGGGATCGGTGGGTGGGGTCCCCGGCGCAAGCCGATGGCCCTGGTCCGCGCGATCCTGCGCTCCGACCTGAAGGACCTCACCATCGTCTCCTGGGGCGGCGCCGACGTCGGCCTGCTCGCCCGCGCCGGCAAGATCAAGAAGCTGGTCTACGCATTCGTCTCCCTGGACTCGATCCCCCTGGAACCCAACTTCCAGCGTGCCCGCCAGAACGGCACCATCCCTGAGATCGTCGAGCTCGACGAGGGCATGTTCCAGACCGGCCTGTACGCCGCGGCGCAGCGCCTCCCCTTCCTACCGATGCGCGCGGGTCTGGGCTCGGACGTGCTGGTCAACAACCCCTGGATCAAGACCGTCACCAGCCCGTACGCCGACGAGAACGGTGACTACGAAGAACTAACCGCGGTCCCCGCGCTCCGGCTCGACGTGGCCCTGGTGCACCTGAACCGTGCCGACGTCCACGGCAACGCCACCTATCTCGGCCCTGACCCGTACTTCGACGACCTCTTCGTCCAGGCCGCCGACAAGGCGTTCGTCTCGGTCGAGCAGATCGTCGACACCGCGGGCCTGACCATCGATACCCCGGTCCAACGCCTGCTGATCAGCCGGATGATGGTCGACGGCGTCGTCGAGACCCCGAACGGTGCGCATTTCACGGTCTGCACGCCGGACTACGAGCGCGACGAGAAGTTCCAGAAGGCGTACGCCGGTGCTGCCGGTGGGTCCGACGACGATTGGGCCGCGTTCGAGGAGCGCTTCCTGAGCGGCGACGAAGCCGCCTACCAAGCAGCCGTGACCGCATTCCACGCCGAGGAGGCTGCGAAGTGAACGACGTCTCGACAAGCTCGACGACCGGTGCCGCGTCCCGCGCTGAAGTCTGTGCCGCAGCGATCGCCGACGCCTTCTCCGAGGACGGCGAGATCTTCGCCTCCCCGATGGGCATGCTGCCGATGCTCGGGGTCCGCCTCGCCAAGCTGACCTCCAACCCGGACCTGGTCATCTCCGACGGCGAGTCGCTGTTCCTGGGCGGCACTCCCCCGCTGTTCGCCAAGGCCGACGTCGTCGAGGGCTGGATCCCCTTCCGGCGCGTCTTCGACGTCGTCGCCTACGGCAAGCGCCACGTGATGATGGGCGCCACCCAGGTGGACAAGCAGGGCAACCAGAACATCTCCGCCATCGGTGACTTCGCCCAGCCGAAGCGCCAGCTGCTCGGCTCCCGCGGCGCACCGGGCAACACGGTGAACAACCGGACGTCGTACTGGGTGCCGAAGCACAACACCCGGGTCTTCGTGGAGAACGTCGACATCGTCTCCGGCGTCGGCCCGACCCGTGCGAAGGCCGCCGGCCCCGGGGCGTCGAAGTACAACGACATCCACCGGATCGTCTCCAACCTCGGCGTCTTCGACGTCAAGGGCGCCAGCGACACCGTCCGACTGCTCTCGCTGCACCCCGGGGTCACGCTGGACGAGGTTGTCGAGAACACCGGCTTCGCCCTGGCCCTGCCTGATGGGGTTGGCCCGAGCGAGGTCCCCGTGACCCGTGAGCCCACCGAGTCCGAGCTGATGATCATCCGCAACGTTCTCGACCCGAAGACCCTGCGCGACCGCGAGGTCCCGCCCGTCACCCTCGAGGTGCAGCCGTGATCGAGCAGCTGCTCACAACGCCCCTGACCGAGCTGGTCGGGGTCAGGCACCCGGTCGTGCAGACCGGCATGGGCTGGGTCGCCGGACCGCGACTGGTCTCCGGCACTGCCAACGCCGGGGGGCTGGGCATCCTCGCCTCCGCGACGATGACCCACGAGGAGCTCGAGAAGGCGATCGTCGAGGTCAAGGGCCGCACCGACAAACCGTTCGGCGTCAACCTGCGCGCCGACGCCGCCGACGCCCCGGCCCGCTGCGACCTGCTGATCGAGTACGGCGTGAAGGTCGCCTCGTTCGCCCTGGCGCCCAAGCCCGAGCTGATCGCGAAGCTGAAGGAGCACGGCATCGTCGTGATCCCCAGCATCGGCGCTGCCAAACACGCCAAGAAGGTGGCCTCCTGGGGCGCCGACGCGGTGATGATCCAGGGCGGGGAGGGCGGGGGCCACACCGGCAACGTCCCGACCACGCTGCTGCTCCCGACCGTCCTCGACGCGGTCGACATCCCGGTGATCGCTGCCGGTGGCTTCTTCGACGGTCGCGGGCTCGCTGCCGCGCTCTCGTACGGCGCCGCTGGCGTCGGCATGGGAACCCGCTTCCTGCTCACCCAGGACTCGACCGTCCCGGACGCGGTCAAGCAGCGCTACCTCGACGCCGACCTCAACGGCACCGTCGTGACCGCCAAGGTCGACGGCATGCCGCACCGGATGCTCCGTACCGACCTGGTGGACTCGGTGGAGGAGACCAGCGCGCTCAAGCGCCTCGGTCCGACGGCGCGCCGTACCGTCGCCTTCAAGAAGATGAGCGGGATGTCGTGGACCGGGCTGATCAAGGACGGCCAGGCGATGAAGCACGGCTCGGACCGCTCCTGGGCCCAGATGGTGCTCGCCGCGAACACCCCGATGATGCTCAAGGCCGGACTGGTCGAGGGCAACCCCGACGCCGGCATCCTCGCCTCCGGCCAGGTCGTCGGCGTCATCGACGACCTGCCGACCTGCGAGGAGCTCATTGACCGCGTGGTGACCCAGGCGGCGGCCGCGCTGCGACGTACCCACACCTACCTCGCCGACTAGGCGACCGCAGAGCCGCCGCGATGCCCGCACCGGCACCGACGCCTCGGGAGGCAGAACTGATGACGCGACGTGACAGGATCTCGGGGTGAGCGAAGCCCCGGGTTCCGTCCTCGAACGCGCCGTCCGGTTCGCCCTGACCGCCGTCGGCGCGCGCCAGCTGAAGCCGAACGCCGCTGACCCGTTCTACGACCTGCCTGCAACCGTCCCGCGGACGCCCGGAACGGTGCTGAAGGCCGAACCGGGCCGCTTCTACGTCGACCCGTTCCGGCTGATCCCCGCGCCTGCGCGGGTCGAGCGGATCATGTTCACCACCACCGACCGGCACGACGCGCCGGTCGCGGTCACCGGGACGGTGCTCACTCCGACCCGCCCCCGGACCAGGCGGGACGACCGCGGCCTGGTCGCCTTCGCCGTGGGGACCCAGGGCATGGGCACCCAGTGCGCGCCATCACGACAGATGGCGGCAGGGCGCGAGTACGAGTCGGTCTTCATCACCGGCCTGCTCGCGCGCGGCTACAACGTCGTGGTCCCGGACTACCAGGGCCTCGGGGTCGATGGCATCCACACCTACATGTCCCGCGAGATCCAGGGTCGTGTCGTCCTGGACGCGCTCCGTGCCGCCCAGCAGCTCGACAGCCCGGACATCCCCGCGGACGGTCCCACTGCCATCGCCGGCTACTCCCAGGGCGGCGGCGCCGCAGCCTCGGCCGCGGAGATCTGGCACGAGTACGCCCCCGACCTGGACGTGAAGGGAGCCGTCTGCGGCGCCGTACCGGCCGACTTCCCGCTGGTAGCCCAGGCGCTCGACGGCAGTCCCTACTTCGCCTTCCTCGGGTACGCCTTGGTCGGCCTGTCCTCCGACTACGGGGTCGATCTCCGGCCGCTGCTCAACGACCGTGGGCTCGAGGTCGCCGGGGCGCTGAGCCAGCAGTGCATGTTCGAGTCGCTGCGGCGCTACGCCTTCACGAGGTCGAGCACCTTGACCGCCGACGGACGACCGGTCGCCGCGATGCTCGCCGAGGAACCGTTCGCGACCATCGTCGGCGAGCAGCAGCTCGGCAACAGGCGCTACCCGCGGATGGAGGCGCTGGTCTCCCACAGCCGGCTCGACGACGTCGTGCCGTTCGAGTGTGGCCGCGCCCTGGCCGAACGGTGGGCCGGGTATGGCGGCCGGGTCCGGCTGTCGGTCAACTTCGCGCCCACCCATGCCGCCGCCGCGCTCACTTCCTACGGGACGGCGTTCTCTTTCCTCAACGGCCGTTTCGCAGGAAGACCGATGCGGGCCAACACCAAGCGCTACCTGCACTCGCTGGTCGACCTCGACGCGCTCCAGCCGCTCGACCCCGAGGACTGACCCTCAGCCCTGGTCGGACGGCGCCGGCAGCGAGCCGACCAGGCAGGCGCTGATCTCCGGCACCAGGGCGCGGTAGCGGGTCTTGTCCTCCTCGGACTGCTCGAAACCGGGCACCCCCCGGGCGATTCCCGCCAGCGCGCTGTCGGAGAGGTCGGAGGCCACCAGGATGCGCGCGATGCAGGCCGCCTCGTCCGCCGTGTACGACGTCTCCGGATCGTCTCCGACCTTCAGGAGCGAGGCCGTGATCGCCTCGAGCGAGGGCCGAGACGCGGTCGCCCCCGCAGGGCTCTCCTCCTCCCCGCACGCGGAGACGACGAGGAGGAGGCTGAGGACCAGGGCGACACCGAAAGCACGCATCATCCCAATTTAGCGAGGGCGTCCTGAGCGTCGACCCGGCGCTGGAAGAGGAGCTGCCGGCCGGCGACCCGGAAGCCCAGCACCTCGTTCACCGCGATCATGTGCTTGTTGGACTCGGCGTTGTCGGTGAGCAGGGTCCGCAGCTGGGGCTCCTCCTCGCTCAGCCAGCAGAGCATGTCCGCCTTCAGCCGCAGCCCGAGCCGGTGGCCGCGATGCTCGGCGACCACGGTGGTGTCGTCCTGCTCGGCGTACGACGGCTGCTCGCCGTAGACGCTGACGACGGTGTGCCCGGCGACGGCACCGGTGGCGCGCTCGACCGCGAGCACCCGGCGCAGCCGGAACCCGCCCTCCAGCTGGGCCCTCTCGAAGGAACGGATCCGGTCGGCGTCATACACCTCGTCCTCGTACTCGAGGTCGTCGTTGGGAGCGTCGTTGATCGCTGCGGTGGCCGCGACCAGTCCGTCCACCAGCTCCGACGGCGTCCGCCCTGCGACGCGCGCCAGGTCGTAGTCGCCCGAGTGCGTCTCGGCGTCTGCTCGGAGCTCAGCGAACCGGGCCCGCTCGTCCGGCGTCCCGGTCAGGTCCAGCACCCGGCGTACGGTCACCAGCCCCAACGGGAACCCCAGAGCGGCCGCGAACCCGTGGGTCGCCGGCGTGTCCCAGCCGCGTTCGAGCACCACCAGCGGACGCCCCATCGCCAGAGCGGTCTGCGCCGCCGCCGCGAAGGCGGCCCGGCCCAGGCCCTGACGTCGCCGTTCCGGGGTGATCCGCAGATCGGCCCAGACCAGCTCGACGTTGTCGCGCTCGGGCGCGTAGAGGCAGACGATGCCCACGTCCTCCGCACCGTCGCGGGCCAGGAAGTACCGAGCGATCTCTCCGTCCCAGCCGAACTGCATCTCCCGCCGCTGACGCGTTCGGGTCAACGGAACCTCCCAAGGGCAGTCCTGCTCGTCGCAGGCGCCGGTCAGGGCGACGTAGGCGTCGACGTCGGCGGCATCGTCCGCACCGAACTCGACCAGCTCCATGCCCTGAGTGTGCCCGAGCAGTGCCGGACGACGCGACGGTGTTTCGGCGTCCCGCGGCTCAGTCCCGCGCGCGCAGGACCCAGGCGGCAACCTGGACGCGCGAGCGGAAGTCGAGCTTGCGCAGGATGCTCTGGACGTGGCCCTGGACCGTGCGCTCGGAGAGGTGCAACGAGTCGGCGATACCGCGGTTGGAGAGCCCCTCGGTGACCAGCTCGGCGATCTCTGCCTCGCGCTTGGTCAGCGGGGACCGCGGGTCGGCCGGGCTCGCCGCTGCGACCTCGGGCTCCCCGGCGCTCAGGGCGAACCCCACGGCCTCGGCCGGCAGCAAGGCACAGCCCCGGCGGTACTCGGTCGGGTGCTCGGACGGGACGGAGACCCGGTGGCGGAAGATCCCCGACTCGATCATCCCGGCTATCTGGGGGACGCGGTCGGCAGCCAGCCCCATCGTTCGCCACACCGCGTCGGCCGCGCCCACCAGGCCGGCCGAGCGCGCAGCGTCACCGCGGAGGGCCACCACCCACGCCAGGATCTCGAGGAAGAAGGCAGTGGCGATCTGATCGCCGACCTTGCCGGCGCGGTCGAGCGCGCGGACCAGCAGCTCCTCGGCCCGGGGCGGACCCGAGTCTCCGATCGCCTGCATTCCCAGCACCCAGAGCGCATAGGCGCCCGTCTGGAGGTCACCCACCCTGTCGGCATCCGCCAGGACCTGGCTGGCGAGCTCCCGGGCCGCCTCGGGTTCGCTGGCGAGGAAGAGCTCCAGCGCGCCGTGGTAGCGGACCCGGGCGAGCGCGTAGCCCTCACCGGCGACGGTGAAGCACCTCGCGGCGCGCTCCAGGTGCACCACGGCGTCGTGAGGGCGCAGCTCCGCAGCGGCGACCATCGCCGCGGCGAAGCCGAGCATCCCTTCCGCTCCGGGGTCGGGGTCCTGGGCCAGCAGGCGGGCGGCCTCAGCGCTCGCCCCCTCGACCTCCCGGAGATTCCCGCGCAGGGCGTCGCCGCAGATCCGCAGCGCGAGGAGCCGGGCACGCAGGTGTTCGGGTCCGTCCCCGAGCCGCAGCGCCCGGGTGGTCCAGAGCCGGCCCTCGGCGAAGTGGCCGGCCGAGATCCAGTAGGGATCGAGCAGAGCGACGATCCGCAGCGCTGACCCGGCGTCGCTGTCGGTCGCGTGGTCGAGGGCGACCCGGATGTTCGGATGCTCCGCACGAAGGCGATCGAGCCACCGGACCTGGTCCGGTCCGTACCACGAGCCCGCGAACTCCTCGACGAGACCTCGGCACCAGCCCAGGTGACGGCGGCGTGCGTCGACCGTCTCACCCGCGACCTCCAGCTGCCGGACGCCGAAGTGCCGGATCACCTCGAGCATCTGGTAGCGGGTCGGACGTTCCGGGTCACGGCTCAGCACGGACTGGTCGACCAGGGAGCCGATCAGGTCGAGCACGTCACCAGGACCGTCGACCGCCTCGGCGCAGACGGCCTCCGCCGCTTCCAGGTCGAACCCGCCGGCGAAGACCGAGAGCCGACGCCACACCGCACGCTCCCGCGGTGAGCAGAGCTGGTAGGACCAGTCGACGGACGCCTCCAGGGTCCGGTGCCGGGCCGTGGCATCGCGGGGACCCGCGCCGAGGACGTCGAGCGGTGCGCCGAGCCGGGCCAGCAGCACCTCGGGGTCGAGCGAGCGCAACCGGGCGGCCGCGAGCTCGATGGCGAGCGGGATGCCACCGATCGCGGTGACGATCTCTGCGACGGTGCGAGCGTTCTGCGGCGTCAGGGCGAATCCGGGCAGCGTTGCAGCGGCACGTACGAGGAAGAGGCCGACCGCGTCCGTCGCGCCGAGAGCCTCCGGTTCCGGGTCCTCGCCCTGCACCAGGAAGGGCAGCTGCATCGGACCCACCGGGTAGGTCGTCTCGGCCGCGATGGCCAGAGGCGCCCGACTGGTCGCGAGCACCACCAGCTCGGGACAGCGGGAAACCAGGAGCGCCGCCAGTTCGGCCACCTCGACGAGCAGGTGCTCGCAGTTGTCCAGCAGCAGCACCGCCGGCCCGGAGTCGAGGAACCCCGCCAGTTCGGAGGCGTCCTGGTCGACACCGCGGACCGACATGCCGACCGCGGCGGCCACCGTCGTCGGCACCAGCGCCGGGTCCTGACAGTCTGCGAGTCCGACCGACCACGAACGTTCGCCGAACACGGGAGCGCACTCCTCGAGGAGCCACTGGGCGAGCCGTGTCTTCCCGGCCCCGCCAGGTCCTATCACGGTCAGCACGCGCGCAGTGCCGACGAGCTCGAGAAGGTCAGCCCGCTCGGAACGGCGACCGACGAACGGGGTCGCAGAGGCGCTTCTCACGGCCCTGAGCGTAGAACCTGCGCCCGCGAGCACGCTCCGGGGTCTCAAGAATCAGGCAATTCGGCGGATGCGCCCGATTTACGCCCGTTACATCCTGATCGGGTTGATTGCACACAACCCGGGGACCCGATCATGACGATGACCACGCAGGCGCCACCGGCCTATGAACCCGAAGCCGACCTCCTGGTCCGCGCCCGCTCCGGGGACACCGCGGCCCTCGAGCAGCTTTACCGCGCCCACCACAGCGCCGTTCTGGCGGTGGCCCGTCGCCACGTCGGCACGAACCTGGCCGAGGACCTCGTCGCGGAAGCGTTCACCCGGACCTTCGCACTTCTCGCAGCCGGCCGCGGGCCGCAGGTGGCGTTCCGGGCCTACCTGATCTCAGCGGTCAGGAACTTGTACGCCGGAGTCGTGCGCAAGGACAACCGGGTCGTCGTGACCGACCAGGAGGACGCCCTGGACACCGCTACCACCGATCTCGTCGACGACCTCGAGGACCGCGACCTGGTCCGCTCGGCTTTCGACGCGCTCCCGGTGCGCGACCGCACGGTGCTCTGGTGGACGACCGTCGAGGGCCGATCTGCCGAGGACCTCGCCACGGCTTGGAACACCACCGCTCCCGCTGTCCGTCAGCGCGCGTTCCGCGCCCGCGAAGCGCTACGTATCGCCTACCTCGACGCCCACGCCGCGACGCCGGCCCTGGACTCCTGCCGCCTGGTGCGGCCGCTGTTCTCGCGCCAGGCCCGGGGCGGCGTCGATCCGCGGAGCCCCCGGGGACGTCGGGCCCGGACCCATCTCGACCACTGCACGCCGTGCGCCGCGGCAGCCGCAGAGATCACCGAGGCTGCCGAGGAGCTGGGTCGCAGGTCCGCAGGCTGACCCCGACCGCCCCGATCGCCGCAAGGGCGTGGTTCAGAGGCGCTCGATGATGGTCACGTTGGCCTGGCCGCCGCCCTCGCACATCGTCTGGAGCCCGTAGCGACCTCCGGTGCGCTCGAGCTCGTTCAGCAGGGTCGCCATGATCCGGGTTCCGGTGGCGCCGATCGGGTGCCCCAGGGCGATGCCGCCGCCGTTGACGTTGACCTTGTCCAACGGGACCGCAAGCTCCTTGGCCCACGCCAGGACGACGGACGCGAACGCCTCGTTGCACTCGAAGAGGTCGATGTCCTCGATACGCAGGCCGGTCTTCTCCAGCGCGTGCCGGGTGGCCCGGATCGGACCGGTCAGCATCCAGACCGGGTCGTCGCCCCGCACCGAGAGGTGGTGGATCCGGGCCCGCGGGGTCAGCCCGTGGTCCTTGACGGCCTGCGCTGAGGCGATCAGCATCGCCGAGGAGGCGTCACAGATCTGCGAGGCGACGCCGGCGGTGATCCGCCCGCCCGGCGCGAGCGGCTCCAGCGCGGCCATCTTCTCCAGCGAGGTCTCCCGCGGGCACTCGTCGGTGGTGAACACGGTGCCGTCGGCGAGGGTCACCGGGGCGATCTCGTTCGCGAAGCGACCCTCGGCGATCGCGGTCTTGGCCCGGGTGTGCGAGGCGAGCGCGAACTCCTCCATCTGCTCCCGGCTGATGTCCCACTTCTCGGCGATCATCTCGGCCGAGTTGAACTGGGAGACCTCCACATCGCCGTACCGGGCCAGCCAGCCGGGCGACTCGGCGAACGGCGTGGTGAAGCCGTACTGGTCGGCGACCAGCATCGCGGCCGAGATCGGTATGGCCGACATGTTCTGCAGTCCGCCGGCCACGACGAGGTCCTGGGTGCCGGACATGACACCCTGCGCGGCGAAGTGCACGGCCTGCTGCGAGGAGCCGCACTGACGGTCGATCGTGACGCCCGGGACGTGGTCGGGGAGACCGGCCACCAACCAGGCGGTGCGGGCGACGTCTCCGGCTTGGGACCCGATGGTGTCGCAGCAGCCCATGATGACGTCGTCGACAGCGCCCGGGTCGACCCCGGTGCGCTGCATCAGCGCCGAGAGCACGTGGGCGCCGAGGTCGGCGGAGTGCAGGGTCGCCAGCGAGCCGCGGCGCTTGCCGACCGGGGTCCGGACGGCGTCGACGATGTATGCCTCGGTCATGTGATCCCTACTTCTCTATTCCGTGGAGGAGGATGGTGAGGTACTGGTCGGCCACGTCGGCCGGGGTCAGGGTGCCGCCGGGTCGGTACCAGCGCACGGCCACCCAGACGGTGTCGCGCAGGAACCGGTAGACGAGCGCGACGTCGAGGTCGGCCCGCAGCTCGCCGCTGGCGACGCCCGCCTCGAGGAGCCCGGTCCACAGGGTGCGGAACTTCCGGTTCCGCTCGATCAGGTAGTCGAAGCGGTCGAAGGTGGCCAGGTGGAGGGCGTCGCTCTGGAAGATCGCGACCTCGCTGTGGTGGTCCCCGATCGCCTCGAACGACGCCCGTACGACGGCCTCGAGCTTCGCCTTCGGTGTCTGGTCGCTCGCCTCGATCGCGTCGTACTTCTTCCAGAGCTCGGTCTGGAAGGTGTCGAGCAGCTCGTCGACCATCGACTCCTTGGAGTCGAAGTGGTGGTACAGGCTCCCGGACAGGATGCCTGCGGCATCCGCGATGTCACGGACCGTCGTGTTCTTGAAGCCCCGCTCGGCGAAGAGCCCGGCGGCGATGGCGAGGAGCTCTTCGCGACGGCTCGGCTCAGGCGCGCTGGCTGCTGGCACTGATCACCTCACCGGTCAGGTACGACGAGTAGTCGCTGGCCAGAAACACCATCACGTTGGCGATCTCCCACGGCTCGGCCGCCCGTCCGAACGCCTCGCGCTGCTTGAGCTCGTGGAGCAGCTCGTCGGAGGTCACCTTGGCCAGGAACGGGTGCATCGCGATGCTCGGCGAGACCGCGTTCACCCGGATCCCGTGCGGGGCGACGTCCAGCGCGGCGCAGCGGGTCAGCGCCATCACCCCCGCCTTCGCGGCGGCGTAGTGCGCCTGACCCTCCTGGGCACGCCACCCGAGCACGCTGGCGTTGTTGACGATCACGCCCCGGGTCCCGTTGGCGATCATCCGGTTCGAGGCCGCGCGCACCGTCCGGAAGGTGCCGGTCAGGGTGATGTCGAGGACCTTGCTCCACTGCTCGTCGGTCATCTCCAGCACGCTGGCGGTACCGCCGAGACCAGCGTTGTTGATCATCACGTCAACCCCGCCGATGGTGTCGGCGAGGTCGAGCAGCGCCTGGACCTGCTCCTCGTTGGTCACGTCGGTGACGGTCGAGAGCACCCGGTCGGCGCCGAACTCCGCGGCGAGCGCCTCGTGCGCCTCGGCGACGCGGCGCTCGTGGGTGTCGGAGAGCACGACGGCCCGCGCGCCCTCCTCCAGGGAACGGCGTACGACGGCGGCGCCGATGCCCTGGCCGGCCGCGGCGGTCACCACGACGACCTTGCCCTGCAGCAGGCCGTGGCCTCCGACGTAGTCCGGGACGGGCTGCTCGGGACGGGTGGCGCTCATGTCACTCCTCTTTCAGGGACGGGCTTCGCGGGGAAGGCCGAGCACGCGCTCGGCCAGGATGTTGCGCTGGATCTCGTCGGAACCGCCGTAGATGGTGTCGGCGCGGGTGAAGAGGAACAGCCGTTGCCACTCGTCGAGGTCGTAGCCCGCCCCGGTCTCCAGACCTCCGGCGCCGAGCACGACCATCGCGATCTCGCCCAGGGTCCGGTGCCAGTTCGCCCAGAGCAGCTTGGCGATGCTCGCCGAGCCCGCGGCCTGCTCCGCCGCGTTGTCCTGGCTGAGGGTCCGGAGCGCGTTGAGCCGGATCACCTCGAGCTCGGCATCGGCACGGGCGAGCCGGTCACGGACGAGCGGGTCGTCGATCGCGCCGTTCGCCCGGGCGAGCGCGACCAGCGAGTCGAGCTCGCGACGGAAGCCCACCTGCTGGCCGAGCGTGGAGACCCCGCGCTCGAACCCGAGCAGGCCCATCGCCACCGCCCAGCCGGCACCCGGTTCGCCGACGACCAGGTCGGCGGCGGTGCGGGCCCCGGTGAAGAAGACCTCGTTGAACTCGGCACCGGTGGTGAGCTGCTCGATCCCCCGGATCTCGACGCCGTCCTGGTCCAGCGGGACCAGCAGGAAGCTGAGCCCGGCGTGGCGCTGCGAGCCGACCTCGGTCCGCGCGATCACGAAGATCCACTCGGCGAACTGGGCGAGCGAGGTCCACACCTTCTGACCGTCGATCACCCACTCGTCCGCGCCGGTCGAGCCTGCCGGAACCAGCCGGGCCTTGGTGGCCACGTTCGCGAGATCCGATCCGGCGCCGGGCTCGGAGTACCCCTGGCACCAGAGCTCCTCGACAGCACGGATCTTCGGGAGGAAGCGGGCCTTCTGCTCCTCGTTGCCGAACGCGATCAGGGTCGGCCCGAGCAGCTCCTCGCCGAGGTGGTTCACCCGCGCCGGTGCGTCCGCCCGGGCGTACTCCTCGTGGAAGATCACCTGCTGCATCAAGGAGAGCCCGCGGCCGCCGTACTCGGTCGGCCACCCGATGCAGGTCCAGCCGTGTGCCGCCAGGTGCCGGTCCCAGGCGAGCCGCTCGTCGTGGCCCTCGAGGTCCTTGCCGGGGCCGCCGAGTCCCTTGAGATCGGCGAACTCGCCGACCAGGTTGTCCTCGAGCCAGGTGCGAACCTCGGCCCGGAACGCCCGGTCCTCAGCGGTGTCGGTCAGGTCCACCCGCGTCCCTCTCCTCGTACGATGCCTCCGTGTAGGGTAGCCTACCAAGCACTTGCTTGGTATCGATGAGGAGGATGGGTGACGTCGACTCTGCCCGGTGCACTCCGGGACGCCGCCAGGACGTACGCCGACCGACCGGCCGTCGTCGAGGGCGACCGCACCCTCACCTTCGACGGCCTCCTGGGCCGGGTCCGAGCCACGGCGGCCGGCTACCTCGCGCTCGGTCTCGAACCGGGTGACCGGGTCTGCCTCTGGGCGCCCAACAGCACCGACTGGATCGTCGCCGGCCTGGCCGCGTCGTACGCCGGAGCCACCCTGGTCCCGATCAACAGCCGCTACACCGGGCACGAGGCGCACGACATCGCCGCCCGGACGCACGCCCGCCTCTTCGTGGTCGCGAACGGCTTCCTCGGCCGCGACCAGGTCAGTGAGCTCCGGGCCGTGGGCGACCTGCCCGAGTTGAGCGCGATCGTCACGCTCCCGGGTTCCTCGGTCGCCGAGAACGTCGCCGGTTTCGCCGACCTCGTCGAGCTCGGCGCCGACCTGTTGCTCGAGGCCGACGCCCGCGCGGACGCGGTCACCGCGGACGACGTCGCCGACATCCTCTTCACCTCCGGGACCACCGGACGCTCCAAGGGCGCGATGAGCGCGCACCGGCAGACCGTGGCCGTCTCCGCCGCCTGGGCCGAGATCGGCGGCGTCACCGCGGAGGACCGGTACCTCGTGGTGAACCCGTTCTTCCACTCGTTCGGCTACAAGATCGGCATCGTCGTGGGGCTGCTCACCGGCGCCGCCCTGTACCCGGTCGCCACCTTCGACCTCGACGCCACCATGAACGTGATCGAGCGGGAGCGGATCACCGTCCTGCCCGGCGCGCCGACGATCTTCACCTCGCTGCTCGACGCTCCCGGCCGCGTTGACCGGGACCTGTCCTCGCTGCGGCTCTCGATCACCGGCGCCGCCGTGGTGCCGGTGGTGCTGATCGAACGGATGCGCGCCGCGGCCCCCGAAGGACTGGGTATCGACAACGTCTACACCGCGTTCGGGATGACTGAGGCCGTCGTCGCCACCATGTGCCGCGAGGGCGACGACGCCAGCACCGTCGCCACCACCTGCGGGCGTGCGGTGCCCGGGGTCGAGGTGCGCATCGCTGCCGTCGGCACCAACGCAGCCCTCCCCGCCGACGAGGAGGGCGAGCTGCTGGTCCGCGGCGACATCGTCATGCTCGGCTACCTCGACGACCCCGCCGCCACCGCCGAGGCCATTGACGCGGACGGCTGGCTGCACACCGGCGACATCGGCACGCTGGACGCGGCCGGCAACCTCAGGATCACCGACCGCCTCAAGGACATGTACATCTCGGGTGGCTTCAACGTCTACCCCGCCGAGGTCGAGCAGGTCCTCGCCCGGCACGACGCGGTCGCCGACGTGGCCGTCGTCGGCGTGCCCGACGAGCGGATGGGCGAGATCGGCAAGGCGTACGTCGTGCGCCGCCCGGACGCCGTCGTGGAGGCCGCCGACCTCGTCGCCTTCGCCCGGGAGCGGCTCGCCAACTACAAGGTCCCCCGGCTGGTGGAGTTCACGGAGAGCCTTCCGCGCAACGCCTCCGGCAAGGTGCTCAAGAACGACCTCCGGGACGACGCCAGCGCGCCGCCCCCGCAACCCGACGCAGGAGAGAAGACGACGTGAACCTCGACCTGACCGAGTCCGAGCTGGCCTTCCAGGCCGAGGTGCGCGCCTGGCTGGCCGCGAACGTGCCCGCCGAACCGCTGCCGTCGATGGACACGGCCCAGGGATGGGCGCTGCACCAGGAGTGGGAGGCGAAGCTCGCCGCCGAACGGCTCTCGGTCGTCTCCTGGCCGCGCGAGGTCGGCGGCCGCGAGGCGTCGCTGGTCGAGTGGGTCATCTTCGAGGAGGAGTACTACCGAGCCGGCGCTCCCGGCCGGGTCAGCCAGAACGGCATCTTCCTGCTCGCGCCGATCATCTTCGACCACGGCACTCCTGAGCAGCAGGCCCGCTTCCTGCCCTCGATGGCCACCGGTGAGCAGATCTGGGCCCAGGCGTGGTCCGAGCCGGAGGCCGGGTCCGACCTGGCGTCGCTGCGGTCCACGGCGACCCGGGACGACGAGCGTGGCGGCTGGGTCCTCAACGGTCAGAAGACCTGGTCCTCCCGGGCGACGTACGCGCACTGGGGGTTCGGACTCTTCCGCAGCGACCCGGACAGCGCCAAGCACGCGGGGCTGACCTACTACCTGTTCCCGCTCGACGCGGAAGGCGTCACCGTGCGGCCGATCGCCCAGCTCGACGGAGAGGCGGGCTTCGCGGAGATCTTCTTCGACGACGTCTTCGTCCCCGACGCCGACGTCCTCGGTGCGGTCGGCGCCGGCTGGAACGTCGCGATGAGCACCGCAGGCAACGAGCGCGGACTCTCACTGCGCTCCCCCGGCCGCTTCTGCGCCGCGGCCGACCGGTTGCTCGCACTGTGGTCCGAGCGCGGGGCGGACGTTCCGCAGGCGCGGGACGCCGTGGTGGACGCCTGGATCGGGGCGCAGGCCTATCGGCTGTTCACCTGGGGCACGGTCACCCGGCTCGCCGACGGCGGCGAGATGGGCGCGGCCGGCTCGGTGAACAAGGTTTTCTGGAGCGAGCTGGACATCGCGATCCACGAGACCGGGCTCGACCTGCTCGGACCCGAGGCGGAGCTTCTCGACTCGCCCTGGATGGACGGGCACGTCTTCGCCCTCTCCGGGCCGATCTACGCCGGCACCAACGAGATCCAGCGCAACATCATCGCCGAGCGGATCCTCGGTCTGCCGCGCGAACCGAAGGTCAGCGTCACGAAGGAGACGGCCCAGTGAAGTTCGAGCTCACCGAGGAGCAGGCCGGTTTCGCGCAGTCGCTCTCCGACCTGCTGGCCAAGTCCGACACGGTCGCCGCGGCACGGTCCTGGGCCGGGGGCGACACCGCCCCGGGCCTCCTCCAGTGGAAGCGCCTCGCCGACCAGGGCCTGTCCGCCCTGGTCGTCAGTGAGGAGCACGGCGGCCTCGGCGGCTCGCTGGTCGACCTCGCCGTCGCCCACGAGGTCCTCGGCCACCACCTGGCTGTCGGTCCCTGGATCGAGACCGGCGCCTACCTGGCGACCTCCCTCCCCGCCGGTGACACCCTGGAAGCGCTCGTCGAAGGGGCGCTCGGTTCCGTGGCGGTCGCGCCGCACGTGCCGTTCGCCCTGGACGGAGCCCTCGCCGCCCAGTTGTACGCCGTGGTCGACGACCAACTCGTGACCGCCACCGCCGGACCGGTGCACGCGTCGGTGGACACCACCCGCCACCTCGCCGAGGTCGTTGCCCAGGACAGGATCGGCGACGCGTCGTCCGCTGCCTTCGACGCCGCCGTTCTCGCCTGCGCCGCCCAGCTCCTCGGAGCAGGTGAGCGGGTGCTCGCGGACTCGGTGACCTACGTCAAGCAGCGCAAGCAGTTCGGCCGCGAGATCGGTTCGTACCAAGCGATCAAGCACCAGCTGGCGGACGTCCGCATCGCCCTTGACTTCGCCCGCCCGCTGGTCCTCGGAGCCGCGCTGGGTGAGGTCCCCGTCTCGGCCGCGAAGGTCGCCGCCGGCGACGCGGCGTACCTGGCCTCCCGGACGGGGCTGCAGGTCCACGGCGCCATCGGCTACACCGCGGAGTTCGACCTCAGCCTCTGGCTCAACCGGATCCGTGCGTTGGTCACCGCCTGGGGTACCCCGGCGTTCCACCGCGGGCGCGTGCTCGAGGCGATCACCGCCGGGGCAGGTGCCTGATGCACTTCGCGCGCACCGAGGAGCAGGACGAGCTGGCCAGCACCATCAAGGCCCTGCTCGCCAAGCGCTCCAGCAGCGAGGCGGTCCGAGCAGCCGTCCTGACGGAGGACCGGTTCGACACCGATCTGTGGCAGGCGCTCTGCGAGCAGATCGGCGTTGCCGCGCTCCCCGTGCCCGAGAAGTTCGACGGCGTCGGCGTCAGCCTCGTCGAGACCGCCGTCGTCCTGGAGGAGCTGGGTGAGAACCTCACCCCGGCCCCGCTGCTCGCGACCACGGTGGCGACTGTCGCGCTCCTGCTGTTCGGCACCGACGAGGCCAGGAGCGAGCTCCTCCCCCGGCTGGCAGCCGGTGAGATCGGCACCGTCGCCCTGACCGACGCTGCCGACGACCTGGTGCTCGACGCTCCGGCGGCCACTCTCGTGCTCGCCGTCGACGGTTCCGACCTGGTCCTGGTCACCTCTCCCGCTGCGGTACCGGTCGACTCGATGGACCAGACCCTGCGCTTCGGCCGGCTCGGTTCCCGGGCCGGCACGGTCGTGGGCACCGTCACCGACGCCCGCCTCCTGCCCGCGATCAGCGCCGCGCTCGCGACCGCGCTCCAGGTCGGGACGATGCAACGAGCCCTGGACATGACGGTCGGCTACTCCAAAGAGCGCGTCCAGTTCGGTCGTCAGATCGGCTCGTTCCAGGCCCTCAAGCACCGGATGGCCGACATGCTCGTCCAGGTTGAGGCCTCCCGCTCCGCGAGCTGGGGTGCGACCGCGGCAGCGGCGGCGTACGTCGCCGAGCCCGGGGCCGAGACCGCTGACCGCCTGCTCCGGCTCGCCGCCGTCGCCGGCTCGTACTGCTCGGACGCCTTCGACCACGTGGCCGCCGAGACGGTCCAGCTGCACGGCGGCATCGCGATCACCTGGGAGCACGACGCCCACCTGGTCTTCAAGCGGGCGCACGCGCTCTCGCACCTGCACGGCAGCGCGCATGCGCTCCGCGCGACGCTGCTGGATTAAGTAGCCACGGACGGTTCGACCAGTCGGGCCGGAGACCAGAGCGCTTCAAAGGCGGTGACGTTGCCGCAACCAGTCACGGTGAGCGCAACGACTAGGGGGTTCGGCCTCGTCGGTTGGTCAGGCCGGGACGACGGACTGGTTGCGGCTCAGGAGCCACTTGACCGCCGGGTAGCCGGTCATCAGACCGACAATGACGCCGACCTGCATGAGGAACCAGAAGGTGCCATC
>JBKJIR010000014.1:0-24380 GCA_046598495.1 Marmoricola sp. | reverse complement strand
TCGGTCTTGTCGATCTCGATGACATCGCCAACAGCAACCTTCTGCTGCTTGCTGCCACTACGCACGATCGCGTACACGGCGGACTCACTCTCTTCGTCGGATCACATCTCGGGGCCGGGCGGCACGGTCCGACCTCAGGAGAGGTGGGAGGTCGTGTCGCTCGGAGGGGTGCGCGCAAGCACACCGAGGGTCAACTTTACGGGGTCGCCGCCGCTGGGGTCAAAACGAGACCACATCGATGGCACCCGGTGGTGCTCACCGCTTCCGTGAGCCCTTCTTCTTCACCGGGACGTGGAAGACCGGGGCGGCACCGTCAACGGCCGGTTCCTCGGTCTCCGCGGCCTGGTCCGCATCGGTGCTGGTGCTCTTGCGGGGCGCGGTGGCAGCCGGGTCCTCGACGGGCTCGCCGGCTTCGGCAGGCTCGACGGGGTCGTCTGTCACGGGGACGTGCTGCAGCTCCTCGGCGACCACGGCCGGGCCCGCAGGACGGCCCGCGCGACGACGACGGGTGCTGGTGACGACAACCGGCGCCGCTACGGCTTCCGGTTCCTGAGCTGGAGCAGGCGCGCCCACCGACGGGTCCTCGGCGCCGAGGTCGGCTCCTTTGGCCACGACGGCGTCCACGACCGGGGCATCGGCCGGGACCTCGGCGGCAGGCAGGTCAGGAGTCTTCGCGGCCGGCAGGTCGGCGTCGGTGATCAGCTCCGACTCGGGGTGCGGCTTGGTGCCGGCCAGCGCCATCGGGGACGGCTTGCCGACCTCCGGCTGCGAGGTACCTTCCTCGGTCCCACGGCTACGGCCTCGACCGCCACGGTTCCGGCGACCGCGCGGCTCGTCGGAGCCGCCGCCGCCACCGCCGCCACCGCCGCCACCGCCGCTGCCGCCCATGCCGCCGCCCATACCGACACTCCGGTTGCTCGGCTCGATCGGCTGGTCGTGGACGATGACGCCGCGGCCCTTGCAGTGGTCGCAGTCCTCGCTGAAGGTCTCGATCAGGCCGGAGCCGATCCGCTTGCGGGTCATCTGCACCAGGCCGAGCGAGGTGACCTCGGCGACCTGGTGACGGGTGCGGTCCCGGCCCAGGCACTCGACGAGACGCCGGAGCACCAGGTCGCGGTTGGACTCCAGCACCATGTCGATGAAGTCGATGACGATGATGCCGCCGATGTCGCGCAGGCGGAGCTGGCGCACCATCTCCTCGGCTGCCTCGAGGTTGTTCTTGGTCACCGTCTCCTCGAGGTTGCCCCCCGAGCCGGTGAACTTGCCCGTGTTGACGTCGACGACCGTCATGGCCTCGGTCCGGTCGATCACCAGCGACCCTCCCGAGGGCAGCCAGACCTTGCGGTCCAGGCCCTTGGCGATCTGCTCGTCGATCCGGTACGCGGCGAAGATGTCCTGGCCGCTGTTCTGGTCGGTACCGCCGGAGTCGTAGCGCTGGAGCCGGTCACGCAGGTCGGGGGCCACCCCGGAGACGTAGCTGTCGACCAGTTCCCAGGCCTCGTCACCCTCGATGACCAGGCTGGTGAAGTCCTCGGTGAAGAGGTCCCGGACCACCTTCAGGGTCAGGTCGGGCTCGCCGTACAGGAGCTCGGGCGAGCGTCCGGCAGCGACGGCCTTCTCGATCTCGGCCCAGCGCACCGTGAGGCGCTCCACGTCCTGGGTCAGCTCTTCCTCGCTGGCACCCTCGGCGGCGGTGCGCACGATGACGCCCGCGGTGTTCGGGACGATCTCCTTGAGGAGGGTCTTGAGGCGGTTGCGCTCGGTGTCGGGCAGCTTGCGCGAGATCCCGGAGGTGTTGCCGTCCGGGACGTAGACCAGGAACCGGCCGGGAAGGCTGATCTGCCCGGTCAGGCGCGCACCCTTGTGTCCGACGGGGTCCTTGGTGACCTGCACCAGGATCGTCTGGCCGGACTTGAGCACCGACTCGACCTTGCGCGGCTGGCCCTCCTTGTGGCCCAGCGCTGCCCAGTTCACCTCGCCGGCGTACAGGACGGCGTTGCGGCCCTTGCCGATGTCGATGAACGCGGCCTCCATCGACGGGAGCACGTTCTGCACCCGACCGAGGTAGATGTTCCCGATCAGGGAGGTCTGCGACTCCCGCGACGCGTAGTGCTCGACGAGGACCTTGTCCTCGAGCACGGCGATCTGGGTCAGGTCCTTGCGCTGGCGGATCACCATGACGCGGTCCACGGCTTCGCGGCGGGCCAGGAACTCGGCCTCGCTGACGATGGGCGCGCGCCGGCGGCCGGCCTCGCGGCCCTCACGCCGGCGTTGCTTCTTGGCCTCGAGCCGCGTGGAGCCGCCGATGCTGGTGATCTCGTCCTCGGGGTTCCGCGGTTGCCGGACACGCGTACGACGGCGGCGCGAGCCGGCCTCGCCGTCCTCGCCCTCGTCGTCGGTCGAGGCCGCAGCGTCGTCCTGCTCGTCGGTCTCGGCACCGTCCTCGCCGGCGCCGCGGCGACGACGACGGCCTCCCCTGCGGCGGCGGCGACGGGCGCCGCCTTCCCCATCACCGGAGGCGTCGTCGGTCTCGGTCTCGGTCGGCTCGTCGGCAGCGTCCTCGGTCTCGTTCGCGGGGGCAGCCTTCTTGGCGGCCCGCTTCCGTGCCGGTCGCGGCGCAGCCTCGTCGGCAGCGCCGTCGGCAGATCGGTCAGCGGGCACGTCGGTCGTCGCGGAGGGCTCGCCCTCGGGACCGTCGGCCGCGACGGCCTTCTTCGCGGCCCGCTTCCGGGTCGTGGTCTTGGCAGGCGCCTGGAAGAGCACCATCGGCGCACCGGCGGCCTGCGTCGGACCGTCATCGCCGTCGGAGTCGGCCGCGGGACCTGCCTCCGCCTTCGGCGCCGCCTTCTTGGTGGACTTCCTGGCGGTCTTCTTCGGCGGCGCGGCCTCGCCGTCGGCGCCGTCGGGCTGTGCGTCGGCGCTTTCGGCGGTCTTCGCTGCCTTCTTGGCCGGCGCCTTCTTGGCGACCTTCTTGGCCGTTGCCTTCTTCGCCGCCTTCTTGGCAGCGGGAGCGGCGCTCTCGGCGCCCGCCTCGGGGGGACTGACCTCGACCGGGCTGGTCGCCGCGGTCTCGGTGCTGTCGGGAGTGCTGGGGTTGTCAGCGTCGAGCATGGAGCTCTCCTTGTGCACGAGGCACGGCGTACGCCGAGCACCACGTGCGGGTCGCGGCTACGCGGAGTCAGACTCAGCGCAGCGGAAGCCTTCGGTCGGCGACGACACCCTCCGTGTCAGTACGTCGAACAGGGGATCTGAAGGTCACCGACCGCGGTCGCATGGCCGCCACTGCCAGGGAGAGCTGTCACCTTCTCCTCAGCCGGCCGCGTCGCGGTCGGGTGCCAACGGGTCCCCCACCGTGCCGGTCCGCGAGTCCACGGGACCCTGTGCCAGCCGCTGCGACAAAGCCGCAGAACTGGTACTGATTCCCGAGATCTCACGAAGCGCGGCGAGAACGTCGTCGGGTCTCACGGACGGGGTTCCGTGTCGTAAGACCACCTGCAGTATCGCACACGATTCCCGATCGGAGGTCGACGCGCCGCCCTCCCGCGCCTCCAGGTGCGCGATCGCCGCGCGGGCGTCGAAGGTCCGCAGACCCTTCTTCGTCATCCGCTCGACCATCACCTCGGGAGTCGCCAACAGCTGCTCGACCCCGGCGGCGAGGGTCGGCTGGTCGACCCCGGTGACGGTGATCTCCCACGTGGAGGCTTCGAGCCGGTCGGCCAAAGATCCACCGGCACTGACCACCACGTCGAGGATGTCCAGCCCGTCGGGCAGGGACTCGTCGAGCGCGCGGCCGACCTCGACGGGGTCGAGGACCTGGGCGAGGCCGATCTCCAGGTACTCGGCCTCACTGGCCGCCCCGGTCGGGCTGGCGCCGGCGTAGGAGATCCGGGGGTGGGGGTTGAAGCCCGACGAGTACGCCATCGGTACCCGCGCCCGGGCGATCGCTCGCTCGAAGGCACGGCTGAAGTCCCGGTGACTGGTGAACCGCAACCGCCCGCGCTTGGCGTACCGGATCCGGAGCCGCTGAACCGGCGGGGCTTGCTGTTCAGGCTGTTCGCGCACGAGTCGAGACTACCGAGCGCCCGAGCTTGCTCGTGGTCGAGTGGTCGAGAACTCGTTGACGAGCGCAGCGAGGATCACGAGTCGAGAGTAGTCGGGGTTTCGGGACGGCCCTCAACCGCTGTCGGCTTGCGCCGCCGCCCGGGCCAGCGGTGACTGGTAGACCGACCTCACGACATCGCCCCCGAGCCAGACCGTGAGGTCGGCTGCCTGTGCGTCGAGAGTCCGGCGGGCATCGGCTGCCAGCGGCTCGGCCGGGACCACCAGGACCGTGCCGTCGGCCTCCTGGCGCCAGCCGCCGACGACCCGGCCGTTCCACCAGGCCGTCGGCCCGCCGTTGCCGTTGCGGTCGAAGATCGCCTCCGCGTGCGGACCGAGGTACCAGGCGCGCTCCTTCCACCCCATCGTGGTCGGGTCCAGCGCAGGGAGCAGCGCGGCCCACGGCTCCGGCGCGGGCACGTCGTCCAGGTCCTCGGGAAGCAGGTAGCCGGTACCGCCGCCCTCGAGGCCGACCTCAACCGCCCCCACCGCGACCAGTGCCGCCCGGACCGCGGCCTTGGTGGCGCCGAGCCACCAGACGAGATCGTTCTCGGTGCCCGGCCCGAACGTGCAGAGCCAGGAACGGACCATCCTCGCGTAACCCTCGGCCTCCTCGAGCGCCGCCGGGATCCCGGGCAACCAGTCCTCGACCGCGGTCCACCGCGGTCGCGAGGTCTTCCAGCCGCCGTCGTTCGCACCCCGGACGACCACCCCGGAGGCCGCCAGCGTCGTCAGCACCCGGGGAGCGATCGGGAGTTCGCCGCCGTACGCCTTGCCCTCGGCGTACCTCAGCCGCGCGTCCAGGGCGGGAAGCGCTGCGCGGAGCTCCATCGTCATCCGTGGGCCCTCGGACCGGAGCAGGTCGTGGACGGCGCGGGTCTGCTCCGCGACCCAGGCCTCACCGTCGGCGGCGAGCCCACCCTTGACCACGTCCCGGGCGAGCTGACCGCGCTGCAGCACGGCCGTCCGGGCAGCCGCACTCCCCCACACCGCGGGCAGCAGGTCGCGCGGGAACGCAAAGACCGTCCGCCGCATCGCCAACTGCTTGACCACCGTGCGGTCGACGTACAACGCCCGGTCGACGTCCTCGCGGGTGCAGCCGCTGCGGGCCCACGCCGCCAGGTGGACGTTCGCCGGCTCGGTGGCATGCAGACACGTCATCGCGGCGGTGGCGTCCGCGACCGAGCCGGCCGGTACGGCGAGGGCGTGGCGTCGGGCGAGCCGGGCGCGCCGCTGGTCGTCGGTGATCTGGAGCACGCGCTCATCCAACCCCAGGCCACCGACACCGGGACCAGTGGCAGGATCGGGAGGTGAGCAGAGAGCCCGAGGAGACCCGGTTCCAGCGCGCGCTGGTGCTGGTCGGGATCGTCGTCCTGGCTTTCAACCTGCGCCCGGCCGCGGTCAGCATCGGCCCGGTCCTCGACGAGATCTCGGACGGGCTCACGATGAGCCCGACCCAGACCGGCCTGCTCACCACGCTGCCGGTGCTCTGCTTCGCCACGGTCGGCGCCCTGGCGCCGCGCATCTCCGGTCTCCTCGGCGTGCACCGGACCACGTGCGCGGCGCTCGTGCTGGTCTCCGTCGGTCTGTTCCTGCGCGCCCGGGCGGACGAGCCCACCGGCTTCCTGGTGCTCTCGTTCGTCGCCCTCGCCGGCATGGCGGTGGCGAACGTCCTGCTGCCCTCGCTGGTCAAGCTGCACTTCCCCGACCGGGTCGGACTGCTGACCGCGCTGTACTCCACCGCGCTGGCGGTCGGCCTGACCTCGGCGTCGGTGCTCACGGTGCCGCTGTCGGGGAGCGAGGCCGGCATCCTCGACTGGCGGCGCGGTCTGGTGACCTGGGCGTTCACCGCCCTGGTCGCAGCGCTCCCCTGGATCGCGCTGGTCCGCCACGACCGGCGTACGTCGACCGGGCCCGCGGCCTTCGGCACCGGCGCGGTCGCCCGGACCCGGATCGGCTGGCTGATGGCGCTCTTCTTCGGCCTCCAGTCCCTCCAGGCGTACTCGATCTTCGGCTGGACGGCGCAGGTCTTCCGCGACGCCGGGTTCAGCGCCAACGACGCCGGACTGCTGCTCGGAGCCACCACCGGCATCAGCATCCCGCTCTCCTTCGTGATCCCGGCGCTCACCGCGAAGCTCCGGGACCCGCGGGTCCTGCTGAGCGTGGTGATGGCGGGCTACCCGATCGGCTACCTGGGACTGATCCTCGCCCCCGCGGACGGCGCTCTGGTCTGGGCGATCGCGCTGGGCATCGGCACGTGCACCTTCCCGTTCATCCTGACGCTGATCGGTCTGCGTTCGCGGACCCCCGGCGGGACGGCCGCGCTGTCGGGCTTCACCCAGTCGGTCGGGTACCTGATCGCGGTGGTCGGTCCGTTCGGCGTCGGTGCCCTGTACGGCGCCAGCGACGGCTGGGCGTTGCCGCTCAGCATGCTCCTCGGGCTCTGCGTCCCCCAGTACCTGGTCGGCCTGGCTGCGTCCCGGCCGGCGTACGTCGAGGACCAGCTCGCCGGACGGTGACCTCCGTTGCGACGTCAGTTCTCCGGATCAACTCGGTGCAGAGCGCTGGCGTTGCACCTGCAGAGTCAACAGCCGGGTTCTGAGATTCAGACCACGGCGAGCGGGAGCAGCCGCTGCCCCGTGGGCCCGATCTGGATGTCGGTGCCCATCTCGGGGCAGACACCGCAGTCGTAGCAGGGAGTCCAGCGGCAGTCCTCGACGTCGACCGAGTCGGGGTCCAGCGCGTCCTCCCAGTCCTCCCAGAGCCAGTCCTTGTCGAGACCGGAGTCGAGGTGGTCCCAGGGCAGGATCTCGGCGTACGTGCGCTCGCGGGTGGTGAACCAGTCGACGTCCACGCCGGTGCCGGCCAGACCTGCCTCGGTGGCGGCCATCCAGCGCTCGTAGGAGAAGTGCTCGCTCCACCCGTCGAACCGACCACCGTCGCGCCAGGCCGCCTCGATGACCTTGCCGACCCGGCGGTCACCCCGGGAGAGCAGTCCTTCGATGATGCCGGGCTTGCCGTCGTGGTAGCGGAAGCCGATCGAGCGCCCGTACTTCTTGTCGTTGCGGACCACCTCGCGCAGTTTCCACAGCCGGGAGTCCGTCGTCGCGTGGTCGAGCTGCGCGGCCCACTGGAACGGGGTGTGCGGCTTCGGCACGAACCCGCCGATGGAGACCGTGCAGCGGATGTCGTTGTGGCCGGAGACCTCCCGGCCCTTCTGGATCACCTTGCGGGCCAGGTCCGCGACCTCGAGGACGTCCTCGTCGGTCTCGGTGGGCAGCCCCACCATGAAGTAGAGCTTCACCTGACGCCAGCCGTGCGAGTACGCCGCCGCGACGGTGTTGATCAGGTCCTCCTCGGTGACCATCTTGTTGATCACCTTGCGCATCCGTTCGGACCCGCCTTCGGGCGCGAAGGTCAGCCCGGAGCGCCGGCCGTTGCGGGAGAACTCGTTGGCGAGCGTGATGTTGAAGGCGTCCACCCGGGTGCTCGGGAGCGAGAGCGAGACATTGGTGCCTTCGTACCGGTCGGCCAGGTCCTTGGCGACCTCGCCGATCTCGGTGTGGTCG
Source organism: Marmoricola sp. (assembly GCA_046598495.1). GTDB lineage: Bacteria > Actinomycetota > Actinomycetes > Propionibacteriales > Nocardioidaceae > Marmoricola. The sequence continues at coordinate 16,713 of JBKJIR010000014.1, read as the reverse complement.
GCGCTGGAGAGCGAGAGCAGGCCGACCTCGTCGAAGCCGGTCTTCCGGATACCGTTCTCGACCATCGCGCCGATGGTCTCGATCGAGCGCTCGCGGACCGGACGGGTGATCATCCCGGCCTGGCAGAAACGGCAGCCGCGGGTGCAGCCGCGGAAGATCTCGACCGAGAAGCGTTCGTGGACGGTCTCGGCCAGCGGCACCAGCGGATTGCGCGGGTAGGGCCAGGAGTCCAGGTCCATCAGGGTGTGCTTGGCGACCCGCGCCGGTACGCCGGGCACGTTCGGGACCGCAGCGCCGAGCGACCCGTCCGCGTCGTAGCTGACGTCGTAGAACTTCGGGACGTAGACGCCACCACTGACCGCGAGCCGACGGAGCAGCTCGTCCCGGGCGCTGAGTTGTTTGCCGTCGGGCATCGCGCCGCTCGGGCAACCCTCACCCTTCCACTCCCGCACGACCTCGCTGATCTTCAGCACGACCTCCTCGCCGTCACCGAGCACGGCGGCGTCGATGAAGTCCGCGATCGGCTCCGGGTTGAACGCGGAGTGGCCACCGGCGAGCACGATCGTGTGACCGTCGGTGCGGTCCTTCGCGTGCAGCGGGATGCCCGCCAGGTCGAGCGCGGTGAGCATGTTCGTGTAGCCCAGCTCGGTGGAGAACGAAAGCCCGAGGATGTCGAAGGCACCCACCGGCCGGTGGCTGTCGACGGTGAACTGCGGGATGCCCTCGCGACGGAGGACGGCCTCGAGGTCCGGCCAGACCGCGTAGGTCCGCTCGGCGAGGGTGTCCTCTGCCTCGTTCAGCACTTCGTAGAGGATCTGCACGCCCTGGTTGGGCAGTCCGACCTCGTACGCGTCCGGGTACATCAGCGCCCAGCGGACCGTGCGGTCGTCGGGTCCCCATTCCTTGCTGACCGAGTTGAGCTCGCCCCCGACGTACTGGATCGGCTTCTGCACGCCCGGCAGGTGCGGCTCGAGGCGGCCGAAGACGGACGCCGGAGCTACGGCACTGATGACGGGCACGACGGAACCTTTCGAGAACAAGGGGGGACGGACGGTCCCCAGGGTACGCCGTGCGGCGAAGTCGATCGAGTCGGCCGGAGGCCGGGGCAGGACGGGGACGGGCGCCGCGGTCAGCGAGCCAGTACCCGCGCCGCGGGCAACCGCTTGGTGACCCGGGTCGTCGATCGGAGCTGGATGTTGAGCAGGAGCCCGATCGCCATCAACGAGGCGAACATCGACGAGCCGCCGTAGGAGACCAGCGGCAACGGGACACCGGTGACGGGCATGATCCCCAGGCACATCCCGATGTTCTGGAACGCCTGGAACCCGAACCAGCAGGCGATCCCGGCTGCCGCGACCCGCCCGAAGTTGTCGTCGGTGTGCAGCGCGATCAGCAGTGCCCGCCACAGCAGCACCGCGAAGAGAGCGATCAGGACACCGGCCCCGAGGAGGCCGAGCTCCTCACCCGCGACGGTGAAGACGAAGTCGGTGTGCTGTTCCGGGACGAACCCCGACCGGGTCTGGGACCCCGCGAAGAGACCCTCACCGAAGAGCCCGCCGTTCCCGATCGCGATCCTCGCCTGGGTGGTGTTGTAGCCGGCCCCGCGGGGATCCAGGTCGGGGTTGGTGAACGCCATGAACCGGTTGACCTGGTACGCCTTGAGCACCCCGGCCGTCACCACCACGGCCGCGATCGCCAGACCCGAGGCAGCGATGGTGACCAGCCAGCGGCGCGGCGTACCGGCGGCCGCGAGGACCCCGAAGATCGTCGCCGTGAGCACGAGCATGGTGCCGAGGTCGGGCTGGAGCAGGATGAGGATCGCGGGGATGCCGGCGATGGCCAGCATCAGGGTCACCTCGAGTGCGCCGACCCTGCGCTGCCGGGAGCTCTCCAGGCGTTCGGCAACCAGCAGCGCCATCCCGACGACCACGGCGAGCTTGGCGAACTCGGCCGGCTGGACGGAGAGCCCGCCGATCATCAGCCAGGAGCGCGAGCCGTTGATGGTGGTACCCATCACCAGCACCAGGACCAGCCCGACGACCGACCCGACGTAGACCAGGGGTGCCAGGATCCGCACCCAGCGGCGGTCGGTGAGGAAGACCGTTGCACCCAGGCCCAGGCCGATCGCGATGTTGAACAGCTGCTTGCGCAGGTACGCCGTGGAGCTACCTCCGGTGAGGGCGTCGTCGGACGAGGTCGAGGACCACACGAGCAGGGTGCCGATCACGAGGATCGAGGCGGTGGCGAGGATCAGCACCCAGTCGATCCGGCTGCGGTCGAAGGAGAGCTCGCGGGCGCGTGCGGCGGGAACCAGTGTCATCGGCCTGCTCCTCGCGGCGGCATGATCGATCCATCGGAGGTGAAGGTCGGGAGCTTCTTGGGCGGGGTCACCCCGGGGATCGCGGCACGCTTCGCGTCGACGTCCTCGCCGGTGACGCCGTACAGCGACTCCCAGATCGCCCGGACCGCAGGACCGGAGGTTCCCGAGCCGGTACCGGCCTGGGTCAGCATCATCACCACGACGTAGTCCTTGGTGTAGGTCGCGATCCAGGAGGTGCTCTGCTTGCCGTACACCTCGGCGGTGCCGGTCTTGCCGCGGATGGGCACCTGGTCGAGCGGGAACCCGCCGAACTTCCAGGCCAGGGTGCCGGTCTTCGGGGTACCGAGCAGGGCGTTGTCGACGTACTTCATCGCGGCCGCCGACGACTTCACCTTGCTCTGGACGACCGGCTTGATCTTCTTGATCAGGGTGCCGTCCGGGCTGACGACGGCTTTCGCGATCCGGGGCGCGTACAGGGTGCCGCCGTTGGAGAGCGCGGAGTAGGCGCGAGCCAGCTGGATCGGGGTCACCGTCGTGTCGCCTTGGCCGATCGAGTAGTTGACCGCGTCGGTCGCCCGGTACCGGTTGCCCTCGAGGCAGAACTCACGGGCGTAGACGTGTAGGAAGTCGCGCTTACCGGTGGTGTTCTGCGCGTCGATCTTGCAGTACTTCGCCTTCATGGCGTTCCAGTAGGACAGCTTCCACGGCCGGTCCGCGATCCGGCCGCCGGCCTCACCGGGGATGTCCAGGCCGGTCTTCTTGCCGAAGCCGAACTGCTTGGCGACGCTGACCAACGGGTCCTTGGCCTTGACGTTCTCCGGGTCGGATCCGTACTTGTTCCAGTAGTTCAGACCGATCCGGTAGAAGAACGTGTCGCAGGACAGCTCCAGCGCCTGCGCGAAGTCGATCGTCCCGTAGGAGGCGGACTGGTAGTTCTTGAACCAGCGGTTGCCGACCTGCAGCCCGCCCGAGCAGTTGAGCCGGGTGTCGGTGGAGTACCCGTTGTTCAGGGCGCCCACCGTCATCAGCGGCTTCCAGGTCGATCCCGGAGCGAACTGGCCCTGGGTCGCGCGGGAGACCAGCGGCAGACCGGAGGCCTCCGAGGAGATCGCGGTCAGCTCCTTCTGGGTGATGCCGCCGACCCAAACCTCGGGGTCGTACGTCGGTTGGCTCGCCATCGCGACGACATTGCCGTTGCGGGCGTCCATCACGACGACGGCGCCGCTGTCCGCGACGTAGTTGCGGCCGGTCACCGGGTCGAAGGTCTTGCGCGCGTTCACGATCGTCTGCTGGAGCTGCTTCTCCACCACGCCCTGCACCTTGGCATCGATGGAGGTGACCAGGGTGGCGCCCGGTTCGGCGGCGACCGTGCCGGAGTCACCGAGGACGCGGCCCATCGAGTCGACGGCCACCTTGGTGACCCCCGGGACCCCGCGCAGCCACCGGTCGTAGGACTTCTCCAGGCCGGCGCGGCCCACCACGGAGGCTCCGTTGAGAGTCGGGTCCTCGGTGCTCTCGGCCTCGTCGAGCTCGTCGCCGGTGACCGGGCTGAGGTAACCGATGATGCCGGCGGCGTTGATCCCGAACGGCGAGGGGTAGGAGCGGACCGTCTCGGCCCGCGCGATGACCCCCGGGAAGTCCTCGGACTGCTCGGAGATCTGGATCGCGGTCACCTGCGGCACGTCCTCGGCCACCGGGATCGGCTGGAACGGCGAGCCGTTCCAGCAGGTTCCGGAGACGGCCTTGTCGGTCCCGCAGAGGCGGGTCCGGGCGGTCACCTCGGCGTACGGCACCTTGACGACGCCGGCGACCTTCCGGAGCAGAGCCTTGCGGTCGTGGTCGTCGAGCCGGTTGAGGACGGTGCGGTCGACGCTGACCACCCAGCTCGTCCGGTTGGTGACCAGGGAACGACCCATCGCATCCACGATCAGCCCGCGGACCGGCTGGACGACGACGTCCCGGACCGACTGCTCAGCAGCCTTGGCCTGGTACTCCTCGCCGGTGAAGACCTGGAGGTACCAGAGTCGGGCGAACAGCGTCAGGAAGAGCGAGAGCATCAGGACCTGCATCACGAAGAGCCGCAGCCGGCTCCGGGTCTGCACCGGGCGGATCAGGACGGCGGCCATCAGCGCACCCTCACAGCGCCAGGCGCGCCGGGCGGACGCGCTCCATCAGCCACAGCAGCGCCGGGATCAGGAACGGCGCCAGCATCAGGTCCCACAACACGCTGATCACGATCACCTGCAGCATCGCGTCGGCGGGCAGCGCCCCGTCGCCCAGCACCACCCCGGAGAACGCGAAGACCGAGGTCCCCACGAACGAGGCGACGCCGACCAGGACCACCGCCATCATCGGCGAGGTCCGGGCGTCCTGGCGCACGCGTCCGGCGAGGTACCCCACCAGGACGAGAGCGAGCGCCCAGCGACCAGCGACGTGGTCCGCCGGCGGAGCGAGGTCGAGCAGCAGGCCGGCCCCGAAGCCGAGCAGCGCCGCGAACTCGGACCCGCGGGAGATGGCCGCCGCGACCACGACGATCAGTGCAAGGTTCGGTACGACGCCCTCGACGCTGACGAAACGGAAGACCACTGCCTGGGCGACGATCGCGAAGCAGACCACGACCAGCAGCGCGGTGTCCCGGGCCCCGATCACCGGGCACCCGCGATCACGGCACGGTCGCCCGTGGTGCCCTTCGGTACGACGACTCCGACCACGTCGAGCGCGGTGAAGTCGGCGAACGGGCGGATCACCGCCTGGCGCGAGCTCTGCCGGGGCGAGGCCACGACGGACTCGACCCGCCCGATCGGGATGCCCGCGACGTACGGGACGCCGTTCTTCGAGCCCCAGGTCACCACGGAGTCGTTGCGCGAGGGCTCGATGGCGTTGTCGACGAGGTCCAGGTCGAGCCGACCCGTGTCACCGATCGAGCCCCGGCCGCGCAGGAACCCGATCTCCAGGTTGGTCCCGAGCCGTCCACCGACGACCGACTCGGTGTCGACGATGAGGAGGACGGTGGCGGTCGAGCGGGTCGCCTGCACCACCCGGCCGACAAGGCCGTCGTTGTTCAGCACGGTCATGTCCTTGGTGATGCCCGCGGTGGTGCCGGCGTCGATGGTGACCGTCCGGGAGAACGACTGCACCGGACCCATCGCGATCACCCGGGCGGCGACCAGGGAGTACCCGGTCTCGGCCGCTGTCCGGGTCAGCCCGTCCAGCTCGGCCAGGCGCTGACGGTCCAGGGGCGCGCCCGCGGCCTCGCCGCGCAGCCGGGAGTTCTCGGCCGTGAGGGTGGCGATGTCGTCGCGGAGCGCGTTGTTGGTGCGGAAGAAGCCGCCGGCGTCGGCGAAGGGCCGGGTGACCGAGGCAGTGACGTCCTCCAGCGGTCCGACTACCGACCCGACGGCGGTGCGCGCCGGGTCCAGCGGAGAATCCGCGCCTGCGCGAGCATCGAGGGTGATCACGGTCAGGCACGCCAGCACGAGCAGGCCGAGCGTGCGCCGGGAAGGGTCCCGCGTGGGTCCGGCGCCGAAGGGGCGCCGACGGAGCCGTCTGCTGAAGCCGGCGCGCACCCTCAGGCTCCCCGGCGCCCGTGCTCGGCGACCAGCACCTGCTGGAGAGCCTCGAACTCCTCGACGCACTTGCCGGACCCGAGGACCACCGAGCTGAGCGGGTCCTGGGCGACGTGCACCGGCATCCCGGTCTCGTGGCTGAGCCGCTGGTCGAGACCCCGGAGGAGCGCGCCCCCGCCGGTCAGCACGATCCCGCGGTCCATGATGTCGCCGGCCAGCTCGGGCGGCGTCTGGTCGAGGGTTGCCCGGACGGCGTCGACGATCATGTGGACCTGTTCCTCGATCGCCTTGCGGATCTCGACGCTGGAGACCGCAACGGTGCGGGGCAGGCCGGAGACCATGTCGCGCCCCCGGATCTCGCCGGTGAGCTCGCTCGCGAGCGGGAACGTGGATCCGAGGGTCATCTTGATCTCCTCGGCGGTGCCCTCCCCCAGCATCAGGGAGTGCTCCTTCTTGAAGTAGCCGATGATCGCCTGGTCCAGCTCGTCGCCGGCTGTCCGGATCGAGAGCGTGGTGACCAGCCCGCCGAGGGAGATGACCGCGACCTCGGTGGTGCCTCCCCCGATGTCGACGACCATGTTGCCGGTCGGTTCGTGGACCGGCAGCCCGGCGCCGATCGCGGCCGCCATCGGCTCCTCGATGATGTAGACCTTGCGGGCGCCGGCCTGGTAGCCGGCCTCCTTCACGGCACGCTGCTCGACCGGGGTGACCCCGCTCGGCACGCAGATCACCAGGCGCGGCTTGGCGAAGTACCGGCGCCGATGCACCTGGGCGATGAAGTGGCGGAGCATCTGCTCGGTGGCGTCGAAGTCGGCGATCACCCCGTCCCGCAGCGGGCGGATCGCGGTGATGCCCTCCGGCGTACGGCCGATCATGCGCTTGGCGTCCGTGCCCACGGCCAGGATCTCGCGGGTCTGGGTGTGCATCGCGACGACGGACGGCTCGTCGAGCATCACGCCCTTGCCGCGGACATAGACCAGCGTATTGGCGGTGCCGAGATCCACGGCCATGTCGCGGCCGATCAGGTTGTTCGCCATCGTTCCTCGCAGGTGCATCGTGGGGAAGTAGGCACGACGCCCGGTCCCGTGCGTCACACGGATACCACGCGTCCCACCAGTAACGAGACTAGGAGGGGAACGCGCTCAAGGCCTGCAGGACACGCGGCAGGGTTCAGGCGGAGAGTTGGGGAAACCAGATCGCGATCTCGCGCGCCGCCGACTCCGGGGAGTCCGAACCGTGCACCAGGTTCTCCCGGTTCGACAGGGAGTAGTCGCCGCGAATCGTCCCCGGAGCGGCCTTGCGTCCGTCGGTGGCCCCGTTGAGCGCACGGACGCACTCGATCGCCTCGTCGCCCTCGAGAACCACCGCGACCAGGGGGCCGCTGGTGACGAACTCGCGCAGCGGCGGGTAGAAGTCGCGCTCGACGTGTTCGGCGTAGTGCTGGTCCGCGACCGAGGAGTCGATCGTCCGGTGCTCCAGCGCGACGATCGTCAGTCCCTTGGCCTCGAAGCGCGAGAGCACCTCGCCCACCAGCCCGCGACGTACCGTGTCGGGCTTGAGCAGTACCAGGGTTCGCTGAGTCATGGGTGAACCCTAGCCAGCCCCGGGAACCTCTGGCCACGGGCGCCCCCGGGCCCCTCACTGAGCGAGGGTGATCGCCAGCTCGCTGTTCTGAGCGGAGCCGGGCTGGAGGTCAGGCAGGGCCGGCGGCCTTGTCGCGGTCGATGGTGCCGCCCAGGCGCACCGCGGCGAACCAGAGCAGGCCGAAGAGGACACCGAGCACGATCATCACCGGCGTGAAGAAGCCGAGCGCGAGCGAGCCGACCTGGATGGCCCAGCCGAGGTGGTATGCCCACGGGCGGCGCAGCATCCCGGCGACCAGGATGCAGGCGACGGTCAACCCCAGACCGATCACGAGAGCCTGGGTGGTGCTCAGGTCGTCGCCCTGGACCAGCACGGGGGTGGTCAGGCCGAGCACGATCGCCTGGAGGAAGAGGATCGCGGAGCACAGCCGCCGCTGCATCATGCGTCGTCCCGGGGGTTCACCAGCGCGCGCGCCTCGCCGACCGTGACCACCGAGCCGGTGACCAGGACCCCGCCGGAGCCGAGGCCCTCCCCGAAGACCCCGCCGACCTCGGCCAGGGTGGCTGCCTCGTCGATGGCCGAGGCCAACGACGGCTGGACGCTGACCCGGTCCTGGCCGAAGATGCCGCGGGCGACCTCGGCGAGCTCCGAGGCGCTCATCGAGCGCTGGGTGGAGTTCTGGGTGCACACGATGTGCGCGAGGACGGGCTCCAGGGTCGAGAGCAGACCTTCGTAGTCCTTATCGGCCATCACCCCGACCACCCCGATCAACGGGCTGAAGGTGAAGGAGTCCTCCAGGGCGTCGACCAGCGCCTGCGCCCCGTGCGGGTTGTGGGCGGCGTCGAGCACGATCGTCGGCGACCGGCGTACCACCTCGAGCCGGCCGGGTGAGGTGACCTCGGCGAACGCGTCCCGGACGACATCCTCGCTCAACGGCTCGTCGCCGCCGACGAACGCCTCGACCGCAGCCAGCGCGAGGGCAGCGTTCTGCGCCTGGTGGGCGCCGTGGAGCGGCAGGAACACGTCGTCGTAGGAGCCCCGGAGCCCCTGGAGGGAGAGCAGCTGACCTCCGACGGCCGGGACCCGGGTGCGGATCCCGAACTCGAGGCCCTCCCGCGCGACGATCGCGCCGACCTCCGCCGCGCGCGCGACGATCTGGGCGGCCACCTCGGGTTCTTGGGTCGCGGTGACGACCGTCGCGCCCGGCTTGATGATCCCGACCTTCTCCCGGGCGATCTCGCCGACCGTCGTCCCGAGGTACTGGGCGTGGTCGACGGCGATCGGCGTGAGCACGGCGACGGCACCGTCGGCCACGTTCGTGGCGTCCCAGGAGCCGCCCATCCCCACCTCGATCACCGCGGCGTCGACCGGCGCGTCGGCGAACGCCGCGAAGGCCATCGCCACCACGGTCTCGAAGAACGAGAGCGGGTGGTCGGACTCGGCGTCGACCAGGTGCGTGTACGGCGCGACTTCGTTGAAGACCCGGACGAAGTCCTCCTCGGAGAGTGGCTCCCCGTCGATGACGATCCGCTCCGTCATCGATTCCAGGTGGGGGCTGGTGAAGCGGCCGGTCCGCAGACCGAGGGCGCGGATCAGGGTCTCGATCATCCGCGCGGTCGAGGTCTTCCCGTTGGTCCCCGTCAGATGCACCACCGGGTAGCTGCGCTGCGGCTCGCCGAGCAGCTCGGTGAACGCCTGGATCCGGTCCAGCGACGGCTCGAGCCGCGTCTCCGGCCAGCGGGACAGCAGGGCGTCCTCCACCTCGGCGTAGGTCTCGGCAGGGCGCGCATCTTCAGGAAAATCGGTCATCGCGATCTCATCGTAGTGAGTGCCGACTTAGAACCTGTTCCACTATCGTGCTGCGGTGACCACACGTGAACGGTTCGACGCGCTGCGCGGCGCGGCCTCGGCCTCCCCCACCGACCTCGACGCGCTCTGGGCCGACCTCTCCGTGCTCGGCGTCGAGGACATGCTCGGCGCCTGGAGAGGCAGCGACTTCGCGACCGGCCACCCGGCCTCCGCTCTTCTGGAGAAGATCGGCTGGCACGGCAAGCGCTTCGACTCCCCGGTCGACGGCCACCCGCTGATCTGCCGCGGCGAGGACGGCGCGCTGTACTCGAACACAGCAGCAGCCGGCGGGGGCCACTCCTCGCTCTGGCAGATCGTCTTCCGGGGTGAGTCCACGGCCACGATGGTCTACGACGCGATGGCCGTCTTCGACCACTTCAAACGCGTCGACGACTCCACCGTCATGGGGATCATGAACGGCAAGCTCGAGGCGGTCTTCGGTACCGCCGACCACTACTACTTCTGGCTGGAGCGTGACCACGCATGAGGACCACCGTCGCTGTCGTGAACTCCCCGGGCGCCGACTTCTCCCTGGAGGACATCGAGCTCGCCGACCCGTTGGCCGACGAGGTCCTGGTGAAGATCGTCGCCACCGGCCTGTGCCACACCGACATCCACCTCAAGGGTTTCCTGCCGGCGGAGATGTTCCCGAACGTGTTCGGGCACGAGGGGGCTGGCATCGTCGAGGCCGTGGGAGAGGGCGTCACCGGCATCGCGGTCGGCGACCACGTGGTGCTCTCGTTCCGGTCCTGCCGGTCCTGCGAGAACTGCACGAACGGCCTGGTCGGGTACTGCGACTCCTCGCTCCTGCTCAATTACATGGGCATGCGGATGGACGGCACCACCACCTACTCGCGCGAAGGCTCCCCGGTCTTCGGCAACTTCTTCGGCCAATCCAGCCTGTCGGCGCACGCGATCGCCTACGCCGACAACGTCGTGGTCGTCGACAAGTCGGTCGACCTGACCAAGGTCGCGCCGTACGGGTGCGGATTCCAGACCGGGGCCGGCACCGTGCTGAACGTCCTGGAACCCGCCCCGACCGACAGCCTGGTCGTGTTCGGCGTCGGAGCGGTCGGTCTCGCGGCCCTGGCAGCGGCGAAGTACCTGGGCCTGGAGAGGATCATCGCCGTCGATCCGATGGAGAGCCGTCGTACGGCCGCCGCCCGGTACGGCGCGATCGGTGTCGACCCGGCCCCGGCCGACGACCCGGAGTTCAACGTTGTCGAGAAGGTCAAGGAGCTCACCGGCGGCGGCGCGTCGTACGCCATCGACACCACGGCGATCTCCGCCGTCGTGAAGCAGGCGCAGCAGTCGCTCCGTGTCCGCGGCACCCTCGTGGCGCTCGGACTCGGGCCCGAGGAGTACACGATCGATGCGATCGACCTGCTGCAGACCGGCAAGATCATCCGCTCCTCGATCGAGGGCGACTCCGACCCCCAGGAGATGGTCCCCCGACTGATCGCGATGAACGCGGCGGGCGACTTCGACGTCGACGACCTCATCGCGACCTACCCGTTCAGCGAGATCAACCAGGCCGTCGCCGACGTCCTGGCCGGAAAGGTCGTCAAGCCTGTCCTGGTCTGGTAGTCCCCGCTAGGGTCTCGGCATGAGGCTTCGACTCACCGAGGAGGAGGCCGCATTCCGCGAGGAGATGCGCACCTTCTTCACCACCGAGATCCCCCAGGACATCCGCGACGACGTCCGCGCCGGTCGCCACCTCGGCAAGGACGCGCTCGTCCGGTCGATGCGGGTGATGAACGAGGCCGGTCTGGCCGTGCCGAACTGGCCGACCGAGTGGGGAGGCAAGGACTGGACCCCGCTGCAGAAGCACCTGTGGCACGAGGAGATGCAGCTCGCCTGCGTCCCGCCGCCGTTGGCGTTCAACGCCAGCATGATCGGTCCGGTGATCGCGCACTTCGGCTCGCAAGAGATGAAGGAGCGGTTCCTGCCGGAGACCGCGAACCTCGACATCTGGTGGTGCCAGGGATTCTCCGAGCCCAACGCCGGCTCGGACCTCGCCTCGCTGACCACCCGCGCCGAGCGCGACGGCGACGACTGGATCGTCAACGGCCAGAAGACCTGGACCACGCTCGGCCAGCACGCCGACTGGATCTTCTGCCTGGCCCGGACCGACCCCGAGGTGAAGAAGCAGGCCGGCATCTCGATGCTGCTCTTCCCGATGGACTCCCCCGGCGTGACGCTCCGACCGATCAAGATGATCGACGGCGGCTACGAGGTCAACGAGGTCTTCTTCGACAACGTGCGGGTGCCCGACGAGTTCCTGGTCGGTGAGGTCAACCAGGGCTGGACCCAGGCGAAGTTCCTGCTCGGCAACGAGCGCGTCGGCGTCGCCCCGGTCGGGGCGACCAAGCGCGCCCTGGCGACCGCGAAGGAGCACGCGACCCAGCTGGGCGCGCTCACCGATCCGCTGATGGCCGCACGCTTCGTGGAGCTGGAGAACGAGCTGCTGGCCCTCGAGCTCACCGCCCTGCGCGTGGTCGCCAACTCCGCCGACGGCAAGCCGCACCCGGCGTCCTCGGTGCTCAAGCTCAAGGGTTCCGAGCTCCAGCAGGCGGTCACCGAGCTGACCGTCGACCTCGCCGGTCCGCTCTCGCTCGCCTCGACCTCCGAGACCGTCCCGGAATGGGCGGCGCTCTCGGTGCCGACGTACCTGAACCTCCGCAAGGCGTCGATCTACGGCGGGTCCAACGAGATCCAGCGTCAGATCATCGCCGGCACGATCCTGGGACTCTGAGGGGCTGAGATGGACTTCGAACTCGATGATGAACAGACAGCGCTGCGCGACGCGGTACGGGGACTGGTGAAGGTCTACGACCCGGTCGTCGACTCCGAGCGCCGCCGTGAGGTCACCGCCACCGACCCCGGGTACGACGAGGTGCAGTGGGGGCGGCTGGCCGAGATGGGGCTGCTCGGACTCCCGTTCACCGAGGACGACGGCGGGATGGGGGCCGGACCGGTCGAGGTCGCACTGGTGGCCGAGGAGCTGGGCCGCGTCCTCGCACCGGAGCCGTACGTCGCTGCGGTCGTGCTGGCCGGCGGCCTGGTCGCCGAGCTCGGCAGCCCTGACCAGCGCCAGGAGATCCTCGGCGCCCTGTCCGCGGGAGAGCGGCTGCTGACGTTCGCCTCGGGCGCGGTTGCGGAGCCGGTGATCCAGGGCGCGCGTGCCGACACGATCGTCTGGGAGGTCGACGGCGAGGTCTTCCTCGTCGACCGGCCCGAGAACGTCACGTCCTACCGGACCCACGACGGCGGCCGGGCGGCGCTGCTGGAGTTCGACCGCGCCGCCGCGACACCCCTCGGTGCCGGCGGCGACGCCTCGACGGCCTTGGCGACGGTCCTCGCGCGGGCGCAGATCGCCGCCTGCCACGAGGCCGTCGGCGCGATGGACACGGCACTGCGGATGACCACGGCGTACCTGAAGACCCGCAAGCAGTTCGGGGTCACCCTGAACAGCTTCCAGGCGCTGACGTTCCGGGCCGCCGACATGTACACCGAGCTCGAGCTGACCCGGAGCATCGTTACCTGGGCGACGCTGGTGGCGGCCGACGCGGAGAGCGCTGCCGACCCGTCCCTGGTCCGCGACGCCGGGGCCCGGGCGAAGTTGCAGACCGCCCGCGCCGGACGGCGGATCGGCCAGGAGGCGATCCAGCTGCACGGCGGCATCGGCGTCACCGACGAGTACGCCATCGGCCACTTCGCGTCCCGCCTGACCGCGTTGGGCCACTGGCTCGGTGAACCCCGCGAGCAGCTCTCGGTGCTGTCGGCCGGGCTCACCCGGCACGGAGTGATCGACCCGCTCGACTGACTGACGGTGAGGTTTCGCCAGGCCCGACCAGCGGTGGTTGAGCCTGTCGAAACCTCGCCGGACCTGCGCCCGTAGCATGTCCGCCATGACTGAAACCTCCAGCAAGCCCGCGCTCCCGACGACCGCAGCCCCGGGCGCGGTCGTCGTACCGGAGAAGCCGGCGCTGGAAGGTCTGGAGGCGGTCTGGTCCGAGCGCTGGATGGCAGCGGGGACCTACAAGTTCGACCGCAGCCAGCCGCGGGAGAACGTGTACTCGATCGACACCCCGCCGCCGACCGTCTCGGGCAGCCTGCACGTCGGCCACGTCTTCTCCTACACCCACACCGACCTGATCGCCCGCTACCAGCGGATGCAGGGCAAGTCGGTCTTCTACCCGATGGGCTGGGACGACAACGGCCTCCCGACCGAGCGCCGGGTGCAGAACTACTTCGGCGTGCGCTGCGACCCCTCGCTGCCGTACGACGCGGACTTCACCCCGCCGGAGAAGCCTGATCCGAAGAAGCAGATCCCGATCTCCCGGCCGAACTTCATCGCGCTGTGCGAGCAGCTCGTCGAGGAGGACGAGAAGGTCTTCGAGTCGCTGTGGCGCACCCTCGGCCTCTCCGTCGACTGGTCCACGACGTACACGACGATCGGCAAGGACGCGCAGACTGTCAGCCAGCGCGCGTTCCTGCGCAACTTCGCCCGCGGCGAGGCGTACCTCCAGGAGGCGCCGACGCTCTGGGACGTCACCTTCCAGACCGCGGTCGCCCAGGCCGAGCTCGAGGCCCGCGAGTACGCCGGCGCGTACCACCGGGTCGCGTTCCACCGGGTTTCAACCGACTCGACCACCGGGACGCCGATCTACATCGAGACCACCCGCCCCGAGCTCATCCCCGCCTGCGTCGCGCTGATCGCGCACCCGGACGACGAGCGCTACCAACCACTCTTCGGTACGACGGTCACGTCGCCGGTCTTCGGCGTGGAGATCCCGGTCGTCGCCCACGAGGCGGCCGAGCCCGACAAGGGCGCTGGCATCGCGATGTGCTGCACCTTCGGCGACCTGACCGACGTCCAGTGGTGGCGCGAGCTGCAGCTGCCGGTCCGTACCGTGATCGGTCGCGACGGCCGCATCCTGCGAGACACGCCGGAGTGGCTCACGGGTTCGGACGTGGCGTCGGCTGCCTATCAGGACCTGGCCGGCAAGACCACGTTCAGCGCCCGCGAGGAGATGGTCGCCAAGCTCCGCGAGTCCGGGGACCTCGACGGTGAGCCCAAGCCCACCCAGCGGATGACGAATTTCTTCGAGAAGGGCGACAAGCCGCTCGAGATCGTCGCGACCCGGCAGTGGTACATCCGCAACGGCGGCCGGGACGCGGACCTGCGGGACGAGCTGATCGAGGACGGCGCCGGCATCACCTGGGTCCCGCCGCACATGAAGCACCGCTACCACAACTGGGTCGGTGGCCTGAACGGCGACTGGTTGATCTCGCGCCAGCGCTTCTTCGGGATCCCGTTCCCGGTCTGGTACCCGCTCGACGCCGACGGCGAGCCGGACTACGAGCACCCGCTGATGCCGGCCGAGGACGCCCTCCCCGTCGACCCGTCGACGGACGCGCCCACCGGCTTCGAGGAGTCCCAGCGCGGCCAGGCCGGCGGCTTCATCGGCGACCCGGACGTGATGGACACCTGGGCGACCTCCTCCCTCACCCCGCAGCTGGCCTGCGGCTGGGAGTCCGACCCGGACCTGTTCGCGCGCACGTTCCCGATGGACCTGTGCACCCAGGCGCACGACATCATCCGCACCTGGCTGTTCTCCCGCGTCGTCCGGGCCCACCACGAGAACCACGTGCTGCCCTGGACGCACGCGATGATGTCCGGCTTCGTGATGGACCCCGACCGCAAGAAGATGTCGAAGTCGAAGGGCAACGTCGTCGTCCCGACCGAGATCCTCGACAGGTTCGGCGCCGACGCGGTCCGGTGGCGCGCCGCGATGGCACGCCCCGGACTGGACTCGCCGTTCGACGAGGCCCAGATGAAGGTCGGCCGACGCCTCGCCATGAAGGTCCTGAACGCCTCGAAGTTCGTCCTCGGGGGTGTCGGCGCCTCCGCGATCGACCCGGCCGCGGTGACGGAGCCCGTCGACCGGGCGCTGCTCGGTCAGCTCGCCGGTGTCATCGAGGGGGCGACCGCCGCGTTCGACGCCTACGACTACACGACTGCGCTCGAGGTCGTCGAGAAGTTCTTCTGGGGGTTCTGCGACGACTACCTCGAGCTGGTCAAGGAGCGTGCGTACGCCGAGGACAGCGGCCCGGATCAGGTCCGGGCGACCGAGTCCGCCAAGGCTGCCCTGGTCACCGCGCTGCACGTCCAGCTCCGGCTGCTCGCGCCGTTTCTGCCCTACGTCACCGAGGAGGTCTGGTCGTGGTGGCAGGCGGGCTCGGTCCACCACGCCTCCTGGCCGACCTCGGCCGACCTCGGCGCTGCCCGCGACTCCGACCCGGTCGTGCTCGCGGCGGTGGCCACGGCGCTGGGTGGCATCCGCGGCGCCAAGTCCCAGGCGAAGGTCTCCATGCGCGCCGAGCTCTCCCGGGTCGAGATCTCCGGACCGGCGCACCTGGTCGAGGCCGCCCGGGCAGCTGCGGAGGACTTGCGCAAGGTCGGCAAGATCACCGGCGAGCTGCTCTTCACAGCGAACGACGCCGGGGAGCTGACGGTGGCCGCCGATCTGGCGCCGGTGGCTGAGCAGGGATAGGCACTACCACCACCGCTGGATGAGGCGGACCCCGTCACGGTCGTCGAGCAGGCCGCTGACGCGTCCGTGATCAGGCAGATTTCTTCTTCGGCTTCGCCTCGGGCTCGCGCGGGACCAGCGTCGGGTAGACGTTGTCCGAGACGACCTCGCCGGTGACGACCACCTTGGCGATGTCCTCGCGGGAGGGCACCTCGTACATCACGTTGAGGAGCACCTCCTCGATGATCGCGCGCAGCCCTCGGGCACCGGTACCCCGCTCCATCGCCTTGTCGGCGATCGCGGTGATGGCGTCCTCGGTGAACTCGAGCTCGACGCCGTCGAGCTCGAAGAGCTTCTGGTACTGCTTGAGCAGCGCGTTGCGCGGCTCGGTGAGGATCTGGACCAGGGCCGGGTTGTCGAGCTTGTTGACGCTCGCGATCAGCGGCAGCCGGCCGATGAACTCGGGGATCAGGCCGAACTTGACCAGGTCCTCGGGGCGGACCTGGGCGAACATCTCGTCCGCCTCGACCTCCTTGGAACCACGGATCTCGGCAGTGAACCCGAGGGTCTTCTTGCCGACCCGCTGCTCCACGATGTGCTCCAGCCCGGCGAAGGCGCCGCCCACGATGAACAGGATGTTCGTCGTGTCGATCTGGATGAATTCCTGGTGCGGGTGCTTGCGGCCGCCCTGCGGCGGGACCGAGGCGGTGGTGCCCTCGAGGATCTTCAGCAGCGCCTGCTGCACGCCCTCACCGGAGACATCGCGGGTGATCGAGGGGTTCTCGGCCTTGCGGGCCACCTTGTCGATCTCGTCGATGTAGATGATCCCGGTCTCGGCCTTCTTGACGTCGTAGTC
>JBKJIR010000047.1:0-4441 GCA_046598495.1 Marmoricola sp. | reverse complement strand
CTCCACCACGACCCGGTCCTCAGGGAGGATCCGGATGTAGTGCTGGCGCATCTTGCCGCTGATGTGGGCGAGCACCTTGTGTCCGTTGGTCAGCTCGACCCGGAACATGGCGTTGGGCAAGGCCTCCACGACGGAGCCCTCCATCTCGATCACGCCTTCTTTCTTCGGCATGTCCTCCACAATCTGTTGACCTGATGTCTACCGTTGACCCGGGAACCGCCTCGCGGGAGCGAGTGGACCTCGTGGAATCGCTGTGCGGGCCCCTTTTCCCCGCGCACGAGCGAACTCGCATCACTGCGAACAAGCAGGTGGGCGGGCAGCCGTAAGGCGCCACACAACGGACCCACGTTGGGCCGACGCACCAGTCTAGGGAAACTGGGGGGAAATCACCAATCGGGGCGGGTCCTCAGGCACCGGGCTCTCTCGAACCGTGCCGTACCCGACATTTCCGGCGCGATCAGGCTCAGGAACCACCGAAGGGGATGCCCAGTTCGGCGAGCTTCGCCTCCCCGCCGTCCAGGCCGGTGAGGATCCACGGGCCCTTCTCGGTGAGCGTGAAGGTGTGCTCGAAGTGAGCCGCCCAGGAACCGTCGGCGGTGACGATCGTCCAGTCGTCCTCGGCCACCAGGGTGTGCTTGCTCCCCAGGGTGATCATCGGCTCGACGGCGAGCGCGAGTCCCCGCTCGAGCTTGGCGCCCTTCCCAGGTCTGCCGTAATTCGGGACGTTCGGCGGCTGGTGCATCGCGGTGCCGATCCCGTGCCCGGTGTAGTCCTCGAGGATCCCGTAGTCGCCGTGGCTGCGGACGTGCTGCTCGACCGCGGCGGAGATGTCCGTGACCCGGCCGCCGAGGCGGGCGGCCGCGAAACCGGCCCACATCGCCCCCTCGGTCACGTCCATCAGCGTCTGCACCTCCGCCGGGATCTGACCGACCGCGACCGTGATGGCGGCATCCCCGTGCCACCCCTCGACGATGGCGCCGCAGTCGATGGAGATGACGTCGCCCTCGGCGAGGACCCGCTCCCCCGGGATGCCGTGCACGACCTCGTCGTTGACCGAGGCGCAGATGCTCGCCGGGAACGGCGGGTCGCCGTAACCGAGGAAGGAGGGGGTACCTCCGCCGGAGCGGATGTTGTCCTCGGCGATCGCGTCCAGCTCCGCCGTACTGATGCCGACCCGGACGGCGCTGCGCAGGACCTCGAGAGTCTCCCCGACCAGGAGGCCGGCGACCCGCATCCTGGCGATCTGCTCGGGCGTCTTGATCTCGATGCCGCGGTCCCGGAAACCCATGGTCTCGACGAGGCTCCGGTCAGCTCTGGGGGACGGACGCGAGCGAACCGAAGATGCGCTCGGTGACCTCGTCGACCTGGCCGAGGCCGTCGACCTCGATCAGCAGCCCGCGGTCGCGGTAGACCTCGATCAGCGGCTCGGTCTGCTCGGCGTAGACCTCCTGGCGACGGCGGATCACGTCCTCGGTGTCGTCCGCCCGGCCCTCGGTCTTCGCCCGCTGCAGCAGACGCTGCACCAACTCTTCGGGGTTGACGGTCAGCACCACGACCGCGTCCAGCGAGTGGCCGGTGAAGGCGATCATGCCGTCGAGCTCGGTCACCTGGGCGAGGGTCCGGGGGTAGCCGTCGAGCAGGAAGCCCGGGGCCGCGTCGTCCTCGTCGATCCGGTTACGGACCATCTTGTTGGTGACCTCGTCGGGCACGTACTCGCCGGCGTCCATGTAGCGCTTGGCCTCGACGCCGAGCGGGGTGCCGGAGGAGACGTTGGCCCGGAAGATGTCACCGGTGGAGATCGCCGGGATGCCGAACCGTTCGGCCACGTACTTCGCCTGGGTACCCTTGCCGGCACCCGGAGGACCCATCAGGATCATCCTCATCGCAAGAAGCCCTCGTAGTTGCGCTGCTGCAACTGGCTCTCGATCTGCTTCACGGTGTCGAGCGCGACACCGACCATGATCAGCAGGGAGGTTCCGCCGAACGGGAAGTTCTGGTTGGCGTTGACCAGGACGAGCGCGATGAGCGGGATCAGGGCGATCAGACCCAGGTAGAGCGCTCCCGGGAGCGTGATCCGGGACAGCACGTAGTTGAGGTACTCCTCGGTCGGTTTGCCCGCCCGGATGCCGGGGATGAAGCCGCCGTACTGCTTCATGTTGTCGGCGACCTCCTGGGGGTTGAAGGTGATCGCGACGTAGAAGTAGGTGAAGAAGATGATCATGGCGAAGTAGAGCGCCATGTAGAACGGGTGGTCCCCGGTGACCAGGTACTGGCTGATCCACGTCAGGACCGGGGAGTCGGAGTTCTGGTTGAACTGGACCGCCATCGCCGGCAGGTACAGCAGGCTGGAGGCGAAGATGACCGGGATGACGCCGGCCTGGTTGACCTTCAACGGGATGTACGTCGAGGAGCCGCCGAACATCTTGCGCCCGACCATCCGCCGGGCGTACTGCACCGGGATCCGCCGTTGCGCCTGCTCGATGAAGATGACGCCGGCGACGACGACGAGGCCGATCAGCAGGACGCCGCCGAAGACCCACGGGCCCTGAGCCTTCTGCACGTTCCAGAGGGCGACCGGGAAGGTCGCCACGACCTGGGTGAAGATCATGATCGACATGCCGTTGCCGATGCCGCGGTCGGTCACGAGCTCGCCGAGCCACATGATCACGGCGGTGCCGGCGGTCATGGTGATGACCATCATCGCCGCGGTCTGGAAGTTGTTCTCGACCAGCAGGGGTAGGTCGCAGTTCTGGAGCAGGACGCCGTTACGGGCGAGCGCCACGATGCCGGTCGCCTGCAGGATCGCGAGCGCAAGGGTGACGTAGCGGGTGTACTGGGTGATCTTCGCCTGGCCGGAGGAGCCTTCCTTCTTCAGCGTCTCCAGGCGCGGGATGACCACGACCAGCAACTGCAGGATGATGCTCGCGGTGATGTACGGCATGATCCCGAGGGCGAAGATGGTCAGCTGGAGCAGGGCTCCGCCCGAGAACAGGTTGATCAACCCGTAGACGCCGTCGTTCTCGATGGCGTCGAAACAGGACTGCACGTTGGCGACGTGGACCCCGGGCGCGGGGATCTGCGATCCCAGCCGGAAGACCGCCACGATGAGCAGCACGAACAGCAGCTTCTTGCGCAGGTCCGGTGTCCGGAATGCGTTGGCGAATGCGCCTAGCACGTGCTCCTCTTTCGGTCTTCGATGATCGAGCTCGGCCGGACCCGCTCGAGGGCGGAAACCGTCCCGGTGCTCGCGTATGCCCAAGCCGTGGAAGCCTAACAGGGCAGAGGGATCACCACCCGCGAAGGTGGCGGATCACCCCTGCCCCGCTCAGCTCTGTTCAGCGTGTTCTCGGCCTCAGAGCTCGGTCGCGGTGCCACCGGCAGCCGCGATCTTCTCCTTGGCCGAGGCGGAGAACTTGTCCGCCGTGACCTGGACCGCGACCGAGATGTCGCCCTGGCCCAGGACCTTGACCGGACGGCCCTTGCGAACCGCGCCCTTGGCGACGAGGTCCGCGACCGTCACCGCGCCGCCGTCGGGGAACAGGGCCCCGAGACGATCGAGGTTGACGACCTGGAACTCGACCCGGAACGGGTTCTTGAAGCCCCGGAGCTTGGGCAGACGCATGTGGATCGGCATCTGGCCACCCTCGAAGGCCACCGGGACCTGGTAACGCGCCTTGGTGCCCTTGGTTCCGCGACCCGAGGTCTTACCCTTCGAGCCCTCACCACGACCCACGCGGGTCTTGGCGGTCTTGGCACCGGGGGCAGGACGCAAGTGGTGCAGCTTGAGCGGCATGTCAGTTCCCGCCCTTCTCGTTGATGGTCTCGACCGTCACCAGGTGACGGACCGTGTGGACCATGCCCCGGAACTCCGGGCGGTCCTCCTTGACGACCACATCGTTGATCCGCTTGAGACCCAGCGAGCGCAACGTGTCGCGCTGGTTCTGCTTGAGACCGATGAGGCCCTTCTTCTGCGTGATCCGGAGCTGAGCCATCAGAGGGTCACCTCCGCCGCGGCGGCGATGCCCTCCGCACGGGCGCGCAGCAGGGCGGCCGGGGCCACCTGCTCGACCGTGAGGCCTCGGCGTGCTGCCACGGCCTCGGGCTCCTCGAGCATCCGCAGCGCCTCGACGGTCGCGTGCACGATGTTGATCTGGTTCGACGAGCCGAGCGACTTGCTCAGGACGTCGTGGATGCCGGCGCACTCGAGCACCGCACGCACCGGGCCACCGGCGATGACGCCGGTACCGGGAGCTGCGGGGCGCAGGAAGACGACACCAGCGGCCTTCTCACCCTGGACCGGGTGAGGGATCGTGCCCTGGATGCGGGGAACCTTGAAGAAGTGCTTCTTGGCTTCCTCGACACCCTTGGCGATCGCCGCGGGAACTTCCTTGGCCTTGCCGTAGCCGACGCCGACCATGCCGTCGCCGTCGCCGACGATCAC
>JBKJIR010000010.1:0-47125 GCA_046598495.1 Marmoricola sp. | reverse complement strand
CGTCTGCGACATCTGCGCCAAGAAGCCCGGCTTCGGCAACAACCGCCCGTGGTCCCGCAAGATCACGAAGCGTCGCTTCAACCCGAACATCCAGCGCGTCCGCGCCACGATCAACGGTGCGCCCAAGCGCGTCAACGTGTGCACCGGCTGCCTGAAGGCCGGCAAGGTCTCCCGCTAGTCCTCGTTCTCCGCCGGACGGCGCGTGTGCTGCGAAGCCACGCGCCGTTTCTGCATTCCTAGGCCCGGATCTGGGGCCGGCCGGCTCAGAAGTGGGACCAGCCGGGAGTGCCCTCGTAAGGCTCACCGTCAACGGTGACGCCAGGGCCCTCGTCCCCCGCAGCGGTGACCGCTCCGACCGCGCGGAAGCCCTCGGGCAGCGTGGTCCCCGCCGGGAAGGTCGCCACCAGGGAGTGGTCCTCCCCGCCGCCCAGTACGAACTGCATCGGGTCCACACCGAGGGCGGCCCCGACGGCGCGCAAGGGGTCGTCGAGCTCGAAGGCCGCTGACCAGATGTCGATCCGCACCCCCGACGCCGCGGCCACGTGGCCGACGTCGGCCACCAGCCCGTCCGAGACGTCGATCATCGCGGTCGCTCCTCCCTCGGCTGCCACCACGCCGGCGCCGTACGGCGGCGCGGGGCGCTGGTGGGCCTCCACGACGGCCCGGGGGGAGCGGAAGCCACGGCCGAGCACAGCCAGCCCTGCTGCGGCCCAGCCCTGCCTCCCGGCGATAGCCAGCACATCCCCGGCGCCTGCGCCGGAGCGCAGCACGGGGGCCACGGAGCACTCCCCCAGCACCGTGACCGCGATGACGATGTCGTCGCCGCGGGTGATGTCGCCCCCGATGACACTGGCGCCCACGAGCGCGGCCTCGGCGGCGATCCCGTCGGCCAGCTCCAGCGCCCACTGCGCCGGGAGATCCGCCGGGAGCGCCAGGCCCACGGTCAGCGCGGTGGTCCGACCGCCCATCGCGTTGATGTCCGAGACGTTCTGGGCCACCGCCCGGCGGCCGACGTCGGAGGCGTCCGCCCAGTCCCGGCGGAAGTGCCTGTTCTCGACCAGCAGGTCGGTGGAGACGACCACGTGACCTTTCGGGGTGCGCAGGACCGCCGCGTCGTCGCCCGGTCCGACGAACACCGCCGGACCCTGCTCGAACCGCTGGAGGAGCTCGGCGATCAGACCGAACTCGCCGAGGTCTGCGACGGTCCGGGAGGTCCGGGAGTTCATGGCGTCACTGTGCCACTCCGGCTCCGAGGATCTTCGTCCGACGCGGAAGTTTCAACCCACAGCCGGGTCCGGTAGGTTCGCAGTGGCCCACTCACCGCTGAGACGAGGGAGACTCACATGGTTGTTCAGGCTTACATCCTGATCCAGACAGATGTCGGCAAGGCGGCCGAAGTTGCGGCCAAGATCATCGACATCAAGGGCGTCGTCCTCGCCGAGGACGTGACCGGCCCCTACGACGTGATCGTCCGCGCCGAGGCGCGCAACGTCGACGAGCTCGGCAAGCTCGTCGTCGCGAAGGTCCAGACCCTCGACGGGATCACCCGGACGCTGACCTGCCCGGTCGTCCACATCTGAGGCGACCCCGACGCCCGCTGCCCCGCAGGAACGCTGCGCGGTGGCGGGCGTCGGCGCGTCCGGGGTCAGCGCAGGCCGGTGCCGCGCGCCAGCGCCAGGCCGACCAAACGGTCCAGCAACGCCGGGTAGTCCACGCCTGACGCCGCCCACATCCGCGGGAACATCGAGGTCGCGGTGAATCCCGGCATGGTCTCGACCTCGTTCAGGACGACGCGGCCGTCGTCGAAGACGAAGAAGTCGACCCGGGCCAGTCCTTCGACGTCCAGGGCAGCGAACGCCGCGACAGCGAGCCGGCGCACCTCGTCGGCGACGTCGCCGGGAAGATCGGCCGGCACCGTCAGCCCGGTGTTCTGCTCGGGCAGGTACTTGGCCTCGAAGTCGTAGAACGCGTGCTGGGGGTCCACCGTGATCTCGGCGATCGCGCTGGTCTCCGGCTCCGCACCGTCACGCCCCTGGAGGACACCGACCTCGACCTCGCGGGCGCCGACGGCGCCCGCCTCGACCAGGACCTTGGGGTCGAAGCGCTGGGCCTCGGCGATGGCGTCGGCGAGTCCGCCGGCGGTGTCGACGCGACTGATCCCGAAGCTCGACCCGGCGCGGGCCGGCTTCACGAAGACCGGGTAGCCCAGGGAGTCGACAGCCTCGGTGACGGCCGCCGGGTCGCGCTCCCAGGCACCTGGTCGGACCAGCACCCACGGCAGCACCGGCAACCCCTGGGCGGCGAAGAGCAGCTTCATGAACATCTTGTCGGTGCCGACCGCCGAGGAGAGCACCCCGGCGCCGACGTACCGGACACCGGAGAGCTCCAGGAGCCCCTGCAGCGTGCCGTCCTGGCCCCAGGGACCGTGCATCACCGGGAAGACCACGTCGACCTCACCGAGGCGGGTGGGGACCTCGCCGGGCGCGCTGACGACCAGGTCCGCGTCCGGGCCGAGCGCGATCTCGCGGTCCCCGGTCACCGCCGGCAGCTCGCCGGCAGGGCCGAGCGCCAGCCGGCCGGGTTCGTTCGACTCCAGCACCCAACGACCTTCGGGGGTGACCCCGATCGGGACCACCTCGTAGCGCTCGGGGTCGAGGGCGTTGATCACGCTGCCCGCCGAGATGCACGAGATCGCGTGCTCGCTGGAACGGCCGCCGAAGACGACGGCGACCCGGATTTTCGCTGGCTGCTCGCTCACACGCTGAGCCTAGCGGCGCGTCGTAGGCTCCTGGTCATGCGTCCTGCCACCCATGCCGTCCACGCCGGTCGTCCGCCGCACGACGTCGACGAGCCCCTCAATGTCCCGATCACAATGGCTGCCACCTACGTCGGCGGCGGGACGCGCGAGTACGGCCGCTACGCCAACCCGACCTGGACCGCCTTCGAGGAGTCCCTCGCCGTCCTCGAGAGCCCCGAGGAGCCAGCCCGCTGCCTCTCCTTTGCCAGCGGGCTGGCGGCCGCCGCGGTGCTGCTGGACCTGGTCGGGCACGGGGAGACGGTCCTCGCCCCGCGGCACGCCTACAACGGCTGTCTCATGCAGATGGCGGACCTTGAGGCCCGGGGCCGGATCGCGGTGAACATGGTCGACCTCACCGACACCGCGGCCGTGGTCGCCGGGTGCGAGAACGCCGCCCTGGTCTGGCTGGAGTCGCCGTCGAACCCGGCGATGGACCTCGCCGACATCGCCACCATCGCCGCCGCGGCCCGCGAGGCCGGTGCCTACGTCGTGGTCGACAACACTTTCGCCACGCCGATCCTGCAGCAGCCGCTGGACCTGGGCGCCGACCTGGTGCTGCACTCCGCGACCAAGTACATCGCCGGGCACTCCGACCTGCTGATGGGCGCGATCGTCACCCGCGACGACGCCCTGTACGACGTCCTCAAGGGCCGCCGGGACCTGTACGGCGCCATCCCCGGCCCCTTCGAGTCCTGGCTCGCCCTGCGGGGTCTGCGGACCCTCCCGCTCCGTGTCGAGCGCGCCTCGGCGAACGCCGCCGAGCTAGCCCGCCGCCTCGCCGCCCACCCGGCGGTCACCGAGGTCCGCTACCCCGGCTTCGGCGGGATGCTCGCGATCGTCCTGGCCAACGCCGAGGAGGCCGACCGGCTCACCCACGGCACCAGCCTCTGGGTCCACGCGACATCCCTGGGCGGCGTGGAGTCGATGTTCGAGCGGCGGCGCCGGTGGGCCGCCGAACCGGCCACGATCCCGGAGGGTCTGGTGCGGCTCTCGGTCGGCATCGAGGACGTCGAGGACCTCTGGGAGGACCTGCTCGGCGCGCTGCCGGGCTGAGCAGGAGGCAGTCGGTGACCGGTTCCGACCTGACGCTGCCGACGGGGCTCACGGCACGGCCGCTGACCCTGGCTGACGCGCCCGCCGTGGCGGCGGTCATGTCAGCCTCCGAGATCGCGGTGCTCTGCACGGCCTTGGTCGAGGAGGCGGACATCGTCGGCGACTGGTGCCGCCCGAGCTTCGACCTCGCAGCCTCCACGATCGGCGTCCTCGAGGGCGGGGTGCTGCTGGGGTACGCCGAGGTCGACGCGTCCGGGCGCGGTGACGCGGCGGTCCATCCCGACCACCTCGGCCGTGGGATCGGGACAGCGCTGGCCAGGTGGATGCAGACGACCGCGCGCGCCCGGGGCCAGCACGAAATCGGGATGTCGGTCCCCGAGGGATCCCCGGGTGCTGAGCTGCTCCGTGCCCTGGGGTACCGCCCACGCTGGACCTCCTGGCTGCTGGCGCTCCCGGCCGGACGCGAGCTGGTGGACCCGGTGCTTCCACCGGGCTACCAGGTACGGGTCGCCGCTCCTGACGAGTTCGAGCCGGCCTACCACGTCATCGAGGCCGCGTTCCTGGAGTGGGCGGTCCGCGACAAGCAGCCGTACGACGACTGGCGCGCCACGGTGACCGAGCGCCCCGGGTTCGAACCCTGGAACCTCCAGGTCGCCGTCGACGCCGCCAGCCAGGTCGTCGGGGCGGTGCACGTCACGATCGACCCCGACGGGGTTACCGGCTTCGTCTCCAAGGTGGCCGTCACGGCGGACCATCGTGGTCGCGGTCTGGCCCGGTCGTTGCTGGTGGCCGCGTTCGGGTCAGCACGCGCGGCTGGAGCGAGCCGGTCCGAGCTCTCCACCGACACCCGCACCGGCGCCCTCGACCTTTACCGGGGCCTCGGCATGGAGATCGCGAGCACCTGGGTGCATCTGGCGGTCGACCTCTGACCAGCCTGCTGACGGCGTCAGTCGCGTTCGGCCTTGGTCTGGCGGGATATGAACGCGTCCATCATCTCCCGGGCACTGATCTCACCGCGGACCACCGCATCGACATGCTCCGCGATCGGCGCGTCCACGCCGACCTTCCGGGCCAGTTCGAGGAGCGAGGAGCAGGACTTGGCGCCCTCGGCCACCTGCTTGGTGCTCGCGTAGATCTCCTCGGTGCTCAGTCCCTGGCCGAGCCGCTCGCCGAAGGTACGGTTGCGCGAGAGGGGTGAGGAGCAGGTGGCCACCAGGTCGCCGAGCCCGGCCAGGCCCATCAGCGTGAGCGGGTCCGCACCCTGGGCCATCGCGAGACGCGCGGTCTCGGCGAGTCCGCGGGTGATCACCGAGGCGGTGGTGTTGTCGCCGAACCCGAGCCCGACGGCCATCCCGACGCAGAGCGCGACCACGTTCTTGTAGGCGCCGCCCAGCTCGCAGCCGAGTACGTCGGTGCTCCGGTACGGCCGGAAGGCCCGGGAGTGGCAGAGCTCCTGGAGACGACGGGCGACGTCGTCGTCCGCGCAGGCCACGACGCTGGCGGCCGGTTCCCGGTTGGCGATCTCCTTGGCCAGGTTCGGCCCGCTGATCACGCTGATCCGTTCGGGGCCGGCACCGGTCACTTCGGCGATCACCTCGCTCATCCGCTTCGTGGTGCCGAGCTCGACGCCCTTCATCAACGAGATGAAGACGGCGTTCTCCTCGACCAGCGGAGCCCAGGCGGCGAGGTTCTCGCGCAGCGACTGCGAGGGCACCGAGAGCACGACGTACTCGGCACCGGCCAGGGCGACCGCCGGGTCGGTGGTCGCGGTGATGGAGTGCGGCAGCTCGATCCCCGGGAAGTAGTCGGTGTTCTCGTGCGTCTCGTTGATCTGGGCGACCACGTCCTCGCGGCGCGCCCAGAGGGTGACCTCGTTGCCGGCGTCGGCGAGGACGATGCCGAACGCCGTACCCCACGAACCTGCGCTGAACACTGCGACCCGTGCCATCTAGTCCTGCTCCTTGTTGGGGTTGCCGATCTCGGTGACGCCGACGGCCTTGGGGTCGAATCTCTGCGCGGGAGGCGCCTCCTCGCGGAGGTCGGCGACCAGGGCGGTGATGGCTCCCATGATCCGCTCCGTCGCCTGGTGGAGGACCTCGCTGGTGATCTCCTGACCCATCAGGTCGGCGAGGTCGACCGGGTCCCCGACCTTGTAGCGCGCGGTGCGTCGGGGGAACAGGTGCGGCTTGTAGGTGTACGGCGCCAGGATCTCCTGGGCTCCCCACTGACCGATCGGGACGACCGGGCACCCGGTCTCCAGGGCGATCCGGGCCGCTCCGGTCTTCCCACGCATCGGCCAGCCGGCGGGGTCCTTGGTGATGGTGCCTTCCGGGTAGACCCCCACGCAGCCGCCGGCCCGGACCGCCACGCAGGCAGCCTCGAACGCCTTCGCGGCGTCCGCGGAGAGCCGCGAGACGGGGATCATCCGCGCGTCCCGGACGATGTGCTTGAGGACCGGCAACTCGAAGAGGGCGTCCTTGGCCAGGTACTGGACCAAGCGACCGTGCTCGTAGAGCAACCAGCCCAGGGTCAGGGGGTCGATGTGCGAGACGTGGTTCATCGCGATGACGCAGCCGCCCTCGGCCGGGATCTTCTCCCCGTCGATCCACTCATGCTTCGTGGTCGTCAGCAGGGTCGGCTTGACGATGCCGACCACGAACGTCCAGGCCCAGCCGCGGCGCTCGCGAAGCTTGCGCACCTTGACCACGCACACGCTCCTCTCGACCGAACTGACCCCGTGCAGCAGCACCCTACCGACGCGGCTGCGAAGATCGTGCCTGTGAGAGACCGCCGTTATGCATTGTTGATCCCCGTCAAGGACGGCGTTGCGGCAAAGACGCGGCTCGGTGTCGGCGACGACGGTCAACGAGGACGCCTGATGACCGCGTTCGCGCGCGACTCGATCAGCGCGGCCCAGCAGTGTGCCGCGGTGCAGGTCTTCGTGGTCGGGGACGCCTTCGGTCTCACCGACCTGGTCGCCGACCTCGACGTGGAGGTGCTTCCCGACGAAGGCCGCGGCAACCTCAACAGCGCCCTGGAGCGCGCCGCTGCGCGCGTCGCCCGCCCGGATCGCGGCGTCGCGGTGATGCTGGCCGACCTTCCCTGCCTGCGCGCCGAGGACCTCGGGGCCGCGTTCGCCGAGGCAGACTCCCGCTCGTTCGTTGCCGACGCCGAGGGCACGGGCACGACGCTGCTCATCGCTCCCCCAGGCGCCGATCTCGACCCACGGTTCGGCGTCGGCTCCGCGGCCGCCCACCTCGCCAGCGGGGCGATGGAGATCGGGGCCCTGCTCGGCTCGCTCCGGCGGGACGTGGACACCACCGCCGACCTCGAGGCCGCACTGCGCTACGGCGTCGGCGTGCACACCGCCCGGGTCGCCTCCAGCCTCGCCTGAAAGGTCGGGGGACGCCGAACGGCGGCATCCCCGGAGGGACGCCGCCGCTCGAAGGTGCGAGTCGAGCCTTACTTCTTGGCCGGAGCCTTCTTCGCGGGCGCCTTCTTGGCCGGAGCCTTCTTCGCGGGCGCCTTCTTCGCCGGAGCCTTCTTCGCGGGCGCCTTCTTCGCCGGAGCCTTCTTGGCCGGAGCCTTCTTGGCCGGAGCCTTCTTGGCAGCGGCAGCCGTCTTGGTCGCCGTCTTCTTGGCAGCCGCAGCGGTCTTGGAAGCAGCCGCAGCAGGCCGGCCAGCGGCCGCCTGGGCGAGCGCCGGGAGCTTCTTGGCACCCGAGACGATCGCCTTCAGCTCAGCGCCAGCGCTGAACTTCGGAACGTTCGTCTTCTTCGACTTCATCCGCTCGCCCGTCGCCGGGTTACGCACCCAGCGTGCTTCACGGACGCGCTTCTCGAACGAGCCGAAACCGGTGATGGCGACCTTCTCGCCCTTGGCCACCTCACGGGTGATGGTGTCGAGCACTGACTCCAGCGCGTGCGCCGCCGCCTTCTTGTTGCCCTCGAACCGGGCGGCAAGAGCGTCGATCAACTGACTCTTGTTCACTAGCTTCCCTTTCGTGAACGTCTGGTATCGAGCGCCTTGCTCGACTTTCTCTTTGCACGCTAGGCAAAAGGGACCGTCGCCACAATGCACTCTGGTGCGTGTCGGCGAATCAAATTCCGCACCCCAAGTCGCCCTGTTAGCGACATTCCTGACCGATCGACGAAAGTGCGAAAAGCAAAGCGCCGAGTTTCCCCATCTCTGCAAGGGGAAACTCGGCGCTCGTCGATCGCTCGATCGACCAGGTCAGTGCTGGGTGACCGGCTTCCAGCTCGGACGCGATGACTCGAAAGTCGTGATCGTCTCGGCGTGGCCGAGCGTGATGCCGACGTCGTCGAGTCCTTCGAGCAGGCGCCAGCGGGTGTAGTCGTCGATGTCGAACGAGTCGACGATCGCGTCCGGACCCTCACCGGCACTCACCGTGCGCGACTCGAGGTCGACGGTGACGGTCGCACCCGGGTGCTCGTCGAGGTAGTCCCAGATTCGCTGCACGAATTTCTCGTCGATCTGGGCCGCGAGCAGTCCCGCCTTTCCCGAGTTGCTCCGGAAGATGTCAGCGAACCGGGACGAGATCACAGCCTTGAACCCGTAGTTCTGCAACGCCCAGACCGCGTGCTCCCGCGAGCTGCCGGTACCGAAGTCGGGGCCGGCGACGAGGACGGAGGCGCCGGCGTACTCCGGCTTGTTGAGGACGAAGTCCGGGTCGGACCGCCAGGCCGAGAAGAGGCCGTCCTCGAACCCGCTGCGGGTCACTCGTTTGAGGTAGACCGCCGGGATGATCTGGTCGGTGTCCACGTTGCTGCGCTTCAACGGGACGGCGACACCGGTGTGGGTGCTGAACTTCTCCATGATTCAGGCCTCCAGGTCTGCGGGGGACGAGAGAGTGCCGCGGATCGCGGTCGCCGCGGCCACCGGGACCGAGACGAGGTGGGTGCGACCACCCTTGCCCTGACGGCCCTCGAAGTTGCGGTTGGAGGTCGACGCACTGCGCTCCCCCGGCGTGAGCTGGTCGGGGTTCATGCCCAGGCACATCGAGCAGCCTGCCCCGCGCCACTCGGCACCAGCCGCCAGGAAGATCTCGTGGAGGCCCTCGGCCTCGGCCTGCATCCGGACCCGGACCGAGCCCGGTACGACGAGCAGCCGGGTGTCGGGGTCGACGGTGTGGCCCTCCAGGATCTCGGCGGCGAGCCGCAGGTCCTCGATCCGGCCGTTGGTGCAGGAGCCGACGAAAACGGTGTCGACCTTGACCTCCCGCATCGGCGTACCGGCTTCGAGGCCCATGTACTCCAGTGCCTTCTCGGCGGCGATCCGGTCCTGCTCCTCCTCGAACTCCGCGGGCACCGGGACGGTGCCACCGAGGGGGACGCCCTGGCCGGGGTTGGTGCCCCAGGTGACGAACGGCGTCATCGTCGAGGCGTCGAGCACGATCTCGGCGTCGTAGGTGGCGTCGGCGTCGGTGACCAGGGTCTTCCAGTGGGCGACCGCGGCGTCCCAGTCGGCCCCCTGCGGCGCCTCGGGCTTGCCCTCGATGTAGTCGAAGGTGGTCTGGTCGGGCGCGATCAGGCCGGCCTTCGCACCCCACTCGATGCTCATGTTGCAGACGGTCATCCGGCCTTCCATCGAGAGCTCCGCGATGGCCGGTCCGCGGTACTCGACGATGTAGCCCTGCCCGCCCCCGGTGCCGGTGTGCGTGATCAGGGTGAGCACGAGGTCCTTGGCCGTCACGCCCGCCGGCAGCGAACCGTTGACGGTCACCGCCATCGTCTTGGGCTTGGCCTGCATCAGGGTCTGGGTGGCGAGCACGTGCTCGACCTCGGAGGTGCCGATGCCGAACGCGATCGCTCCGAAGGCGCCGTGCGTGCTGGTGTGGCTGTCGCCGCAGACGATGGTCATGCCGGGCTGGGTCAGACCGAGCTGCGGGCCGACCACGTGCACGATCCCCTGGTCGATGTCGCCCAGCGGGTGCAGCCGGACTCCGAACTCGGCAGCGTTCTTGCGCAGCGTGTCGACCTGGGTCTTGGAGACCGGGTCCGCGATCGGCTTGTCCCAGTCGAGCGTGGGGACGTTGTGGTCCTCGGTCGCGATGGTGAGGTCGGGACGCCGTACCCGGCGACCGGCGAGTCGGAGGCCGTCGAAGGCCTGCGGGGAGGTCACCTCGTGGATGAGGTGGAGGTCGATGTAGAGGAGGTCGGGCTCACCCTCCGCCGAACGGACGACGTGCTCGTCCCAGACCTTCTCCGCCAGGGTCTTCCCCATGGCTCCTCCTTCTCGAACGCCGTGATTTGTCGACTGCGCCGACTCTACTCTTGCATCTCAGCGAGTGAGACGGCAGTATTGCTATATGGACAACTCTAGCGGAGTCGGCGTTCTCGACAAGGCCGCCCTCGTGCTCGCTGCGCTCGAGTCCGGGCCGGCCACGCTCGCCGGCCTGGTCGCCGGTACCGGGCTCGCGCGCCCGACCGCGCACCGCCTCGCGGTCGCTCTCGAGCACCACCGACTGGTCGCCCGCGACATGCAGGGCCGCTTCGTTCTCGGACCCCGGCTGGCCGAGCTCTCCGCTGCGGCGGGCGAGGACCGTCTGCTCGCTGCCGCCGGCCCCGTGCTCGCCCGCCTGCGCGACATCACCGGCGAGTCCGCCCAGCTCTGGCGCCGACAGGGCGAGTACCGCGTCTGCGTCGCCGCGGCCGAACGTCCCAGCGGCCTGCGCGACACCATCCCGGTGGGCTCCCAGCTGACCATGCGCGCCGGCTCGGCCGCGCAGATCCTGCTCGCTTGGGAGGATCCGGAGCGGATCCACCGCGGCCTGCAGAACGCGGCGTACTCCGCCACCGCCCTGGCCGGGATCCGCCGTCGCGGCTGGGCCCAGTCCATCGGCGAGCGCGAGCAGGGCGTGGCCTCGGTCTCGGCACCGGTCCGGTCCCCCAGCGGCAAGATCATCGCCGCGGTCTCAGTCTCCGGTCCGCTGGAACGCCTCTCCCGGCAGCCCGGCAGGATGCACGCCCCCGCCGTCCTGGCCGCGGCCGACCGCCTCTCGGAATCGCTGCGTCGCGCCGCAGCGGAGTGACTCCCGGCGCTGGTAGCGCCGAAGACCCCGACCTACCCGGCGCTCAGAAGAGGGCGTCCTGCTCGATCTCCAGAAGCAGCTGCTTGCGTTCGAGCCCACCCGCGTAGCCGGTCAACGACCCGTTCGCCCCGATCACCCGGTGGCACGGGATCACGATCGGGATGGGGTTGCGGCCGTTGGCGAGTCCGACGGCGCGCGAGGCGGCGTTGGTGTGGCCGAGACGGCGAGCGATCTCGCCGTACGAGGTGGTCTCGCCGTACGGGATCGCGGAGAGCTGCTTCCAGACCTGGTTCTGGAACTCGCTCCCCCGGGGTGCCAGCGGTAGGTCGAAGCTCCGCAGGTCCCGGGCGAAGTACGCCGCGAGCTGATCGCGGGCGCAGGCCAGCAGCGGGTGGCCGTCCTCGCGCTCACCGATCGGGCGGCCGTCCTCGAGTCCTCGGAAGGGACTGAACTCGATGGCGAGGATCGCCTCGTCGTTCGCGATGATGCGCAGGTCTCCGAGGGCGGAGGGCATCACGGTCCACATGGTTGCTGCCTTCTGCACTGGCTCGGGGTTCGCGGTCGTCGTGGTCACCTTATGACTCCTTCGTGGTGGTGGATCCGGTACCGGGCTGATCGGGGGTTCCCGCCAAGGCGGACCAGAGGTGCAGCAACGCGTACGAGCGCCACGGCCGCCACTCCTCGCTCTCGCGCGCGAGGTCGTCGATGCCGAGCCGCTCCCCCGCGTGCTGCACGCCCAGATCGGTGGGCAGGAAGACGTCGGGGTCGCCGAGGGCCCGCAGAGCGATGTAGTCGGCCGTCCAGGGCCCGATCCCGGCGACGTCGAGCAGGGCGAGCCGCGTCTCGGCACGGTCGGCACTCCGGTCCAGCGCCACCGTCCCGTCGAGCACCGCGGTCATCAACGACGCGAGCGCCCGGCCGCGCGCCCGCGGCATCGCGATCTCCTCCGGTGCGACGGCGGCGAGCGCCTCGGCGCCCGGGAAGAGCCTGGTGACCTCGTGGTCGCCGGCGATGGTCAGGGGCTCGCCGTACGACGCGATCAGGCGGGCGGCGAGGGTCCGCGCACCTGCGACGCTGACCTGCTGGCCGAGAACCGCACGCACCGCCACCTCGACGCCGTCGACGTGCCCGGGCACCCGCAGTCCCGGCCGCTTCCGGATCAGCGGAGCGAGGCGGCGGTCGCCGGCAAGCTGCTCGTCGACCGCGATCGGATCGGCGTCGGCGTCGAGGAGGCGTCGGGTCCGCTCGAGCGCCGGCGCCAGGTCGCGGGCATCGGCCAGGGTGACGCGGCAGGGCACGTAACCGGCAGGACGGTCGACGAGCTCGACCCGGATCACACCGGGGCCGTGCGGCAATGCCAAGGACCGCTCATACCAGCCGTCGCGCGCCACCTCGATCCCGGCGACGGCGCGGGTCGCCAAGAAAGCGTGCAGCTCGGCGCCGGCGAACGGTTCCCGGACGCCGATCCGGGTGTCCAGCGTCCCTGAGGTGTTCAACGTGCCCGAGGTGTCCACGGCCGCGCGGCTCCGGCGACCCCGCAGCTCGGTCGGCGTCGCGGCGTAGACCTCGCGGATCGTGTCGTTGAACTGGCGGATGCTGGCGAAGCCGGCCGCGAAGGCGACGTCGGCCAACGAGAGGTCGCTGGTCTCGATCAGCACCCGCGCGGTCTGGGAGCGACGTGCCCGTGCCAGAGCCAGCGGCCCGGCTCCGAAGGACCCGGTCACGACGCGGTTGAGCTGTCGCGTCGAGTAGCCCAGTCGTGCAGCGAGCCCGTCGACGCCGTCGCGCTCGACGGCGCCGTCGGCGATCAGCCGCATCGCCCGGCCGGCCACGTCGGCGGCGAGATCCCACTCCGGGGAGCCCGGGGTCGCGTCGGGCAGGCAGCGCTTGCAGGCCCGGTAGCCGGCGAGCTGGGCCGCGGCCGCGCTCGGGTGGAAGGTGACGTTGGCGAGTTTCGGGGTGACGGCGGGGCAGCTCGGGCGGCAGTAGATCCCGGTGGTACCCACTGCCGTGTAGAAGACCCCGTCGAAGCGGCGGTCCCTGCTCTTCACGGCGCGGTAGCAGGCCTCGGTGTCCTGATACATGCCTGTCCGGTGCATGCCCCCAGTCTGGATGCCGCCCACCGCGGTTACTAGCGGAAATCGGACGCGGCCGTCCGGCCGAAAAGCAACAGCCCGGTCCGACGGACCGGGCTGCTGATCTGTACCCCCGACGGGATTCGAACCCGCGCTACCGCCTTGAGAGGGCGGCGTGCTAGGCCACTACACAACGGGGGCCTGGAGCGGAGTGGACTCTATCGGTTGGTCTCACGAGGAGACAAATCGCGGAGCTCCGGCTTCACTCGCTGGGATACAAGGACTCGAACCTTGACTAACTGGACCAGAACCAGTCGTGCTGCCAATTACACCATATCCCACCAATTCGGACTCCGGGAACCGGGGGCCGAACCGAGGGGAAACCTTACACGGGCGGTGTTGTGGGCACCAAAACGGGGGGCGTGGTTCGTGATGTGATCCCCATCCTGCGCGCGACGAGCAGGACCAGCAAGAGGTACACGCCGTTCTGGGTGACGGTTAGCAGGATGTTCGAGTACGGCACCGAACTCACGTTCAGGGCGTCGTCGATGTCGCCGAGGACCAACGCGAAGCCGAACGCGATGAGGTTGTTCCAGATGTGCAGCGCGATGCCGGCTTCCAGACCACCGGTGCGCAGCACGACGTACCCGGCCATCAGGCCGAAGACGAACCGGTCCAGGAAGAGGGGCAGGTTCTGCCCGCCGTGCGCCACCGCGAACAGGAGCGAGGTGAGGACGACAGCGATCCAGGGCCGGCGGGTCAGCGCACCGAAGGCCTGCAACAGGTAACCGCGGAACGCGTACTCCTCGCCCAGCGCCTGCAACGGCGTGGTGACGGCGACGACGACCGCGATCGCCGTCATCCGACCGGTCCAATCGTTGACCGTGGCGCCGAGGTCGTTCGGGTCGCTGGGAAGGAAAGCGCTGACCACGACCGAGGCCAGGATGGCCACCACCGAGAGACCGAAGCAGGCCCCGAGGAACTTCCACCGGATCCCGGGCAGTACCGAGGAGAGCCAACGGGGAGCCAGACCGTGCACCAGGCGGATGATCACCCAGGTCGCCGGGACGAGCAGCGCCAGCGCCATGTTGAGGAACAGCATGTTCTGCCACGTGACCGTCTCGAGACTCAGCGCCGCGTTGAACGCGTCTCTGAAGGTGCCCTCGTGGTCGACCGCGACCGAGACGGCGAGCAGCGGCATCACCAGAACCGGACCGAAGACGAACATCGTCAGGACGACCAGGAGCAGCCCGACCACCGGACGCCACCACGCGTAGGAGCGGGTGCGCAGGATCAGCGGGTACGGCTGCGGTACGTCGTGCGGGTGCTGGAAACTCATGGCGCCCTCAGCCCAGGACTGCGTCGAGCCGACGCAGTGACTCGTCGCGGCCCAGCAGCTCGAGGGACTCGAAGAGCGGCGGGGAGATCCGACGTCCGGTGATCGCCACCCGGACCGGGCCGAACGCGTTCTTCGGCTTGATGCCGAGCTCCTCGACGAGCTTGGCCCGCAGAGCGGCGTCGATCGACTCCGTGGTCCACGCCTCGAGCGCGCCGAGCGCCTCCCGGGCCGCGGCGACGACGCCGCGACCGGCTTCGTCCAGGATCGCGGCGACGTCCCCCTCGTCGTACGCGACCTCGTCGACGAAGAGGAAGCCGAGCATGTCGACGGCCTCGGTGAGCTTGTTCATCCGCTCGGCGACCAGCGGCATCGCCGCGGTAAGCAGCTCCTGCTGGTCGGCGGTGACCGGGTCGGCGAGCAGGCCGGCGCGCTGCAGGTACGGCGTGACCCGGGCGCCCATCTCCTGCGGCGTGAGCAGCCGCATGTGCGAGCCGTTGATCGCCTCGGCCTTCTTGAGGTCGAAGCGGGCCGGGTTCGGGTTCACGTCACCGATGTCGAAGGCCTCGACCAGCTCGTCGAGGGTGAACACGTCCCGGTCGGCGGCGATCGCCCAGCCGAGCAGCGCCAGGTAGTTGAGAAGGCCCTCGGGCAGGAACCCGTCCTCGCGGTAGCCGAGCAGACTCGCCCCGGGATCGCGCTTGGACAGCTTCTTGTTGCCCTCGCCCATCACGTACGGGAGGTGTCCGAAGCGCGGCGTCGTGCCGTTGCCGATCCCGACGGCCGCGAGCGCGGCGTGCAGGGCGATCTGGCGCGGCGTCGAGGAGAGCAGGTCCTCGCCGCGCAGGACGTGGGTGATCTCCATCAGGGCGTCGTCGACCGGGTTCACCAGCGTGTAGAGCGGATCGCCGTTGGCCCGGGCCAGCGCGTAGTCCGGGACGTGCCTGGTGTCGAAGGAGATGTCGTTGCGGACGAGGTCGTCCCAACCGATCCTCCCCTCGGGCATCCGGAAGCGGACGACGCTCGGACGACCGGCGAGCGCTGCCACCTGCTCGTCGCCCAGGTCACGGCAGAAGCCGTCGTACCCGATCACCAGGGCCTTCAGAGCCTCGACCGCCGCGGTCACCCGCTCCTTGAGCGCGGCGTCCTCCGGGTCGGCCTCCGCGTTCGCCTTCGCCTCGGTGATGGCTGCTTTCGCTGCATCCCGGACCGCCGCGTGCCGCGTCTCGACCTCCTCGTTCGTGCAGAAGCAGTCGTAGGTGAAGCCCCCCGCGCGCAACCGGCGCAGCGCGTCCGCGTAGACGTCCCCACGCTCGGACTGGAAGTACGGGCCGTACGCGCCGCCGACCTCCGGCCCCTCGTCCCAGTCGAGGCCGAGCCAGCGCATCACCTCGATCAGCGCGTCGTAGGACTCCTGCGTGCTGCGCTCCTTGTCGGTGTCCTCGATGCGGAAGACGAAGGTGCCACCGTGGTGGCGGGCGAACGCCCAGTTGAACAGCGCCGTCCGGGCCAGGCCGACGTGCGGCGAGCCGGTCGGGCTGGGAGCCATCCGGACGCGGACCCCGCCGCTGGTTGAGCCTGGGCCCCCGCTGGTTGAGCCTGTCGAAACCATGTCACTCACGGGTTTTCACCTTGTTGGTCAGGTTGCCGATTCCGGCGATCGAGATCTCGACCTCGTCCTCGGGCTGCATCGGGCCGACACCCTCCGGGGTGCCGGTGAGGATGACGTCGCCGGGCAGCAGCGTCATCACGGAGCTGACGTGGGCGACCAGAGCCGGGACGTCGAAGATCATCTGCGAGGTGC
Source organism: Marmoricola sp. (assembly GCA_046598495.1). Taxonomy (GTDB): domain Bacteria; phylum Actinomycetota; class Actinomycetes; order Propionibacteriales; family Nocardioidaceae; genus Marmoricola. The sequence goes on along the minus strand of JBKJIR010000010.1, from coordinate 31,009 downwards.
GGCCGTCCTGGACGAGGTCGCCGTTGAGGAAGGTCTTGATCGCCAGGTCGGTGACATCGAGCTCGGTCTCGATCCAGGGGCCGAGCGGGCAGAACGAGTCGAAGCCCTTGGCCCGGGTGAACTGCCCGTCGGCGCGCTGGAGGTCGCGCGCGGTCACGTCGTTGGCGACGGTGTAGCCGTGGATCACATCGGCCGCCTTCTCCACCGGTACGTCGCGGCAGACACGGCCGATGACCACGGCGAGCTCGCCCTCGTAGTGCACCTCGGTGCTCTGCCGCGGGTAGAAGATCGGGTCGAGCGGACCGCTGACGCTGGTGTTCGGCTTCATGAACATCAGCGGCTCGGCGGGGACCTCGCTGCCCATCTCGGCGGCGTGCGCGGCGTAGTTGCGACCGATGCCGATCACCTTGCTGCGCGGCAGCACCGGGGCGAGCAGACGCACCTCCGCGAGCGGGTACTCCTTGTTGGACAGGTGCAGGCCGACGTACAGCGGGTCGCCCTGGAGCGCGACGATGACGCAGTCCTCCTCGGGGATGCCGTGCTCGTCCACCTCCCCCGTCACGACGCCGAATTGGGGGTCTTCTCCGGTGGTGAACCTCGCGATACGCACCCGGTGAGCCTACAGAGGCTGACGATGCCTACTCACCGCTGGTTGAGCTCACCGCTGGTTGAGCTTGTCGCCTCCCGTTGGTTGAGCCTGTCGAAACCACCTACCCTCACACGGTGCAGACCCTCGACCGCGAAGCCTGGGGTGCCCGCGCCCGCGCGCACGCCGCTCGGGTCGACGTCTGGGTCGCACCGCACCTCGAGCGTCGGCGGCTCGGGGGCGTCCACCCGGTCCACGACTTCCTGTTCACCTACTACGCCCAGAGGCCCGCGCAGCTGCGGCGCTGGCACCCCGGGTACGGCGTGGAACTGGCCGATGCCCCCGAGTACGACGGCCAGAAGGGCTACACCGACGGGACCGTCACCCCGGACTACGCGGCCTCCCAGCGGCCCGTGATCGCGGCGATCCACACCCTCCTCACCGCGACCGCCACGCGGCCGCCCACCCTGGGCTGCTTCGGGCTGCACGAGTGGGCGATGGCGTACCGGAGCCCCGAGAACGACATCCGGCACGACTGGCCCCTGCGCCTCGGTGCCCACGGGACCGACGAGGTCGTCGACGGACACCGGATCGGCTGCTCGCACTTCGACGCGTTCCGGTTCTTCACCCCGCCGGCACGACCGCTGAACATGTTGACGCCGGGGCGTGACGACCGGCCCGCATTCGAGCAGCCGGGGTGCCTCCACGCCGGGATGGATCTGTACGGCAAGGTCGCAGTCAGGTTGAGTCCGCTCATTCCGTCGGAGTTGGTGGCGGATGCGTTCGAGTTGGCATGGGAGATCAGGACGTTGGACATGCGCGCCGCTCCCTATGACTTCACTGGGCTGATCCTCGATCCAGGCGGTGAGCCGTGGACACCGGTCCCGATCGAGACTCCGGAGGGCAAGGCCGAGTACGTGGCCCAGCAAAAGGCATTCGCCGAACGAGGCGCACGAATCCGCCAGGAACTGATCGAGGCGTGCGATCGGCTAATAGGGTCGAGCTCGTGACGGCACCCACGAGTCGAATGGCTCGTAAGATCCGGGAAGACTTCCCAGACCGGGCAGACGACGTGATTGCCAGGCTGACCGATCTGCCCGACACTTCGCAAGCGGCGGAGCGGATACAGGCGGCGATCATCGTGCGCTCGCAAGGCGACTTCGCAGCGTTCCTGTCTGAACTGGATCTGGTCGCGCTCGACTGGCGGGACACTCTTATGTACAGCGGCCTCGAACACGCTGACTACGAGGAGCAACTCAATAGGCTGCTCGGCCCACGCGACTGACTGCGGACGTCGTTGCGTTCGTCCTTGCATGGACCTCTACAAGCACGCGTTCCGGCTGAGCCCGCTGATCCCGAGCGAGGTGGTGGCGGACGCGTTCGCGCTGGCCTGGGACATCCGCGTCCTCGACATGCGCGCGGCGCCGTACGACTTCACGGGGGTCGTTCTCGACCCCGGTGGGGAGCCGTGGACCCCGGTCGCGATCGAGACACCCGAGGGGAAGGCCGAGTACGTCGCGCAGCAGCGCGCGTTCGCGGAGCGCGGGGCCCCGATCAGGGAGCGACTGATCGAGCGGTGCGAGCTGTTGCTCGGTTCCTCCGCACCAGGATCCTCGTAGTCCCCTCGGTACCAGTTGCGACAATCTCGACCAGTAGTTGCGCAGATTGTCGTTCTGGTAGTTGGTTGTCGGTGGACGTTCCTAGCGTTGTTCCATGACCTCGGGACTGATCGGCGACACAGCGGTGGCGCACCCGTTGGTGGGGTTCGTCGACGCCCTCGAGGCCCTGCTGGACCAGGCCGGTGCAGCGAACGCGTGGACGATGACACGGTCCGAGCTGGCCTCGGTGCTCCCGCGGCTGACCCGGGCCAAGGCCCGACTGAGCGAGGTGGAGCTCCGCACGCTCGCGGAGGCAGACCGGGGTTCGGTCGGCGACGAAACCGGCTTCACCACCACCCCCTTGTGGTGGGCCCATGCCACCGGCCAGACCAAACCCGCTGCCGTGGGCGCCCTCAAACTCGCCCAAGCATTGGACCAGGGCCATCACCCCACCCGGACCGCGCTCGCAGGCGGAGCGGTCCTGCCCGACCAGGCCCGGGTGATCCTCGACGCGGGCGAGGCACTGCCCACCGAGCTCGTCACGTCCACGGTGATCACCTCGGCCGAGAAGCACCTCGTCGAGCTCGCCGCTCACCACGACGCACGAGCACTGCGGATCCTGGGACGCAAGATCCTCGACGTCATCGCCCCCGAGATAGCCGAGGAGCACGAACGCCGGATCCTGGAAGCCGAGGAAGCCCGCGCTGCAGCGACAGCGTCGTTCAGGATGCACCCCGACGGGCACGGCTCGATGCTCGGCCGGTTCACGATCCCCGTCCTGGCCGGCGAGATCCTCGCCAAGCACCTCAACGCGATCGCGGCACCCAGGCATCAGTCAACAACCGCTTCGTCAAGCTCAACCACCGTCGCCCGACCCCTGCGGCTGGGCGCGGCGTTCGTCGAGTACCTCGAGACCCGGGGTGCCACCGGCACCCCGAAAGCCGGTGGGATCGCTGCCACTGTGGTCGTCACGATGACGATGGCCGACCTGCTCGGAGAAAGGAACAGCGCAGCAACCCTGGACACCGGCGAAACCATCTCCGCCTCCCAAGCCCGCCGTCTGGCCTGCGAGGCCGGCATCATCCCCGCTGTCCTCGGCACCCGCTCCCAGGTCCTGGACCTCGGCCGCAGGACCCGCTTCCACACCGAACCCCAGCGCTTCGCGCTGATGCTGCGCGATCGTGGCTGTGCCGCCGAGCACTGCGACTGGCCCCCCGGCATGTGTCACGCCCACCACACGACGCCGTGGTCGGTGGGAGGCAGAACCTCGGTGAAGGACGGCATCCTCCTCTGCCCCCGCCACCACACCCTCGCCCATGACGCGCGCTACCAGCTGAAGACCAGCAAGAACGGCAAGGTCACCTTCAGCAGGCGGACGTAAGGGGAACGCTGCTCAGCGCTCGGGCTCGGCCAGGAACACCGCTCCGGTCGACCGGCGTGGCTACCGAACCCCGCGTCGGTCCACGAGGAGGCCCCGGCAGCGGCCCGCCCACGCCGTCAGCGGTTGCCCCTGCCGCGCGATCCGGCGGGCGCGGACCTGAGGCTCACCAGCACGGTGGCGTCCGCCCGAGCCACGGCGCCGCCGCCTCCACCTGTGCTGACAACGCCAGGAGCACGTCCTCGCGTCCCGGCGCCGCGGCGAGCATCACCCCGACCGGCAGACCGGCGTCCTCCTCCGAGGTGGCGCTGTGGTGCAGGGGCAGCGAGATCGCCGTACTACCGGTGACGTTCCACAGGGAGGTCCATGGGGTGAAGCGCTTCTGCGCCTCGAAGTCCGCCTCCGGGTCGGCGTCGTTGCGCAGGGCGCCGACCGGGAGCGGCAGCCGGGCGAGCGTCGGCGTCAGCACCACGTCGTACGGCGCCAGCACCGCGAGCGCCTGTGCCGCGATCCGGCGCAGCTCACCGAGAGCGAGGCCGAACTCCGGTCCGCTCACCCGCTCACCGCGCTCCCCCAGCCAGCGGATCAGCGGGGTCAGGCGCGTGCGCCCGTCGGTGTCGAGGCCCACCGTCGAGAGACCGGTCAGCACAACCCAGCAGGTCTCGAAGACCGCGACCGCGGCGCGTTCCATCGGGGCGTCGATGTCGATCACGTCGTGGCCGAGAGACTCCAGCAGCCGGCTCGCGTCCTCCCAGGCGTCCCGGCACTCCGCGTCGACGTCGGTCTCCGCGATCACCGGGGTCGCGAACCGGGCGATCCGCAGGCGTCCCGGATCGTCGTCGCAGGCCGCCAGGAAGGAGCGTTCGGACTCAGGTGCCCAGAACGGGTCGCCCACGGCCCGGCCGGCCATCACGTCGAGGAACGCAGCTGCATCGCGGACCGTGCGGGCCAGGGGCCCGTTGGTTGCGAGGCCGGTGATCTCGCCGTAGACCGGGGACCCCGAGATCCGGCCGCGGGTCGGCTTCAGACCCACGATGCCGCAGCAGCTCGCCGGGATCCGGATCGAGCCGCCGCCGTCGGACCCCTGCGCCAGCGGGACCAGTCCCCCGGCGACCGCGGAAGCGGCGCCGCCGCTCGATCCGCCGGCCATCCGGGAGGTGTCCCACGGCGTCACCGCAGGCGGGGCGACGTCGGACTCGGTGTAGCAGGGCGAGCCGAACTCCGGGGTGTTGGTCTTGCCGAGGCTGACCAGGCCCGCCGCCTCGATCCGCAGCACCACCTCGTCGCTGAACTCGGGGACGTTGTCGGCGAGCAGCACCGACCCGTACGCCGTCCGGACGCCGGCGGTCGCGTTCAGGTCCTTGATCGCCGTCGGAACGCCGGCCAACGGCCCGGTGCCGGACCGCGACCGGGCGCGCTCGCGGGCCTGGGCTGCAGTGAACGTGACGAACGCGCCGAGCGACGGGTTCAGTCGCTCGGCGCGTTCGAGGTAGTGCTCGACCAGCTCGACCGTGGTGGTCTCGCCGGCCGCGATCGCGGCGCCCTGTTCGAGGGCAGTCAGGTCGTGGAGCTCGCTCACACGGGTGACGCTAGCCCGTCAGGCTGCGGCGGTCTCGCCCTCGTAGGAGACCAGCGTCTGCAGCGCGCCGCGGAGCCGGCCCTGGACCTCGGGGTCGTTCAGCACGTCGACGTCGATCGAGGTCTGCGAGACGGTGGCGTCCTCGACGACGACCGCACCGGCGATCTTCGCCGAGAGCGCGGTGTGCTCGTGCGCCCACTTCCCGCCGTACGGCGTGGGGGTGACACCCAGGACGCCGAACGGCTTGCCCGCGATGGCGCCGGCGCCGTACGGGCGGGAGAGCCAGTCGATGGCGTTGTTCAGCACCGCCGGCATGGTGGCGTTGTACTCCGGGGTGACGACGAGCACGCGGTCCGCGGCGCTGACCCGGTCCCGGAGCGCCGTCGCGGCGGTCGGGGCCGACCCGGCGTCGAGGTCCTCGTTGTAGAACGGGACGTCGGCGAGGCCGTCGATGATGTCGATCGTCACGCCCGTGGGCGCCTGGGCCCGGAGGGACTCGGCTACCTGGCGGTTGACGCTGTCGGCGCGAAGACTTCCGACCAGAACGGCTACGTGGGTCATGGGACTGCTCCTGAAAGGTGGGGGGACGAGTTTCAAGAGATGTAACCGGACCGTGGTCCGTTTCTATTCCTCGATTCCGGAAAGTCTTCGGACCCGTCGGCGGCGACGCCTAGGCTGAAGCCCATGAGCGAGCCCGTGCTGCTGCCGATCCTCGGGCAGCCCGCGCCCGAGCGCCGGGACGCCGCCCGCAACCGGGACGCCGTGATGTGCGCCGCCCAGCAGCTCATCGACCGCAACGGCGTCGACGCGGTCACCATGGACGCCGTGGCCGACGCCGCGGGCGTCGGCAAGGGAACGGTCTTCCGTCGCTTCGGCAGCCGCGCCGGACTGATGGCACGACTCCTCGACGAGTCCGAGGCCGCCTGGCAGGCGGCGGTGATCAGCGGTCCTCCCCCGCTCGGCCCCGGCGCGGACCCGCGCGAGCGCCTGCTCGCCTTCGGCCGGTCGCGCCTCGAGTCCAACCTGCGCCACGCCGACCTGCTGCTGGCCGCGGTCGGCGACGACACCGGGCGCAGTTACGCGGCGTACTCGTTCACCGCCACGCACGTCCGCTACCTGCTCGGCGAGATCGGCGTCACCGGCGACATCGCCCTGCTCGCCACCGCGCTGCTGGCCCCGCTCGAGGTCCCGATCCTGCGCCAGCAGGTCACCGTCGAGAACATCAGCGTCGACCGGATCGTCGCGGGCTGGGAGGACCTGGTCGCCCGGGTCGTCGGCCCGCCGCCGGGACCTCGATGAGACTGGTGATCGCGCTCGGCGGCAACGCGTTGCTCCGCCGGGGCCAGCCGCTGACCGCGGAGAACCAGCGCGCCAACATCCGGGCCGCGGCGATCCGGATCGCCGAGATCGCCCAGCTCGACGGCGGCCACGAGATCGTGGTCGCGCACGGCAACGGCCCGCAGGTGGGGCTGCTCGCCCTCCAGGCCGCGTCGTACGTCGAGGTGCCGGCGTACCCGCTCGACGTGCTCGGCGCGCAGACCGAGGCGATGATCGGCTACGTGATCGAGCAGGAGCTCGGCAACCTGCTCCCCCCGGAGCAGCCCCTGGCGACCCTGCTGACCATGGTCGAGGTCGACCCGGCCGACCCGGCGTTCACGACGCCCACCAAGCCGATCGGACCGGTCTACCCCCGGGAGCAGGCCGAGGTGCTCGCCGCGTCGGCCGGCTGGACCATCGCCCCGGACGGCGACGGCTACCGCCGCGTCGTCGCGAGCCCCGAACCGCAGCGGATCTTCGAGATCGGCCCGATCCGGCAGCTCCTCGAGCAGGGCACCATCGTGGTCTGCGCCGGCGGCGGCGGGATCCCGACCGCGTTCGGTGCCGATGGCCGCCTGCACGGGGTCGAGGCGGTTGTCGACAAGGACCTGACCGCCTCGATGCTGGCCGCGGAGCTCGACGCGGACCTGCTGGTGATCGCCACCGACGTCGACGGGGTGTACACGTACTGGGGCACGCCCGAGCAACAGCTGCTCCGCGAGGTCACGCCGGACCGGCTCGAGCGGCTCGACATGGCGGCCGGTTCGATGGGGCCGAAGGTGCGCGCTGCCGCACGCTTCGCCCGCCGGACCGGTCGACCGGCAGCCGTCGGCGCGCTCGAGGACCTGGTAGGCCTGGTCGCCGGGACCGCGGGGACCCGGGTGGTCCCGGGCTGACGGCTAGGCCCCGTGGCGGCGCAGGCCGAAGGTCAGCCCGTCGATCAGCGCCTCCCACGAGGCTTCGATGACGTTGTGGCCCACCCCGACGGTGACCCACGACGACTCACCGTCCGAGGTCTCGATCAGTACCCGGGTGATCGCGTCGGTGCCGTGGCCCTGGTCGACGATCCGGACCTTGTAGTCGATCAGCTCGAACTTCACGATCTCCGGGTACAGCTGCTGGATCGCCTGGCGCAGCGCGTGGTCGAGCGCGTTGACCGGTCCGTTGCCCTCACCGGTCACCACCAGCCGGGCCCCGCCGGCGATCAACTTGACGGTTGCCTCGGACCCGGCCTCGGCGTCGGGGGCGGAGTCGGTGATGACGCGCCACGACTCCACCTCGAAGTACGCCGGCCGCGTGCCCGCGACGGCCTCGACGAGCAGCAGCTCGAAGGAGGCGTCGGCGGCGTCGAAGGTGTACCCGCGCTGCTCCATCTCCTTGACCCGGGCGGTGACGTCGACGATCACGTCCGTGCCGAGCTCGAAGCCGAGCTCGCGCCCCTTCAGCTCGATCGAGGCCCGACCGGCCATGTCGGAGACGAGCAGGCGCATGTCGTTGCCCACGCCCTCGGGGTCCATGTGCTGGTAGAGGTTCGGGTCGATCTTGATCGCGCTGGCGTGCAGGCCCGCCTTGTGCGCGAACGCGGAGACCCCGACGTACGGCTGGCGCGAGGACGGCGGCACGTTAGTCACCTCGGCGACGGCGTGCGCGATCCGGGTCGCGTCTCGCAGGAGGCCGGCCGGCAGGACCTTCCGGTCCATCTTCAGCTCCAGGTTCGCCACGACGTTGATCAGGTCGGCGTTGCCGGTGCGCTCGCCGTACCCGTTGATGCAGCCCTGGACGTGGGTCGCCCCCGCGTCGACCGCTGCCAGGCTGTTCGCGACCGCGCAGCCGGTGTCGTTGTGCGCGTGGATCCCGATCCGGCCGCCGGTGGCGGAGACGACGTCGTCGACCACGTCGCTGACCCAGGTCGGCAGCATGCCGCCGTTGGTGTCACAGAGCGCAGCCACCTCGGCACCCGCCTCGAAGGCTGTGCGCAGCACCTCCAGCGCGTAGGCGCGGTTGTCCCGGTAACCGTTGAAGAAGTGCTCGGCATCGAGGAAGACCCGCTGTCCCTCGGCCGTCAGGTGCGCGACCGTGTCGCGGACCATGGCGAGGTTCTCCTCGAGCGTGGTGCGCAGGGCGAGCTCGACGTGCCGGTCGTGGGACTTGGCGACCAGGGTGACCACGGGCGCACCGCTCTCGCGCAGGGCCGCCACCAGCGGGTCGTCCGCAGCGGTGCCGCCGGCGCGCCGGGTCGCCCCGAACGCCGCCAGCTGGGCGTTCTGCAGGTGCAGCTCCGTGCGCGCCTTGGCGAAGAACTCGGTGTCCTTGGGGTTAGCGCCGGGCCAGCCGCCCTCGATGAAGCCCACCCCGAGACCGTCGATGTGCCGGGCGATGGCCAGCTTGTCGGCCACCGAGAGGTTCAGGCCCTCCTGCTGGGCGCCGTCGCGCAACGTCGTGTCGTAGACGTGGAACGTGTCCGGGGTGGTCATCGGGATCTCTTTCTCGGATGCATCGGTGGTGGGGCTCGTCGTCACCAGGCACAAAAAAACCCCTCGTCGGACGAGAGGTTGGCGCGGCAGGAGCCAGACTTCGGGGTCTGGGCCGACGCGCTAGACGATAATGAGGGCTGCTGGGTGCACGCGCCGAGTCTGCCACATGGCGCGGAGGCCCGCACGGCTCTGCCCGATCACCGAGAAGCCCGCTCAACGAGAAGGAGCAGACGTGACCGCACGCGCACTCGTCCTCGGAGGCGGTGGGGTCACCGGCGTCGCCTGGGAGCTCGGCGTCCTCGAAGGCCTCAGGAGGGTCGGCGTCGACCTGACCGGCGCCGACGTGGTCCTCGGGACGTCCGCAGGCTCGGTCGTGGGCACCCGGATCACCACCGGCCCGCTCCCGGTCGCCTACGAGGACCAGCTCCGCCCGCCCGACGGGGAGCTTGCCGCCAAGCTCGGTGCCACCACGCTCCTCAAGCTCGGGGTGATGCTGGCGCGACGCGGCGAGACCGCCACGAAGTGGAAGCGGGTCGGCGCGGCGGCGCTGGCTGCGCACCCGGAGTCCCCCGACGCCCGACGTGCCGTCATCCGGGCCCGGATCGGTGAACCCGACTGGCCGGACCGCGACCTGCGGATCACCGCCGTCGACACCGACCGCGGCGAGCTGGTCGTCTTCGACCTGACCTCCGGGGTGAGCCTGCTCGACGCCGTCTCCGCGAGCTGCGCCGTACCGCTGGTCTGGCCGCCCGTGCGGATCAACGGAACCACCTACGTCGACGGGGGCATCCGTTCGGCCGCGAACGCCGACCTGGCCGCCGGCGCCGAGACCGTCGTGGTGCTGGCGCCCACGACGCAGTCGGTCTCCCGGGAGCACACGCTCGCTCGTCAGCTGCAGCGCACCGGCGCCGCCACGACACTCCTGATCAGCCCCGACTCCGCGGCCTCGAAGGAGATGGGGTCCAACGCCCTCGACCCGACCCACCGACGGGCGGCCGCCGAGACCGGCCTGCGCCAGGGCGCCCTGGTCGCGGAACAGGTCGCCGCGGCCTGGGGCTGACCCCGGCCCGGCTCACCGGCTAGAGAACGCGGTGCATCCAGCCGAAGACGTCGTCCGCCCGGCCGTACTGGATGTCGACGAGCGACTGGCGGATCTCCCTGGTGAGCGGACCGGCTTCGGTCGATCCCTGCACCTCACCGCCGGCCCACTTCAGGGTGCCCACCGGGGTGATGACGGCTGCGGTACCGCAGGCGAAGACCTCGGCGATCTCCCCCGAGGCAACGCCCTCGCGCCACTCGTCGATCGAGATCTTCCGCTCCTCGACCGGGTGCCCGGCCTTCCCGGCGAGCTCGATGATCGCCGAGCGGGTGATCCCCTCGAGGATCGTCCCGGTCTCGGGGGTGACGACGCGGCCGTCGGCGTAGACGAAGTACATGTTCATGCCGCCCAGTTCCTCGACGTACCGGCCCTCCGCCCCGTCGAGGAAGACCACCTGATCGCAGCCCTGGCCGATCGCCTCCTGCTGCGCCACCAGGGAGCTCGCGTAATTGCCACCGGTCTTGGCGGCGCCCATGCCGCCGCGACCCGCCCGGGTGTACTCCTCGGTGAGCCACAGGGTCAACGGCTTGATGCCGCCCTTGAAGTACGCACCGGCCGGTGAGGCGATCACCATGAAGGTGACGTGCTGCGAGGGCCGCACCCCGAGGAACGCCTCGGTGGCGATCATGAACGGTCGGATGTACAGGCTCTTCTCCGAGCCGGCTTCCGGCACCCAGCGCTCGTCGACGGCGACCAGCGCGTCGACCGCCTGGACGAAGTCCGCGGGGTCGAGCACCGGCAGGGCGAGTCGGTGGGAGGACCGCTCCATCCGCTCCGCGTTCTCCTCCGGCCGGAAGGTCCACACCGATCCGTCGTCGTGACGGTAGGCCTTCATGCCCTCGAAGGTCTCCTGGGCGTAGTGGAGCACCGCCGTCGCCGGGTCGAGCGTCAGCGGCCCGTAGGCGGTGATGCGCGCGTGGTGCCACCCCTTCTCCGGAGTCCACTCGACGGTGAACATGTGGTCGGTGAAGTGCGTCCCGAAGCCGGGGTCGGCCAGGATCTCGGCGACCTGGGCCGCGGTTCGCGGGGTGGCCGACGGAACGTTCGAGATGTCGAGGGTCATGAGTTCACGTTATCTCTCGTGGTCGGTGGTTGAGCCTGTCGGAACATCTCTCCGAACCCCGGAGTGGTTTCGACAGGCTCAACTCGCGGGGTACTAGCCGACTACTCGCGACGCGATCGCGTCGCCGACGGCGGCGGTCGCGCGGACGACGCCCGGCTCGCGCGAGGCGAGGTCCGCGATCACCGCGTCCTCGACCCGCCGGGCCGCGTCGTCCATACCCAGGTGGTCCAGCATCAACGAGACCGAGAGGATCGCGGCCGTCGGGTCGGCCTTCTGCTGGCCGGCGATGTCGGGAGCCGACCCGTGCACGGGCTCGAACATGGACGGGGCGGTGCGGTCCGGGTTCACATTGCCGCTGGCAGCCAGGCCGATGCCGCCGGTGATGGCGGCGGCGAGGTCGGTGATGATGTCGCCGAACAGGTTGTCGGTGACGATCACGTCGAAGCGCGCCGGGTCGGTGGTCATGAAGATCATCGCTGCGTCGATGTGCATGTAGTCGGTGGTCACCTCCGGGTACTCCGCGGCCACCTCGCCGAAGATACGCCACCAGACCGAGCCGGCGTTGACCAGGACGTTGGTCTTGTGGACCAGCGTCAGCTTCTTGCGCGGGCGGCGCTGGGCGCGGGCGAAGGCGTCCCGGACGACCCGCTCGACCCCGAATGCGGTGTTCACCGAGACCTCGGTGGCGACCTCGTGCGGCGTACCGACGCGGAGCGCACCGCCGTTGCCGGTGTACGGACCCTCGGTGCCCTCGCGGACGACGACGAAGTCGACGTCCCCGGGTGCGGCGAGCGGTGACACGCTGCCGGGGAAGATCCGCGACGGGCGTAGGTTCACGTAGTGGTCGAGCTCGAAGCGGAGCCGGAGCAGGAGCCCGCGCTCGAGGATCCCGGGAGGCAGGTTCAGGTCGTTGGGCTTGCCACCGACGGCGCCGAGCAGGATCGCGTCGTGCTGCCGGATCTCGGCCAGCACCGAGTCGGGCAGGACCTCGCCGGTCGCCAGGTAACGCTCGGCACCCAGGTCGTACCGGGTCGGCTCGAACTTGACCTCCGGCGGCGTGACGACCTCGAGCACCTTGAGGGCCTCGGCGGTGACCTCGGTTCCGATCCCGTCCCCAGGGATGACGGCCAGCTTGACGGTGCCTTCTTCGGGGCCTTCCGGCTTCTGCGATGACATGCGGGCGATGCTAGTTGTCGTCAGGGCGCGGTCCGCCGTTGTCTCGCAGGTCAAGCGCCGTCTGCAGTGCCCACTTCTGGGCCACCAGCGAGGCAGGGCTCTCCGGATCGTGCTTCGCGGGGCCCCATTCGGGATACATCTCGTACACGGTTGGTCTCGATTCGGCTCACGGAAGGAGTCCCTCCGCGGGATCGAGACCGGCGATGAGCCGGGGTCGCACGCGGGGGGTTCGTAGGCCTGATGGCGGGTACGCCGAACTCCGCGGCGAGGTGGCCTACGAGTTAGGCCCCGCCACGGCGAAGGGATACGACGAACGTCCGCATGGTCGAACCAGGTTAACCGGGGCATCTCGGGAGCGCGACGGGTTTCGTCCGGACATCCCACGATCCGAGACTTCACGACGAAATGTGGACGCGGTCGCTGTCTTTGGAACACTCGAGCACATGAGCGCCCCTCCTGACGTCCCCGCGATCGTGGCGCGGGCCTTCGACGTCTCCCGACGAGCGGGCTACGTCTCCTTCTGCCGCAACGAGACCGGGCGGCTCCTGGCAGCCCTGGCCGCCACCCGCAACGGGACCATGGCGGAGTTCGGCACCGGCTGCGGCGTCGGGACCGCCTGGCTGCGGTCAGGGGCCCGGGACGGCGCGATGATCCTCTCCGCCGAGCTCGACCAGCGGCTCGCGGTCGCCGCCCAGGACATCTTCGAGGACGACCCGCAGGTGGAGGTGCTCTCCGCCGACTGGTCGACCCTGCGCAACAAGGGTCCGTTCTCGCTGCTCTTCCTCGACCCGTCCTCGCCCGAGGACGCCAGCGTCGACTCCGTGGCGGACCTCGTCGAGCCGGGCGGGATCGTGGTGATGGACGACTTCACCCCGTGCGAGATGTGGCCGCCGATCACCCAGGGCCGGGTCGACACGTTGCGCGAGACCTGGCTCAGCGACGACCGGTTCACCGCCGTCGAGGTGATGGTCGCCCCGGACGCTTCCGCCCTGATCGCGACGAAGAACTAGCCCGTCGGCTCGACGACGGCGGGCCGGGCGCTGCGCCCGGTGCCGCTCACCGGCGGGGCGAGCTCGACGATCGCGTAGGGGAGCATGAGCTGGACCAGGGGACCGATCGCCAGCGTGTAGACGAGGGTGCCGACGCCGACGACCCCGCCGAGAAGGAAGCCGAACCCGACCACGCTGAGCTCCAGGCCGGTGCGCACCGCACGGAGGGAGACGCCCATACGCCGATGGAGACCGGTCATCAGACCGTCTCGGGGCCCTGGGCCGAACTGCGACCCGATGTAGAGCGCGGTCGCGGCACCGTTGAGCAGGACACCCAGGATCATCAGCAGGACCTGCGCCTCGAGGGCTTCGGGACGGTTGACGACGCCAAGGAAGAAATCCGTCGAGAGCCCGACCAGGAACGAGTTGGCGATCGTGCCGAGGCCCGGCAGCTCACGGAGCGGGATCCAGAGCACGAGCACCACCAGGCTCATCACGATGACGGCTCCGCCGATGGACAACGAGGTGTGCTGGGCGATGCCCTGGTGCAGGACGTCCCACGGAGCGTTGCCGACGGCGGCACGGATGATCAGCGCCAGGGTGAAGCCGTAGAGCACGAGCCCGACCACGAGCTGGCTCAGCCGGCGTACCAGCCGACCGGCCCGGAGCTGGTCGACCGGCCCCAGCCGGGCCAGCACGGGAGGAACCCGGTCAGCGTGCGGTGGCACGGTTGATCAGCCGGTCGACGAACCGGGGGCGGCGGGCGACCCGACGTGGCCGGCCCAGAGGAGGGGTTCCCATACGTGCGTTGGTGAATGCGCTCATGGTGCAACGATGTCGCGAACTGGTCTGGTCTTAAATAGCCAATCGAGATAAAGTGGTCTGCATGGAGAAGTCCAGTTGAACAGGATCATTGCAGCCAGCCGCGTCGCCGACCTGGTCGGCGACTTCCACCGTGAGCCGGCGTACCGGGGTCTCGCCGAGGGACTGCGCGTCCTGATCACCGACGGCCGGGTGCCCGTCGGCGTACGGCTGCCGAGCGAGCGGGAGCTCACCGACGCCCTCGGTGTCAGCCGCACCACCGTGACCCGCGCGTACGCCGAGCTCCGCGACCACGGCTTCCTGGTCTCGCGCCAGGGATCGGGGAGCATCGCGAGCCTGCCCGTACGACGCGGCCTGCGCAACGACCACCTGCTGCCGCCCGGGGACACCCCCGCGGGCAAGGTCGACCTGACCTGCGCCGCGCCCGTGCCCGGGCCCGGGATCCTGGCGGCGTACGAGAAGGCGGTCGCCGAGCTGCCCGGCTACCTGGCCAGCACCGGCTACTACCCCTCCGGTCTTCAGGTCCTCCGCGAGGCCGTCGCCGAGCGCTACACCGCCCGCGGACTGGTCACGTCCCCCGAGCAGGTGATGATCGTTCCCGGCGCCCAGGCCGGTGTCTCGATCGCGGCCCGCGCCCTGATCGGCCGGGGCACCCGCACCCTGGTGGAGAGCCCGACCTACCCGAACGCGATCGCGACCCTCCGGCACTGCGGCGGCCGGCTGATCAGCAGTCCCGTCGGCCGCGAGGACCCGGACGCCGAGGACCTGCTCAGCGCGATCAGGCAGGTGGGTCCGCAGGTCGCGTACCTGATCCCCGACTTCCACAACCCGACCGGCCACCTGCTCTCCGACGAGAGCCGTCGCCGGGTCGCGAAAGCGTTCGCGGCAGCCGGCACGGTACCGATCATCGACGAGTCGATGGTCGAGCTGGCCCTGGACGGCCAGCAGATGCCGGCGCCGTTCGCGTCCTACTCCCCCGACGCGATCACCGTGGGCTCGCTCAGCAAGCCTTTCTGGGGCGGCATCCGGATCGGCTGGTTGCGCGCGCCGCAGGCCCGGATGGAGGACATGTTCCGGTCCCGGCTCAGCCTCGACCTCGGCGCCCCGCTGCTCGAGCAGCTCGTCGGGGTCGAGCTGCTGCGCAACCGCGCGGACCTGATCGAGCACCGGCGCAGCCAGCTGCGCGCCTCCCGCGACGCCGGCCTCGAGGCGCTCGCGCTGCACCTGCCGGACTGGAAGGTCCGCCGCCCGACGGGCGGCCTCAACCTGTGGTGCGAGCTCCCGGCGTCGCACTCCTCCGACCTGGTGCCGCACGCCGCTGCCCGCGACGTCCTCCTCGCGCCCGGACCCAGCTTCGCCCCCGAAGGCGGCCTCGACCGGTTCCTCCGGGTGCCCTACACCCAACCGGCGCAGATCCTGGTGGACGCGATCGAGCGGCTGGCCGAGGCCTGGCGGGCCACGCTCGCCGACCCGACCCGGGTACGGCGTAGCGAGCCGAATCTCGTCGCCTAGTCCGTCAGGACCAGACCTTCACGTAGTCGACCGTGGTGGTCGCCGGGTACGCCGGCGGGTTCCACGAATTCGGCTTGTTGGTCCCGATCCCCATCATCTGGGTGATCGCGAGCATGAAGGGCTTGTCGAACGGCGCGTAACCGGAGTCCCGGTACGCCGACCAGGCCGTGGTCCGGATGCAGGTCGTCCCGTCGTACTTGATCTCGATCGCGTCCTGGGTCCACTCCAGCGTGTAGGTGTGCCAGTCGGCCACGTTCTCGACGATGCACTCGGTGTTGGTGACGTTCTTGTCGAGGTAGTCGTACCAGTGGTGCACGTAAGGGATCACCCGGTCGGGGAACTTGCTGTACCACTCGGCGACGTCGATCTCGCCCGAGTACGGCCACTTCACCGGGTCCAGGGTCTCCGGCCACATCCAGAGGGCGCTCTGCAGTCCGGCCTTCTTGCCGCCGGGGAACTTGGCCCGGAACTCGAAGCGGCCGAAGGCCTGGGTGAACTTGGTGTGCGTGCTGACCATGCCCGAGGTGTACTGCGTCCGGTAGTTGCCGGTGGTGCTCGCACAGACGAAGGCACGCTTGAGCTTGAGCAGCGTCAGCCGCAGCTCCCCGTCGGAGACCGCGATGTTCCCGGGGGTGTTGACGAAGCACTCCTGTCCCGAGTGGTAACCGCTGGTCGCGGTCAGCTGCGGCGTCCACTTGGTCGGGTCCAGTGCCGAGGCGTCGAAGTCGTCGACGAAGGTGCAGGCCCACGGCGTGCCGTCGTCCTTGAGCACCGTCGGTCCGCAGTCCGGGCCGGTCGGCTCGGCGCCGGCGGTCTCGTTGGTCGCCAGACTCAGGAGAGTCACGGAGAACGCCGCGACCATCAGCCCCGCGAAGTTCCGTGCACAGGCGCGCGCGCGCTCAGACATAGCTGTCCCTCTCCCACTCAGCCGAGTGGGACGCCACCGGGGTGCAGCCGGCCTCGTCCCACGAACAGGGAGAAAAATAGCGCAATTCAGACAGCAGGACCAGGTGTTCGAGAAATAATCCAGAACAGGTTCTACCGAACCGTCAGCGCCAGACCCGGGCCCAGTCGAACTGCCCCTTGTTCAGGGCCGGAGTGGTCGACGTCGGCATGTTCTTGCGCAGTCCGAACGCCTGGAACATCGACATGAAGTAACGCTTGTCGAAGGCCGAGCTGTTCGAGGTGTTGTGGAGGCAGACCTTGCCGTCGTAGCTGATCGTGATCGCCTTCGGCGACCAGACCAGCAGGTAGCGGTGCCACTTCTGGACGTGGGTCACCGTGCAGGTCCGGTTGGTCGTCTGGCCGGGGTTGAGGAAACCCGTGCCGTAGTGCAGGTACGGGATCACCAGGTGCGGGTACTGGCTGTACCACTCGGCGATGTCGATCTCGCCCGACGCGGGCCACATCGCTCCGGTCGCACCCACCGGCCACAGCCAGATCGAGGTCTGCACACCACGCTGGGTCGTGTAGGGAAACCGGGCCCGGAACTCGAAGCGGCCGTACTCCTGGGCCCAGATGCCGTAGGTGCTGACCATCGCGGCCGTATACCGCGTCTGGTACTTCGTCTTCCCCCGGGTGCAGGTGATGGGGTCCGCGATCCGCCGGGCGCTGAGGGTGAGCGCCCCGTAGCCCACGTAGATGTTGGACGGCGAGTTGACGAAGCAATCCTCCCGGTCGCCGAAGTTGAACCCGGCACTGGTCATCACGCGCCACTTAGCGCTGAGCTTGGTGCCGTTGAAGTCGTCCCCGAAGGTACAGACCCATTTCGTGCCGTCGGGCTTGCGCGGCGCCTCGGTGCCGCAGGACTGAGGTCCGATCGACGAGGTGCGGACGGCGGGATCGACGACAGGCTGCGCCGCGGCAGCGGGCGCCGCATCGGCCCGGCCACCCGGGCTCAGGGCCAGCAGCCCGAGGGCGAGCAGCAGCGCCATCCCCACCAACGTCGCGACCTGGACGCGCATGCGTACCGACACGGAGCCCCCCACTCGTAGCGAAACGGGACCGCGAGCGGGGTGCAGCCGCTGTCAGTCCCGAGGTATCGCCGGGTGCCGACGCCGCGGGCGCAGCACCAAACGATTCGGGGCAATGTATCCCGGATCGTGACGACCCGGGAGTCATTGCCCCGAATCAAGATGATCAGTCGGTGAGGTCGACGCCGCGGACCGACTCGGCGTGGATCGAGGAGCGGATCTGCTCGAGGACGTCGGCGGAGACCGCGGAGTCGACCGAGAGCGCGACCAGAGCCTTCCCGCCCTTGGCGTCCCGGGAGACCTGCATGCCGGCGATGTTCACGCCGGCGTCGCCGAGGATCTGGCCGACGGTGCCGACCATGCCCGGACGGTCCTCGTAGCGGAAGAACGCGAGGTGGTCGGTCGGCTCCAGGTCGAGCAGGAAGCCGTTGACCTCGACCAGGCGCTCCCGCTGGTTGATCCCCACCAGGGTGCCCGAGACCGAGTGCTGGGTGCCGTCGGCGAGGGTTCCGCGGATGGTGATCAGGTTTCGATGGTCCGGGCTCTCGCCGTCGGTGACCAGGCGGACGGCGGTGCCCCGCTCGGCGGCCAGCAGCGGCGCGTTCACGTAGGAGACCTGCTCCTCGACGATGTCGGCGAAGACGCCCTTGAGAGCGGCGAGCTCGAGCACCTTGACGTCGAACTCGGTGATCTCGCCGCGGACCTCGACGTCGAGCGACTGCGCGACCTCGCCGGCGATCGAGGTGAAGATCCGACCGAGCTTCTCGGTCAGCGGGATGCCTGGACGGACGTCCTCGGCGATCACGCCGCCCTGGACGTTGACGGCGTCCGGGACGAGCTCGCCACCGAGGGCCAGCCGGACGGACTTGGCCACGGCGATGCCGGCCTTCTCCTGCGCCTCGTCCGTGGATGCGCCCAGGTGCGGGGTCGCGACCACGTTCTCGAGCTCGAAGAGCGGCGAATCGGTGCACGGCTCCTTGGCGAAGACGTCAACACCGGCGGCGGCGATCTGCCCGGTCTTGAGGGCGTCGTACAGAGCGGCCTCGTCGACGATGCCGCCGCGGGCGGCATTGACCAGGACCAGACTGTTCTTGGCCTTGGCGAGCTGCTCGGCACCGATCAGACCCACGGTCTCGGGGGTCTTGGGGAGGTGCACGCTCATGAAGTCGGCCTCGGCCAGCAACTCGTCGAGGGAGACCATCCGGACCCCCATCTGGGCGGCGCGGCCGGCCTGGACGTAGGGGTCGTAGGCGATGACGTTCATCCCGAAGGCGGAGAGCCGCTGCGCGACCAGGACACCGATCCGGCCGAGGCCGACGATCCCGACCGTCTTCTCGTAGAGCTCGATGCCGGTGTACTTCGAGCGCTTCCACTCACCGTTGCGGAGCGCGGCGTGGGCCGGGCTGATGTGACGCGCGGCGGCGAGCATCAGGGCGACGGCGAGCTCGGCGGCGCTGACGATGTTCGAGGTCGGCGCGTTGACCACCATCACCCCGCTCTGGGTGGCGGCCTTGACGTCGACGTTGTCCAGGCCGACGCCGGCGCGGGCGACGATCTTGAGCTTCTTGGCAGCAGCCAGGGCCTCGGCGTCGATCTGGGTCGCGGAGCGGACCAGGACGGCGTCGACGTCGACGATCGCGGGCAGCAACTCGGCGCGGTCCGCACCGTTGCAGGTACGGATCTCGAAGTCCGGACCGAGGGCTTCGACGGTGGCGGGGCTGAGTTCTTCAGCGATGAGTACGACGGGCTTGGACACGGTGGATTCCTTGCGTCGGGAGATGTCGGCAGATGAGGGCGACCGAGGTCACCACGCACGACGTTGTGCCCGAAGGAACTCTACCCGACCCGCGGGCAAGGTTTCCGCGCTGCTCAGTCGGTGCCGAGCTCCATCGCGGCCTCGTCCAGCGCCGCCTCGGCGTCGGGGTCCACCTCGGCCCGGACAGCGATCTGGTCGAACCCGCCAGCGGGCAGCTCCCCGAACAGGGTCCCGTTCTCCACGAGCACCGTCCCCTGGTCCAGCGGCTGGCCGGCGTACAGCTCGAGCTTCGCGCGGCTGTCGGCGATGTCCAGGTTCCGCATGGTGAGCTGACCGATCCGGTCGGTCGGTCCGAAGGCGGCGTTTTCGACGCGCTCCATCGACAGCTTGTCCGGGTGGTAGGAGAAGTGCGGCCCCTCGGTGGCGAGGATCGTGTAGTCGTCGCCGCGACGTAGCCGCAGCGTGACGGTGCCGGTGACCAGCGAGGCGATCCAGCGCTGGATCGACTCCCGCAGCATCAGCGCCTGCGGGTCGAGCCACCGGCCCTCGTAGAGCAACCGACCGAGCTTCCGGCCCTCGAGGTGGTAGTTGGCCAGGGTGTCCTCGTTGTGGATCGCGTTGAGCAGCCGCTCGTACGCCGCGAAGAGGAGCGCCATCCCCGGAGCCTCGTAGATGCCGCGGGACTTGGCCTCGATGATCCGGTTCTCGATCTGGTCGGACATGCCCAAGCCGTGCCGGCCGCCGATCGCATTCGCCTCCAGGACGAGCGCCACCGCGTCGGTGAACCGCGTCCCGTTGATCGCGACCGGCCGCCCGGCATCGAAGCTGACCGTGACGTCCTCGGTGTCGATCACGACCGCGGGATCCCAGAACTTCACACCCATGATCGGCTCGACGGTCTCCAGCGAGACGTCGAGGTGCTCCAGCGTCTTGGCCTCGTGGGTCGCTCCCCAGATGTTGGCGTCGGTGGAGTAGGCCTTCTCGACCGAGTCGCGGTACGGCAGGCCGTGCGTGACCAGCCACTCGCTCATCTCGTGCCGGCCCCCCAGCTCGTGCACGAAGTCGGCGTCCAGCCACGGCTTGTAGATCCGGAGCTCGGGGTTGGCCATCAGTCCGTAGCGGTAGAACCGCTCGATGTCGTTGCCCTTGTACGTCGAGCCGTCGCCCCAGATGTTGACGCCGTCGGCGTGCATGGTGCGCACCAGCATGGTGCCGGTGACGGCGCGGCCCAACGGAGTGGTGTTGAAGTAGGCCTTGGCGCCCGAGCGGATGTGGAACGCCCCGCAGGCCAGGGCGGCGAGGCCCTCCTCGACCAGCTGCGGCTTGATGTCGACCGCCCGGGCGATCTCGGCGCCGTACTGCTTCGCGCGGTCGGGGACCGAGCCGATGTCCGGCTCGTCGTACTGACCGATGTCAGCGGTGTAGGTGCACGGGATCGCGCCCTTGTCGCGCATCCACGCGACCGCGACGGAGGTGTCGAGACCCCCGGAGAAGGCGATGCCGACGCGCTCGCCGATGGGCAGACTGGTGAGGACCTTGGACACACCAGAAGTATGCATGCTGATGCATGACCATGCAAACCGTCTCGAGCAGAGCAGCGAGCCCTCCCCGCGGTTCATCTTGTCCGGACTGGGTACGTTCGCCAGATGAAGCTCAACGTACGTCGGACCTTCCCCACCACCGCGACCCCGGAGGCGGTGTTCGCCTTCCTCGCGGACTTCCGCACCGCCGAGACCTGGGACCCTGGAACCGTCGAGTGCGCCCTCGTCGCGGGCGAGGTCGGGCCGGGAGCGAGGTACCGGAACGTCTCGGAGTTCCTGGGCCGGAAGACCGAGCTGACCTACGTCACGCTGACCCACGAGCCGAACCGGCGCCTGCACTTCCAGGGCACGAACGACTCGTTCGTCGGGGACGACCGGTTGTCCTTCACCCCCGCCGGAGCCGGCACCGAGGTGGAGTACCACGCCACCTTCGACCTCAAGGGCGGCTCGGCGCTCGCGGTCCCGGTCGTCGCGGCGTACCTGCCGTTCCTGGCGACCAAGACGATCAAGCAGCTGAAGGCCTCGCTCGACGCCCTCTGAGGGACCCCTCCAGGGGTGGGTCCAGCGATCCTGCCCGATCTGCACGGGTGCGTGCCTGCCCAAGGCTCGGGCGGTGCTCCACGACCCGGTGACCCGGGAAACCGCTGGTCGTCCCGATCGGGTGCGTGCGCTGACCGGCCTCAGTGCTTGAGGCTCGGGTCCCAGCGGTTCGCGATCAACTTGAAGCTGGGAGTGTCGTCCAGCGAGGTCATTGCCTCGTAGATCCGGTCGTACCTGGTGGCCGCGATCCGCCACTTCCCGTCGGCGTCCTTGCGGTAGTCGTCGACGTAGTAGCCGCCGCCACGGATGATCACCTTGAAGTCAGGCACGATCACGGTGTCCTCGAAACCCCACGAGCCGGTCGCGGTGTCGCCGTCGACGTTGATCTCCGGGTGGCTGGCGATGTGGATCGTGATGATCCCGGGGCCGAGGTTCTCCGTCATGAACTTCACGACGTCCGCGCGGGTGTCGTAGTGCAGCGGCTCGTTCATGGCCTGGGTGCCGTAGCGCGCCGTCACGTCCTCGGCGAGGCAGTCGCCGAACTCGTCCCAGAGCTTCAGGTCGAGGGTGCGGAAGTAGCGGTACTTGAGCTGGCGGATTTCTTCGATCGAGGCGAGGTCCATGGGAAGACTCTAGAACGTGTTCTAGTTTCGGGCCAGACCTTCGAAGATCTTCTTCCACCTTCGCAGGCCCTTGGCGTACGTCGCTACTGCGCCGACCTGCCCGCGACCCGAGCGCAAGGCGCTCGGGTCGCGGCAGAACCATCGTGCTCAGCTCTCGGGGATCAGCGCGCGGCAGAGCCCTCGGTGTAGTCGGAGTCCTGCTGCTTCCACGCGAAGTGGGCGCGCAGCTCGCGGCCGGTGGCCTCGATCGAGTGCGCAGCCTCCTCCTCGCGGAGCTTGAGGAACTCGGCACCGCCGTTGTCCTGGTCGGCAATGAACCGGGTGGCGAACGCCCCGCTCTGGATGTCGTCGAGGATCGACTTCATGCTCGCCTTGACCTCGGGGGTCACCACGCGGGGGCCGGAGACGTAGTCGCCGTACTCCGCGGTGTCGGAGACCGACCAGCGCTGCTTGGCGATGCCGCCCTCCCACATCAGGTCGACGATGAGCTTGAGCTCGTGCAGGACCTCGAAGTAGGCGATCTCGGGCTGGTAGCCCGCTTCGGTCAGGGTCTCGAAGCCGGCCTGTACGAGGTGCGAGACGCCGCCGCAGAGGACGGCCTGCTCACCGAACAGGTCGGTCTCGGTCTCCTCGGTGAAGGTGGTCTTGATGACGCCGGCGCGGGTGCCGCCGATCGCCTTGGCATAGGACTTCGCGAGGTCCCAGGCGGTGCCCGAGGCGTCCTGCTCCACGGCGATGATGTCCGGGATGCCGCGACCGGCGACGAACTCGCGACGGACGGTGTGACCCGGCGCCTTCGGCGCGACCAGGATGACGTCGACACCCTCGGGGGCCTGGATGTAGCCGAAGCGGACGTTGAAGCCGTGGCCGAAGACGAGGGTGTCGCCGGCGGCGATGTGCGGCTCGATCGACTCGGCGTAGATGTGCCGCTGGAACTGGTCGGGAGCGAGGATGACGATGACGTCGGCCTCCTGGACCGCGTCCGCGACCGAGAGGACCCGGAGGCCCTCCTCCTCAGCCTTGGCGATGCTCTTCGAGCCCGCCTTGAGGCCGACCCGGACGTCGACGCCCGAGTCGCGCAGGTTGAGCGCGTGGGCGTGGCCCTGGCTGCCGTAGCCGATCACCGCGACCTGCTTGCCCTGGATCAGGGACAGGTCGGCGTCGTCGTCGTAGAACATTTCAGCCACGGGGGGCTCTCCTTCAGTTTGGTGATCGAGCTCGTACGTCGTGCAGCGGTCGGATTCGACCACTGATCATGTCAGCCCAGGACCTGGGCCACGGAGACGGGGACCGGGCGGAGGGTGCGCTCGCTGATCGAGCGCCCGCCCCGGCCGATGGCGACCAGGCCGGACTGCACCAGCTCGCGGATCCCGAACGGTTCCAGGACGCGGAGGAAGTCGGCGAGCTTGTCGGAGTTGCCGGTCACCTCCAGCGTGATGGCGTCGGTGGCCACGTCGACCACCCGCGCCTTGAACAGCTGGACCACGTCGAGGACCTGGGAGCGGGTCTCCACGTCGGCCTTGACCTTGACCAGGACCAGCTCGCGCTCGATGGCCTCGCGGTCGTCGAGCTCGACGATCTTGATGACCTCGATGAGCTTGTTCAGCTGCTTGGTGACCTGCTCGAGCGGGGACTCCTCGACGTTGACCACGATCGTCATCCGGGAGATCTCCGGGTGCTCGGTCGGACCGACCGCCAGCGAGTCGATGTTGAAGCCGCGACGGCTGAACAGGCCGGCGATGCGCGCGAGCACACCGGGCTTGTTCTCGACCAGGACCGACAGAGTGTGAACGCTCACAGGTCATCCTCCTCGAACTGCGGCGCGAGATCGCGGGCGAACTTGATCTCGTCGTTGGACGTGCCGGCAGCCACCATCGGCCACACCATCGCATCGCGGTGGACCCGGAAGTCCACCACCACGGGGACGTCGTCGATTTCCATCGCCTTCTTGATCGTCGCGTCGACGTCGCCGGCGCTGTCGCAGGAGAGGCCCACCGCGCCGTAGGCGTCGGCGAGCTTGACGAAGTCGGGGACCCGTCGGGCCGGACCGGTGTGCAGGTCAGTGTTGGAGTAGCGGCCGTCGTAGAACAGGGTCTGCCACTGCCGCACCATGCCGAGCGACTCGTTGTTGATGATCGCGACCTTGATCGGGATCCCCTCCAACGTGCAGGTCGCAAGCTCCTGGTTGGTCATCTGGAAGCAGCCGTCGCCGTCGACGGCCCAGACGACCGCGTCGGGGGCGCCGACCTTGGCACCCATCGCGGCCGGTACCGCGAAGCCCATCGTGCCGAGCCCGCCGGAGTTGATCCAGGTGTTCGGGTGCTCGAAGCCGAGGTAGTGGGTGGCCCACATCTGGTGCTGGCCCACGCCGGCGCAGTAGATCGACTCGGGTCCGCTGATCTGGCCGAGCCGCTGCAGCACGTACTGCGGTGCCAGACCCTCGGCGGGGGTGTCGTAGCCGAGCGGGTACTGCGCCTTCACCCCGGCAAGGAACTTCACCCACCCCTCGAAGTCGCCGGTCGTGCCGGCGTCCTGCTCGGACTGGAGCGCCACCACCAGGTCGGCGATGACCTCGCGGCAGTCGCCGACGATCGGGACGTCGACGGCACGGTTCTTGCCGATCTCGGCCGGGTCGATGTCCGCGTGGATGACCTTGGCGCCGGGCGCGAAGGAGTCCAGGTTGCCGGTGACCCGGTCGTCGAAACGAGCACCGAGGCTGATGATCAGGTCGCTCTTCTGGAGACCCGCGACCGCCGCGACGGTCCCGTGCATCCCGGGCATGCCCAGGTGCTGGGGGTGACTGTCGGGGAACGCTCCCCGGGCCATCAGCGTCGTGACGACCGGGATCCCGGTCAGCTCGGCCAGCTCGCGCAGTTCCTTGGCCGCCCGCGCGCGGATCACCCCGCCGCCGACGTACAGGACGGGCCTGCGGGACTCGAGGATCAGCTTGGTCGCCTCGCGGATCTGCTTGGCGTGCGGCCGGGTCACCGGGCGGTAGCCGGGCAGGTTCAGCTCGGTCGGCCAGGTGAACGTGGTCATCGCCTGCAATGCCGACTTGGCCACGTCGACCAGGACCGGGCCGGGGCGGCCGGTCGAGGCCAGGTAGAACGCCTCCGCGACGGTCCGCGGGATGTCGGCCGGGTCAGTGACCAGGAAGCTGTGCTTGGTGATCGGCATCGTGATGCCGCGGATGTCGGCCTCCTGGAAGGCATCGGTGCCGATCGCCGCGGCGGGGACCTGCCCGGTCACGGCAACCATCGGGACCGAGTCCATGTAAGCGTCGGCGATCGGGGTGACCAGGTTGGTCGCACCGGGGCCGCTGGTGGCCATGCAGACCCCGACCTTGCCCGAGGCGACCGCGTAGCCCTGCGCGGCATGGCCGGCGCCCTGCTCGTGGCGTACCAGGATGTGCCGAATCGAAGAGTCGTAGAGCGGGTCGTACGCCGGGAGGATGGCGCCGCCCGGGATGCCGAAGATGTTCTCGACGCCCGCGCTCTCGAGGGACTTGATCAGGCTCTGTGCGCCGGTGACCTGCGTCCCGGTGCCGCCCTGCTCGCTCATCAGAATCCTTTGGTCCGTCCGGCTACCTGTGTCCAACAAAAAACCCCTCGGCCATCCAGGCAGCGAGGGGTCGACGCGTGTGCGAAGAGGCGATGGCCTCAGCTCACGCGTCGCGTGCGTACAAGAATCTCAAAACGCATGAACACATAGTGCCCCTCGGCGCGGGCGGCGCTCAACCCAGTGTGCCAGCCGTCCCACGGGTTGGGACACCCGTCTTGGATCGTGGCGGGTCACCCCACGCGGGCGAGCGGGCTGCGCTGGACGCCGTCCGCGTCGAAATTGTCCGGATCCAACCACCGCTCGAACTCCGCCCGGCGTGCGGACCACTCCGTGTCGACGATCGAGAGCCAGTCCGTGTCCCGGTTCCGGCCCTTGTAGACCAGGGCGTTGCGGAACGTGCCCTCGTAGGTGAATCCCAGGCGCTCGGCCGCCCGGCGCGACGGGAGGTTGTGCGCGTCGCACTTCCACTCGTAGCGGCGGTACCCGAGGTCCTCGAAGACGTGCCGGGCCATCAGGAACATCGCCTCGGTCGCGGCGGCGGTCCGCTGGAGCTCGTCGGCGTACACGATGCCGCCGACCTCGACCGAGCCGTTCGCCTCGTCCAGCCGGAGGTACGACGCCACCCCCACCGGTCTGCCGTCGGCCAGGCAGATCGTGTGCGGGACCGCGTCGGGGTCCTCGACCAGAGAGGTCAGCCACTCCCCCAGCACCTCGCGGCCGGTCATCTCCGGTACCGGGAGGTAGGTCCAGATCCGCGGTGAGGAGTCCGTGACCAGGGCCGTCGCGAGCGCGCCCAGATGGCGCTCGTCGTACGGCTCGACGGAGCACCGGGCGCCCGCCAGGTGGACCGGCGTCAGCCGGGACCGCGGCGACCAGGTGACCGGGTCGCCGAGGGGCTGGTCGAACTCGTTGCGCTGCACTGGTTCTCCTTCGTCCGAGGCGCAACCTATCCGGACCGACGGGCGGAGACCGACTAGTTTTCTCGCTGTGAAGGCAACCGGAGCAGCGCGGGTGCGCTGGGCGCTGCCCCCGGTGCTGGCCTGGCTCGCCTCGACGCTCATCACCTGGGCGGTCGCCGCCGCTTCCGGCGTCGCGTACTGGACCACCGCTGGCCGCTGGCGCTGGGACTCCGAGCACTACCTCTCGATCGCGTCGTCCGGCTACGAGATGTTCCGGTGCCGCGACCGGTACGACAACTTCCCCGACGTCCTCTGCGGGAACGTGGCGTGGTTCCCCGGGTACCCGCTCCTGCTCCGTCCGCTGACCTGGACCGGGATGTCGTACGACGCCGCCGGCGTCCTGGTCAGCGAACTCGCCTTCCTCGGTGTGTTCTTCGCACTCTGGGCGCTCCTCGGCGCCCGGCTAACAGTGGCAAACGGGTTGACGTTGGCGCTGGGCAGCGTGTTCCTGGGCGGGGTCTACTTCCATGCCGTCTTCCCGGTCTCGCTGCTCGCCCTCGCCCTGCTGCTCTGCGTCCTGGGCGTCGCGCGCGGCTGGTGGTGGTTGGCCGCGCTCAGCGGTCTCGCCGCCACCACTGCGCACCCGGTCGGCGCGATCGTTCTCGGGATGCTCGCGCTCAGCTGGCTGTTCGCCTGGAAGGACGACGACCGGATCCTCAGGATCGCGAAGGCAGCCGGCGCGACCGCGATCGCGGCGTCCGGACTGCTGGCGGTGCGCTGGCTGATGTGGCGCGCGACGGGCCGGTGGGACGCGTACGACGCGATCCAGGAGTCGTCGTACGGGCAGGGCGGGCTGCGCAACCCGTTCGCCTCCGCCCGCGAATTCTCCGCGATGCCGTTCGCGGACTTCTACGGCCGCGACCGCGAGCTCTCCTGGTTGGTCGAGCACAGCCTCGCCGCCCACCAGGCCCAGCTCTGGGTCAACGCCGCGTTCGTCTTCGTGGTGCTCACCGCGACCGCGTACCGGCGGTTCCGCGGTTGGCCGCTGGAGCCGGTGGAGTGGGCCGCCGTGCTGCTGACCGGGGCCGCGTTCGTGGCCCCGTTCCTGGCCGGCGCCACGATGTCCTGGTACCGGACGCACGCCGTCCTGATCGTGGGGCTGGTCCTGGTGGCCCGGCTGCCCCGGTGGCTGCAGGTCGTGCTGCTGGTGGTCTGCGGGGTCCAGTACGCCCGGCTGGCGTCGATGTTCTTCGCCGGCGTGCTGGTGTGACTACTGGAAGCTGACGAAGCGCACCTGCGGGCGGATCCGCAGCACCTGGGCGGGCGTCATCAGCGGGACGTCCTCGTCGTAGAAGAGCTTGAACCCCATCGCGAACTGGCGCGGCTTCGCCACGGTCCGGTACGTCGTCACCTTCGCCCGCGGCGGGCCGAACCCGTCGACGTGCTGGACCAGGGCCAGGTTCCTGCGCGGCACGATCCGCTCGATGTCGCGGATCATGCTGGTGCGGAACTGGTGCAGCAGGAACACCTTCTGCGGCAACCTCTCCCGCTCGGCGAGGTCGTCGACCCAGCGCGAGACCTGGTTGACCTCGTTCGCGCCGACCGAGCCGATCACCCGGCCCGGGACCTGGCCCGCGCCCATCCGCCACTCCGGGTCGAGCGCGAGCCCGACCCGCGGGTCCTTCAGCGCCCACTCCCACCGCTTCGCGACGGCCAGGAAGTTCGCCCGGCCGGGCTGGAGGTCGAGGACGAGCAGGACGCCGTGCCGGCGTGCCGCGTCGATGTAGCGCTGCACCGCGGCGCGGGGGATGTCGGAGCTGTACGTGCCGGTCCTGGTCGGTCCGGCGCGGGCGACGGTGACGATCAGCTCGAAGACGGGCTGCACGGTCCGTCCGTTCCGGGCGAAGGGCCGGGCAGCCCGGACCAGCTGGGGGAAGATCGCGTCCGGGCTCTTCTCGCCCAGGACGCCGAGCGCGCCGGATCCCGCGGTCCCGTAGTAGGCGATCAGCATCCGGTTGTCGGCGAAGACCTTCGTGGCGCCACCCGGGAGCTTCATCGGCGTACCCGGTGTGGGCGTGCCGGAGGTCGACGGCCGGGGCGTAGGCGCTGGTGAGGGAGTGGGTGAGGGGGCGGGCGAGGGGGTGGGCGAGGGCGTCGGTGTGCCGAGCGGCGACCGGGACACCGTGGGCGTCGTCCGGGTCGCGGTCACCGGACCGGCGTCGTCGATCTGGCCGATCGCTCCCACCGCCAGGAGGAACGCCACCAGGATCAGGCCCACGAGGTAGAGCGATACCCAGTCCGCCCCGGACGGTTCCTCTTCGTTCGGCACGACCCCATTCGACACCACCGGGCCGGTCACCGCCGAATCGGCTGCTGGACCCGCAGCTCGGCGAACCGCAGGACGTCGAGCAGGAGCACCTTCGCCGGAGCCTCCTCCTCGACCCGGTGGGCGGGGTGGTGACAGGTCTTCGGACTCGTGGGCGCTGCTCCGGGACGGCGCACCGACGTGCCGGCGATCGGTCCCGAAGGGTCCCTACTGACCGTCGCTTCCCAGGTCGCTGTCTGCTCGACCCAGTGCTGATGACGGCGTTCGTTCCCACTTACCGCTGCGGGGCAATCCCGGATTCCCCCCGTCAGTCCGGAAGTACCAGGCCCTCCATCGCAGCGTTCACCGCGATCTCCCAGCGGAACCCGTCCGGATCCGCGAAGTAGCCGGTGTAGCCGCCCCAGTCCCGGTGCTCACCGCGGGAGACCGGGTCAGCCCCCAGCGACCGGGCCAACGCCAGGATCTCGTCGACCTCAGCCTCGGTGCGCACGTTGTGCGCCAGCGTGATCGGCACGATGCCCGGTCCGCGGCGGATCGGGCCGACCTCCCCCTCGAACCCGGACTCGACCCAGAACGAGAGCACCAGGTGCTCTCCCGCCCTGATCATCAGCACCTCGTCGGGAACGAAGAGCTCCGGGGTCCAGCCCAGGCCCTCGACGTAGAACGTGTGGGTCCGCGTCAGGTCCGCCACAGCGAGGGTAATGAAGCTGACGCGCTGGTCCATCAACCGCAGACAGCCCCGTGCGCCGCCGACTGCACGACCTTGGCGTACTTCCCGAGCACGCCCCGGGTGTACTTCGGGGGGTTCGGCTCCCAGCCGACCTTGCGTGCCTCCCACGAATCCGAACCGTCGGCGATCTCCACCTCGAGGGTCTTGTTGGCGACGTCGAGCGTGATCGGGTCACCGTCGCGGACGAACGCGATCGGTCCGCCGTCGACGGCCTCCGGGGCGATGTGTCCGACGCAGAGACCGGTGGTGCCTCCCGAGAAGCGGCCGTCGGTGATCAGTAGGACGTCCTTGCCGAGTCCCGCGCCCTTGATCGCACCCGTGATCGCGAGCATCTCGCGCATCCCGGGTCCGCCCTTCGGGCCCTCGTAACGGATCACCACGACGTCGTTCGCCACGATCCGGCCCTCGGTCAGTGCGTCGAGGGCAGCGCGCTCGCCGTCGAAGACCCGGGCGGTCCCGGTGAAGGTGGTGTCGTCGAAGCCGGCCGACTTCACGACCGCGCCCTCGGGGGCCAGTGAGCCCTTGAGGATGGTGATGCCGCCGGTGGCGTGGATCGGCTCGGAGAGCTGGCGCAGGACGTCGCCGTCGAGGCCCTTCGGGTTCAGCTCCTCGAGGTTCTCCCGCATCGTCCTGCCGGTAACGGTGAGGCAGTCGCCGTGCATCAGGCCGGCGTCCAGCAGAGCCTTCATCACCACCGGGATCCCGCCGATCTTGTCGACGTCGTTCATCACGTACCTACCGAAGGGCTTCAGGTCGCCCAGGTGGGGGACCTTGTCGCCGATGGTGTTGAAGTCCTCGATGGTCAGGTCGACCTCGGCCTCGCGGGCGATCGCGAGCAGGTGCAGGACCGCGTTGGTCGAGCCGCCGAGCGCCATTACCACCGCGATCGCGTTCTCGAACGCCTCGCGCGTCATGATCTGCCGGGCGGTGATCCCCTGCCGCAGCATCTCCACCACGGCTTGGCCGGAGCGGTGCGCGAAGCCGTCGCGCCGGCGGTCGACCGCCGGCGGCGCGGCACTGCCGGGCAGGGACATCCCCAGCGCCTCGGCGACCGACGCCATCGTGTTCGCGGTGTACATGCCGCCGCACGCGCCTTCGCCGGGACAGATCGCCCGCTCGATCTTGTCGACCTCTTCCCGGGTGATCTTGCCCGCCAGGCAGGCGCCGACCGCCTCGAAGGCGTCGATGATGGTGACGTCGTGGCCGTCCACGCTCCCGGGCATCGTCGAACCGGCGTACAGGAACACCGAGGCGAGGTCGAGACGCGCAGCGGCCATCAGCATGCCGGGAAGCGACTTGTCGCAGCCAGCGAGCAGCACGGAGCCGTCGAGCCGCTCGGCCATCATCACGGTCTCGACCGAGTCAGCGATCACCTCACGACTGACCAGCGAGTAATGCATCCCCTCGTGGCCCATCGAGATGCCGTCGGAGACCGAGATGGTGCCGAACTCGAGCGGATAGCCACCG
>JBKJIR010000045.1:0-53478 GCA_046598495.1 Marmoricola sp. | reverse complement strand
GCCTCGCCGAAGAAGCCCGCCTGCTCGAGGAAGCCGAGCAGCAGCGACTCGCCGCCGAGGCAGCCGAAGCCGCACGCCTCGCCGAAGAGCAGGCCCGGATCGTCGCGGCCGCGAAGGCTGCTGAGAAGGCCGAGCGTGACCGCATCGCAGCGGAGAAAGCCGAAGCCGCCCGACTGGTCGCCGAGCAGAAGGCAGCCGAGGAAGCCGAGCAGCAGCGCCTGGAAGCGGAGCGTCTTGCCGCCGAGGAGGCAGCACGTCGTGAGGCGGAGCGCCTGGAGGCCGTGCGCGCCGAAGCAGCCCGGCTGGCGATCGAGAAGGCCGAACGCGAACGACTTGCCGTCGAAGAGGCCGAGCGCCAGCGACTGCAGGCGATCCGCGAGGCCGCCCAGCGCCGGGAAGCCGCCCGCCTTGCCGCTCTGCAGGCCGAGGAACAGCGCCGGGCTACGGAAGAAGCCGAGCGCGCCAGGGCCGAGCGCGAACGGCTCGAGCGTGCCCGCCAGGAAGCCATCCAGCGCGAGAAGGAGCGCCGCGCCGCGTTACAGGCGGAGCAGGAGCGCCGCGCCGCGGAGGCAGCTGAAGCCGAGCGCCTCGAGGCCCTACGTCTTGAGGCGGAGCGCGAGGAGAAGCGTCGCGCCGACCAGGCGCGTCGCGCCGCGGCCAGGGCCGAGAAGGCACGCTTGGCCGTAGAGGCCGAGGAAGCCGCCCGGATCGAGTCCGAGCGGCTCACCGCCCAGGAGGTCGAGACCGGTCGTCTCGAAGCCCTGCGGATCGCGGCGAGCGAGGCCAACCAGCGCTGGCTCGCGGCAGAAGCCACAGAGGCCGTCCGGATCGAGGCCGAGCGGCTCACCGCCCAGGAAGCCGAAGCGGGCCGCCTGGAAGGCCTCGCTCTTGCTGCTCTGAAGGCTGAGAAGCAGCGGTTGGTCGCGGAGTCCGTCGAGGCAGCACGCATCGAGGCCGACCGGGTGACCGCCCAACAGGCAG
This sequence comes from Marmoricola sp., assembly GCA_046598495.1. Taxonomy (GTDB): domain Bacteria; phylum Actinomycetota; class Actinomycetes; order Propionibacteriales; family Nocardioidaceae; genus Marmoricola. The sequence goes on along the minus strand of JBKJIR010000045.1, from coordinate 52,497 downwards.
AGGCGGCCCGCCTTGAAGCAGTCCGAATCGCCGCCGTCGCTGCGGAGAAGGCTCGGCTCGCCGCGGAGAGGGCCGAGGCCAAGAGGATCGAGAAGGCCCGGGTCGCAGCCGAGCAAGCCGAAGCCGCTCGTCTCGAAGCGATCCGGATCGAGACCGAACGCCTCGCAGCCGAGGACGCCGAACGCGCGCGGATCGAGACCGAGCGCCTCGCCGCACAGCGTGCCGAGGAAGAACGACTCGAGTCCGCCCGACTCGAGGCCGAGCGTCTCGCCGCACTGCAAGCCGAGGCAGACCGCCTCGCCGCCGAGGCCGCCGAGGCCGCCCGACTCGAGGCCGCCCGTATCGCTGCCCAGGAGCGCGAGCTCGCCCGCTTGGAGACCGAGCGGATCGCGGCTGAGGAGGCCGAGCGGGTCCGGATCGCTGCCGAGAAGGCCGAACTGCGCCGCCTCGCTGCCGAGAAGGCCGAGGCGATCCGGCTCGAGACGGACCGGATCGCGGCTCAGAAGGCGGAGGCCGAGCGGCTCGAGGCCGTTCGCATCGAGGAGGAACGTCTCGCGGTCGAGCGTGTCGAGCAGGAGCGCATCGCGGCCGAGATCGCCGAGGCTGAGCGGCTCGCCGCTGAGCGCGCGGCCGCCGAGCAGGCCGAAACGGACCGCCTGGCTGCCATCGCTGCCGAGGAAGCGCGCCTCGAAGCCGAACGTATCGAAGCCGAACGCCTCGCCGCCGAACGTCTGGCTGCTGAGCAGGAAGCCGCCGAGCGCGCGGCGGCGGAGGAAGCCGAGGCTGCACGCCTGGCCGCCATCGCGGCCCGACGCGAAGCGGCGCTGCGCGAGAAGGAGCGCCTCGCTGAGGAGCAGGCAGCCTACGAGCGCGCGCTCGCCCAAGAGCGCGAGCAACGTCGAGCCCAGGCGATGCGGGAGCAGCAGGAGCGCATCGCCGCTCAGCGTGCAGAGAAGGAGCGCATCGCCGCTGAGCGGGCGGAGTGGGAGCGCCAGGCAGCCGAGCGCGCCGCACGCGCCACGGCTCCGCAGGCCCCGTCCCGCGGAGCAGCCACGGCAGCGCTCGCGGGCATCACGGGGGTGACACCGAAGTCGCCGGCAAAAGGAGCCGTCCCGGCCGCCAGCCCGACCTCCGCGGTAAGGGCGTCCGTCCCCGAAGAGGACGCTCCTCAGGAGCCCGTCCCAGCGGCGACCAGCGAGGTCGTCCACGATCACGTCGAGGAGTACGTCGAGCCTGAGCCGATCGACGCCATCGAGCCTGAGGTCCTCCACCAGGACGCCGCCGAGGACGCCGCCGAGGACGACCCGGTCGACGAGCCCGAGCCCACCGCGATCGAGGCCACCGACGAGGAATCCGCCGAGGCTGAGTTCGCTGACGACACGGAGATCGTCCACGAGCCGGAAGCCAGCGCCGAGGACGAGACTGAGCTCGCCGATCCCGAGGCCACCGACGAACCCGAAGCCACGCTCCCCGCGGAGGTAGCCGAGGAACCCGAAACCGCCGACGAACCGATCGCCGAGGCCACCGACGAACCCGAGGCCACCGACGAACCCGAAGCCACCGACGAACCGATCGCCGAGGACGAGCCCGAGGCCGAGGCCGAGGCCGCCGACGAACCCGCACCCGCGTTCGCCGACCTGGACGAGCCCGAGGTCGTCATCGCGTGGACCGACCCTCTCGGACTCGACGCGCCCGCTGAGGACGAGATCGCGCCGGACGACGAGGACGTAGTCGATTCCGAGGACGGCACCTCCGAAGGCGGCCAGGCGGCGACCACAGTGTCCGAGGCGCCTGCGGCAGTGGACGAGGTCGAGGACCTGCCTGCGGCGGCAATCGCCGAGCACCCGTCGTCCGAGCCTGCCGTGACCAAGGAGCCGATCCCGCGTTTCGTCGAGTTCCGGCCCGGCAACGCTCTGAGTTACGTCTTCGGCACGCTGTTCACGATCTTCTCCGTGGGCGCTGTCATTGCCATCTTCTGGGCGGTCTCGTCCGGCGGCTCGCAGGCAGTGCTGACCGCCGGCGGACTCACGGTGGCGGCGATGGGTGCCTGGTGGGCATTGCTGAACTGGACACCGGCGATCGTTTCGATCAGCAACGGCACGCTGGAGATCGCGAAGGGCGCGAAGTCCGACACCTGGGACCTGCGCGACCCGGCCGTCGACATGGTCGTCACCGGCAAGTCGGGGTCCCGCGCCTGGAAGACGGTGCTGAAGACCGAGACCGGCAAGCAGCGCACCATCACAGCGGCGACGGTCGACCCGGAGCAGTTCGTCGAGATCATCGAGCACTACCGCACCGGCGTCGGCACCTGAGACAGGCCGGGGATCATTCCCCTTCACCGTCCGTCCACTCAGCACTACGTTCTGCACCTCGCCGAAGCGACCGTCAAGACCGACGTCAGCAATGTGCTGACCAAGCTCGGAGCACGCGACCGGCTCCAGGCCGTCGTGCTCGCTGATGAGTGCAGGCTCAGCTGTCCCGGGCGCGGACCCCGACCAAGGAACTCCTCCTTGCTCGGCGGTGTCGGCCTTCCGACCGCCGGTAGCCTCCAGGTGTGATGCACCCCCCAGCGCAGGACGTCGGTGTGAAACCGCCCCGCGGTTCCACGCCGATCGAGGACTACGCACTCATCGGCGACCTGTACACCGCCGCACTGGTCTCCCGTCATGGATCGATCGAGTGGCTCTGCCTTCCCCGCTTCGACTCCCCGGCACCGTTCGCAGCCATGCTCGGAGGGTCCGGAGCCGGCCACTGGATGCTCGCCCCCGCCGATCCGGACGCGACTCCGCGACGCGAGTACGTCGACGACTCCTTGGTGCTGCGCACAACCTGGGAGACCAACGCGGGCGTGGTGGAGGTGATCGACTTCATGCCGCCGCGCGGCGATGCTGCCGATGTCGTTCGCACCGTGACGGGAAAGACCGGGCGGGTGGACATGCGACTCCGGCTCGACCCTCGTTTCGACTACGGCCGCGGTGCAGCCTGGGTCAGGCTCCACGGAACGACTGCTTCAGCGATCGCCGGGCCGGACTCGCTCTGGTTGCACGGCGAAGTGCCCCTGGAAGCGGAGGGCGGGGCCATCACGACCGCCTTCACCCTCGGCCCGGGCGACCGGACGTCCTTCGTCCTGACCCACCAGCTCTCGCACCTCCCGCGCCCCCGCCCCGTCGACCCGGGGCCCGCGCTTGCGCAGACGACCCAGTTCTGGAGCGACTGGATGCAGCAGTGCACCTACCAGGGACGGTGGGAGGCTCCGGTCCGCCGATCGCTCGTGCTGCTCAGGGCACTCACCTATGCCCCCACAGGTGGCATCGTGGCCGCTGCGACGACATCCCTGCCCGAGCACATCGGCGGGGTCCGGAACTGGGACTACCGGTTCTGCTGGTTGCGCGACGCCACCTTCACGCTCCAGGCGCTCCTCGGCACCGGCTACGTGGAGGAAGCACGGGCGTGGCGGGAATGGCTGGTTCGCGCAGTCGCGGGCGACCCCGCCGATCTCCAGATCATGTACGGCGTCGACGGCCGGCGTCGTCTGCCGGAGCTGGAGTTGTCCTGGCTCGACGGCTATGAGAACTCCCGACCCGTCCGTGAGGGCAACGCCGCTTCGACCCAGCTGCAGCTCGATGTCTGGGGAGAGGTCCTCGACGGGCTCCACTTCGCCCGTGAGAGTGGGCTCGAGAACGACGAGACCGCGTGGGAGCTCCAGCTCGCGCTCCTGGACTGGCTCGAGGGCAACTGGCAGCAGCCCGACAACGGGATCTGGGAAGTTCGCGGCCCACGGCAGCAGTTCGTCCACTCCAAGGTCCTGGCCTGGACCGGAGTCGACCGGGCCATCCACTCGGTCCAGGCACACGGCGTCGACGGTCCCGTCGACCGGTGGCGGGACCTGCGCGCCAGGATCCACCAGGACGTCTGCACGCACGGTTATGACGAGGACCGCCGGACGTTCACCCAGTTCTACGGCTCCCAGGGCCTCGACGCTGCTCTGCTGCTCATCCCCCGCGTCGGCTTCCTGCCGTGGCACGACCCACGGGTGAGGAGCACGGTCGAGGCGATCGAGCGCGAGTTGTGCCGCGACGGGTTCCTGCTCCGCTACGACCCGAGCGCCGACAGCAGGACGGACGGGCTCCCCGGGAACGAGGGTGTCTTCATCCCCTGCAGCTTCTGGTTGGTCGACGCTCTCCACGGGTTGGGCCGCACAGGGGAAGCCGAAGAACTCTTCGAGCGGCTGCTCGACCTGCGTAACGACGTCGGCATGCTCAGCGAGGAGTACGACGTCCTCACCAGGCGGCACCTGGGGAACACCCCGCAAGCGTTCAGCCTCGAAGGCCTGGTCAACTCTGCCCGTCGCCTGAGCGGCAGCTCGACGGGAACCGGGTCCTACGCCTGACGACTCGGCAGCCACTCGTCGCGAGCGCGCCGTCCTTGGCTAGGCTGCCCCGGTACAGAGACGTCCTCGGTCCGTCCGCACGGTCGTTCTCCGCACCGGGCCCCTAGCTCAATTGGCAGAGCAGCGGACTTTTAATCCGCGGGTTCAGGGTTCGATCCCCTGGGGGCCCACTACGTCCCGGCCGGACTCCGGGCCTCGGAGCTGGGCTGCCCTGGCACGCTGTCGGCCTTGACCGCGCCCCGCTCGCCGAGCGGCTTCGGCGTACCGGTCGTGGTGTCCACGACGGTCTGCTCCTCGGCCTCGGCGTTGAGCTCGGCGCCGAGAAGGACCAGGTAGATCGTCAGCCAGAGCCAGAGCAGGAGGACCACGACGCCGGCCACGGCGCCGTACGTCTTGCCGTACGAGCCGAAGTTGTCGACGTAGAGGGAGAAGCCGAGGCTGGCGATCAACCAGACAACTGTCGCGGTGACGGCGCCCACCGAGACCCAGGAGATCCGGGCGTCGGCACGATCGGGCGCAAGCCGGTAGAGGATCCCGAGCACCACGACCATGACAGCGAGCAGGCCCAGCCACCTTCCCGCCTCCAGCACCCAGCGGGTGGGGCCGGAACCGACCACATCGTCGAGCACGGCGGGGGCCGCGGCGACCAGGACCAGCGCGACGACGAGGAACACGATGGCACCGAGCGTGAGACCGAGCGCCAGCAGCTTCTGCTTGACGAAGCCCCGGGTCTCGCGCTCGTCGTACGCGATGTTGATGGCGGTGATGAGGTGGCCGACCCCGCCGGCGGCGCTCCAGAGCGCAAGAGTCAGCGCGACCGCCAAGCCGATGCCCAGCGACTGGGTGGAGCTGGCGCTGAGCTGCTCGAGCTGGTCGGTGACGATGCTCGCGGCCTCCCTCGGAAGGGCGTCGGTGAAGCCCTCCATCTGTGCCCGCACGTCGGCCGGGTCGCGGACGATCCCGTAGAGCAGCAGCCCCGCGATCAAGGCCGGGAACAGCGCGAGGAAGGAGTAGAACGCGACACCCGCGGCGATGAGGGAGATGTTGTCCGCCTTCGACTCCTTCCAGGCACGACGGGTGACCTGCCACCAGCCGCGGCGGGGGATCTCGGTCGGTACGGCGGCGTGGGCGCCGGGGTGCTGGCGTTCGAGCACATCGGGAGCGTTCATGGCTTGCACGTACCCCGAACGGGTCCGCCGTACGCCCGTGGCTGCGGCGGTCCGCACCGCGTCAGCCGTCCGGGACGACGTCGTCGGACGGCGCCGGGGTGGCCGCGTGCCCGGGCTCGCCCGGCGTCCGACGGTCGCGCTTGAGGCCGGCCTCGTACAGGTGGTGGTGACCCCGGGTCAGGTTCCGGGCCTCTGCGTCGAACCGCTGGAACGGTTCGTAGTAGCTGGCCGCATAGTCCTCGATCACCTGGAACGTCCACCGGCCCGGCAGGACGTTGCGCCCCACCAGCTCGCGGTCGAGTCGGTCGGCGAGCTCTCCGTGCCCGGCCTTGCGGAGCAGCTCGACCGCCTCCTCAACCTGGAAGTCGGCGTGCCCGCTCAGCTGGTGGAAGGCGTAGAGGTGTCCCCGTGCCCGCTCGACGGTCTCCATCGCCTCCGACAGTTTGCCGACGGCCTCGACCGTCGCCTGGTCGATGCCTTCGGTCTCCAGGAAGGCCGGGTCGAGACGGGGGTCGACCGGGTGCTCGGCGCTCGTGCTCATGAGCAACGCTTACCCACCGGGCCGACGAACGAACCACGCAGCCCGGTCATCCGCGCGTAAGGTGCTGGTGCCCATCGGGTTCGGAGTCCGGAAGGGGGCGCCCGTGATCAAGTACCTCGGCTCCAAGCGCACCCTGGTCCCGGTCCTCGGCGACATCGCCGACCAGGTAGGTGCCGCGACCGCGGTCGACCTGTTCACCGGCACCACCCGAGTGGCGCAGGAGTTCAAGCGTCGCGGGCTGCACGTCACCGCCACCGACCTGGCGACGTACAGCCAGGTGCTGAGTGACTGCTACATCGCCACCGACGCCACCGTCGTTGACCCGGCGGAGCTCGACGACGTACTCGCCCGGCTGAACGCCCTGCCGCCCCGACCCGGCTACTTCACCGCGACCTTCTGCGAGGCCTCCCGCTACTTCCAACCGAAGAACGGGGCTCGCATCGACGCGATCAGGAACCTGCTCGAGGCCGAGTACGCCGGGTCACCGCTCTACCCGGTGCTGCTCACCAGCCTGATGCTCGCCGCAGACCGCGTCGACTCGACCGCGGGCATGCAGATGGCCTACCTCAAGCAGTGGGCCCCCCGGGCGTTCAACGATCTCGAGCTCCGCTCCCCCGAGCTGATCGCCGGGCCGGGGCGGACGGTCCTGGGCGACGCCTCCGAGACCGTCGCGCAGCTGGACCCTGTCGACCTGATGTACCTGGACCCGCCGTACAACCAGCACCGGTACTTCACGAACTACCACATCTGGGAGACCCTCGTCCGCTGGGACGAACCCGAGCACTACGGCATCGCGTGCAAGCGGGTGGACAGTCGCGACGACGACACGATGAGCGTCTTCAACTCCAAGCGCCAGATGCCCGCTGCCTTCGCCGACCTGCTTTCCCGGGTCCGGGCCGAGGTCGTCGTCGTGTCCTACAACGACGAGTCCTGGATCACCGCCGAGGGGATGACCGAAGCTCTCCGCGGCGCCGGCCACGAGTCCGTCCGGATGCTCGCCTTCGACCGCAAGCGGTACGTGGGGGCGCAGATCGGCATCTTCAACCCGGCAGGCGAGAAGGTCGGCAAGGTCGCCCGGTTGCGCAACGTCGAGTACGTCTTCGTCGCCGGGCCGACCGAGAAGGTCGAGGCCGGTGTCGCCGCCCTGGGAGACGGGGTTGTCGGCCCTCCTCAGGGAGCCAGTGGGTTGTGAGGCTCAGGAACCGTGGAGGGCGCGGTTCAGGGCGTCGACCAGCTCGCCCTGCATCCGCTGCACCACCGCCGCGCCCGGGACGAGCATCGCCCCGTGGAACGCCCCCGGATAGCTGTGCAGCTCGACCGAGACCCCGGCGGCGAGCAGGCGCAGTCCGTAGGTGATGCCCTCGTCGCGGAGCGGGTCCAGCTCGCAGGTCACCACGTACGCCGGCGGGAGGCCGGCGAGGTCCTCGGCGCGGGCCGGGGCGGCGTACTGGTCGGCCGGGTTCCCGCCGAGGTAGTACTCCCAGGATTTGGCCGCCTGCGCCCGGCTCCACATCGGGGTGTCGGTGAACGCCACCATCGACGGGGTCTCGAGACGGTCGTCGAGCTCGGGGATCCCGAGCGATTGGAACGCCAGACCCGGACCGCCCCGGTCGCGGGCGAGCAGTGCGGTGGCCGCCGCGAGCCCGCCTCCCGCGCTCTGCCCGTGCACGGCGAGCCGGGCAGGGTCGACGCCGTCCAGCGCGGCCAACCGCTGGAGTCCGGTGTAGCAGTCCTCGAGTCCGGCCGGGTAGGGGTGCTCGGGCGCGAGCCGGTAGTCCACGCTGACCACCACGGCGCCGATCGCGTTCGCCAAGGCCACCGCCCCGGCGTGCTCGGTGCCGATGCTGCCGATGCAGAACCCGCCGCCGTGCAGGTAGAGGATCCCGGGGAGGTCCCCGGTGGGGGCCTGCGGCCGGTAGATCCGCAGCGGGACACCGTCAACCACCTCGTCGACGACCTCCAGGGCCTCCTCGCCGGGCACCGGTCCGGTCGGGAGCCAGGCATCGAACATCGCCCGTGCGGCGGGGATGTCGTCGAACGCGTCCGAGGTGTCCGGGAGCAGCTCCACGATCGCGTGCAGCTCGGGGTCCAGGGTCGGGAACGCCGCGGGGTCCATCAGCGCCCCAGGTCGGGGTGCGCGCGGCCGGTGACCAGCGGCAGGTCGACGAAGGTGACGATGCCCGGGTCCGCCGCGCAGACGTAGGGGATGGAGTTCACGCAGTGGGCCGCGGTGACGACGATGCCGGGGTTCCGTTCCAGTCCGGCGGCGACGGTCGTGGGGTGCCAGCCGTGGATCACGACGTAGCTGTCCGGATCACCCTTCACCTCGACCTCGAAGCGGACCCCCTCGGGGCCGAAGGTCCACGGCGGGTCGAGGTGCTCGTCGCCCATCAACCAGTTAACTGCGACCCGGACCACCTTGGTGTCCCCGACGAACGCTTCCCACGCGAACCGCTGCGCCGCGACCTGACCCGGCTCGACGACCCCGATCGGCGAGTCGATGGGCGCCGTGGCGACGGCGACCTCGCGACTGCTGCGGATCTCCGCGTCCGCGAACCCGAGGGTGTCGAGGCACATCTGCACCGACTGCTCGAAGCCGTTGGACAGCAGCGCCAGCATGGGGCCGGACATCGCCTCCTCCGGCGTCCCGCCGAAGCCCATGATGTGGCGGACCACGTCCGGTGCGTTGTAGGTGCGGATGTCGGAGAACTCCTCGCCGCGGACGAAGGTGACCGCGGAGGAGAGGCCGGCGAAGAAGAGGGGCTGCTGCTCGGTGGCACCGCCCGGGTCGATCCCGGTGCCGTGCAGGGTGACGCCACCCTCGAGCGCCGCCGGTTCCATCCGGCTGCGTTCCTTCTCGCTCGGCCAGAACCAGCCGAGCGGGGTGACCACGTTCTTGCCGGACCGCAGGAGGGCAGCGACCTCTTTGGGGTTGGGCATCAGCGGCGAGTACAGGACGCAGTCGGCCTCCAGCGCAAGGATCTCCTCGATGCTGTTCGTCGCGGTCACCCCCAGCGGCTCCCGTCCCAGGATGGTGCCGACGTCCTGGCCCTCCTTCTCGGCCGAGTGCACCCAGCAGCCGACGAGCTCGAGCTCGGGGTGGAGCACGATGTGCTCGATCGCGGCGCGGCCGACGCCGCCGGTCGCCCACTGGATCACGCGCAGGATCATGGAGCTCCTCGTGCTCGGGCCACCCCGTCCCGACAGGCTCGTGACCGGTGGTGACTAGAACACGTTCTAGGAAACCGGGCCGTCCGTCAAGACTCAGCCGTCTCCGCGGTGCCCGGTACGACCAGGCCGCTCTCGTAGCCCAGCACCACTGCCTGGACACGCGACTGCAGCTCAAGCTTGGCCAGGATCCGGTTGACGTGGGTCTTGACCGTCGCCTGGGACACCACCAGCTGCGCAGCGATCTGGTCGTTGGACCGCCCGCGAGCGACCAACCCGAAGACCTCGAGCTCCCGCTCGGTCAGGGCGGCCAGCGGCGGCGGGGGTCCGTCGTACGGGGCCGGGCGACGGACGTGGTCCTCGATCAGGCGCCGCGTGAGGATGGGCGCCAGCAACGCCTCACCGGTGGCTACGGTCGCGATCCCCTCGACCAGGCGGTCAGGCGGGGAGGCCTTCAGCAGGAAGCCGCTCGCTCCCGCCTTCAGGGAGTCGTACACGTAGCGGTCCAGGTCGTAGGTCGTCAGCACGATCACCCGGCTCGCCGATCCCGAGTCGACGATCCGACGGGTCGCACCGATCCCGTCCAGCTCGGGCATCTGGATGTCCATCAGCACCACGTCAGGTTGGAGCTGCCCGACCAGCTGCACTGCTTGGCGGCCGTCGGAGGCCTCGCCCAGAACCTCGACGCCCCGCGCTTCGAGAACAAGCCGTAGACCCGAACGGACCAACGCCTGGTCGTCGGCGATCAGGACGGTGGTCATGCCTTGACCTCTCGAGGCAGCGTCGCCGTCAGCTCGAACCTGCCGGCCTCGGTGACGCCGTACTCAAGGTTGCCGCCGAGCAGGGTGAGGCGTTCCTGCATCCCCAGCAGTCCGAGTCCACTGCCGCTCGGGCGCCCGTTGCCGCACCAGTTGCTCGCGCGGATGAACACCGACTCCTGCACGCTGCCCAGCGTGAGAGCGACCCGGGCGTCCGGCGCGTACTTCAGTGCGTTGGTGAGGACCTCCTGGACGACCCGGTACGCCGAGACGTCCGCGGCAACCGGCAGCACCGGCAGTGGGCCCTCGACCTCCAGGTCGATCTGCAGACCCGCGGACCGCGTCGTCTCGACCAGCTCGGTCAGCCGGGCCAGGCCGGGCGTCGGTTCTGGTCGGGCTCCGGCCTGGCCCTCACGGATGGCGTGGAGCAGGCGGCCGGTCTCCGCGAGTGCGTCCCGGCCGGTCCGGGCCACGTTCTGCAACAGCTCGGTCGCATGTGCCGGGTCAGTCCGGACCAGGTCCTCAGCAGCGGCAGTCTGCAACACCATCGCACTGATCGAGTGCGCCATCACGTCGTGCAGGTCGCGAGCGATCCGGTCCCGTTCCTCGTGCACCGCCTGGCGCTTGACGAGCTCCTGCTGAACCTTCAGCTGGTGCGCCTGATGAGCGAGCTTGCGGGTCAGCCGCCCGAGCACGAAGGGCGGCGACGTCAGCGACAGCACGAAGATGATGTCGGTCGGGTCCTTGGTGTCCCGGTCGGCGTAGACGTAGTACAGGAAGAAGGCGATGGCGATCACGGCGAAGCCGAGGAGCCCACGGCGGAGCTCTCCGTACCGGGCTAGCGAGTAGATCGCGATGATCAGGATCAGCACCGGCGTTGCCGGCTCGTCGAGGCTGGGGTCGATGAACGGGGGAAGCATCGCGATGACCCCGGCCGTGGTCGGCGCCACCAACGGGAGTCGTCGTCGGAACACCAGCGCCGAGCAAGCGACCACGTAGAGCGCAAGCCCGTAACCCCGCTTGTCGAGGTCCGAGGTGGCCAGCTCCAGAGCACCGATGACGAGCGCCGCTACGGGGAGCAGCGCATCACGGACCCAGGTCGGTAGCCGGCGCACATGCCGAGGCTAGCGGCGCACAGGGCTGCACCGCCTCAACCCTGGGGTGGAGACAGGTGCCACCACCAGGGCGACGCGGCACAGCAACGTGGCTCCCTAACGTCGTGGTCAGGGAGCCGACACCGAAGGAGCACAGCGATGGACACCACTTGGCAGACGCGACGACGACTCGGGACTTTCGCCTGGGCGATGGCCTGGTTCGGTCTGGTCGCAGGTCAGCTGCACGCACTGGCCCGGCACCGGACCGCCGACGGCAAGTCCGACCTGGACCTGCCGCTGACCCGGTTCTGGGCCGAGCCTGCCGGCGACGCCTTGAACCCGCTGTTCGACTGGGCGAATCCTGATGCCGTCTACCTCACCTACGGCAAGGTCTGGCTGCCGGCATTCGCCGCGATGGCGGCCTGCGCCGTCGTGGTCTACCGCCTCCGGGCACCGAGCGGTTTCGAGAAGTGGTCGTGGCGGATCGCGATCACCGGGTACGTCGCCCTGGCCCTGGGCGCCGGGATCACCTACTGGACCCAGTGGACCGGTTTCACCGCGATGGCCGATGTGGGTCTGGCCGCGGTCGCTCCCGGGATGTTGCTGAGCTTGATCGGCTCGACCTGCCTCGGCATCGCCCTGCTCCGCGCAGGTTTCCGGCCACGCTCGGTCCCGATTCTGCTGGTGACGGCAATTCCGGCATTGCTGCTGATCAGCGCGATCACCTCGCTGGGCAACGCGTTCCTGCCGACGGCGTTCGCCTTCGGGATCCTCGGCCGGGAACTCGCGCGTGACCCGGCTGCGGGCGAGCGACTGGCAGCGCGCAAGCGGGACGTGCGGGTACCGGTAAGGGCCTGAGTCAGGTGCGGGCTACGACGACCTCGGCCGCCACCTCGACGAACCGGAGGTCGGTAGTCGCGGGGACCAGGATGAACTCGTCGCAGCCCGCTGCCTCGGCGCAGTCGAGGGCCTCGGCCAGGACCTCCGGGGTCGAGACCCGGGCCGAAGCGGCCACAGCGTCGGCGAGCTCGGGGCCGAGGAATCCCAGGTAGCGGGCAGTGAAGGCCGCCAGCGCCTCGGCGGCATCGGGGATCCCCAGCGCTGTGAAGCAGCCGCTCACCTTCGCCGGCGCGGCATCGCGACCGGCCTCGGCCCAGCACTCGTCGGCCAACGCGTTCGCCCGACCGATCTCCTCGGCGTCACCGGCGATGCTGAAGCCGCTGATGCCGTCGGCCCACCGGGCCGCCCTGCGCATCGCCTTGGGCCCCATCGCGCCGGCCAGGATCCGCGGGCCGCCTGGCTGCACCGGTGCCGGGCCGACCGGGTCCGCACCCGCGAACGGCGGCTCGCCGGCCAGCAGCGCCCGGAGCTCGGCGACCTTGTCGTCGAGGCGCTGGTGGCGGCCGGTGAACTCGCGACCCAGCGCCCGATAGTCGTGCTCGCGGCCTCCGACGCCGACCGCCACGTCCAGCCGGCCCTCGGCGAGCTGGTCCAGGGTGCCGATCTGCTGGGCCACCATCGCCATCTCGTGCTGGGGCAGCACCCAGAGGTTCGCCAGCACCCGCACCCGCTCGGTCACCGCCGCGCAGGCGCCGAGGGTCGCGACCATCTCGGGATTGCCGAACGTGACGCGCTCCCCCGCCGAGACGCTCGAGAAGGGGCCGGCGTCGATCGCCCGCGCCCAGTCGAGGGTAGTGCCCGGGCCGTAGCCCGGAGCCATCTGCGGAAGCGCGACGCCGATCTCCATGCGCAGACCTTCTCAGAAGCGTCCGAGAAGTTTCCGGAGAACTCCTCAGATCGGTCTCCAGCGCGCCGATACAAGGAAGGTTCGGACCGTGAAGGAGATCTCGGGATCCATGGCACAGGCGGCAACCACCCCGGCCTACTCCTACCCCCGCACGCTCGTGCTCGACCCGCGCTCCCGTCTGATCCTGAACCGGTTCACCGGTGGCTGGACCGCCGCGCTACGCGCGCAGGTCGCCTCCGCCGGCGGCATCGACCCGTGGTTCGCCAAACACCTGACCCCCGGGAAGGTCACCGACACCTTCTACTCCGCGTCCAGCACCTGGTGGCCGTCGAACATGAACGACCCCCTCACCACGATCCAGCGCGACAAGGACAACGTCGAGTCGGTCTGGGAGGCGAACGCGAACTACCAGCGCTGGTCGCTGGTCCGCCGCATCCACGGCCAGGCACAGGTCCAGGAAGCCATGGCGGCGTTCTGGGAGCACCACTTCCACGTACCCGCCGAGGGCGGTGCCTCCGGCTCGTTCCGCGCGCCGTACGGGCGAATGATCCGCAGCCTGGCGCTGGGTCGCTTCGACAAGCTCCTCAACGCCGTCAGCACCCACCCGGCCATGGGGGCCTACCTCGGCAACGCGTCCTCGACCAAGAAGGCCCCGAACGAGAACCAGGGACGGGAACTGCTGGAGCTGCACACCGTCGGGCGCAGCTCCGGGTACACCGAGGACGACGTGAAGAGCTCCGCACGGATCCTCACCGGTTACCGGGTCGATCTGTGGCGGACCTGGGCCGTGACCTACGACCCGGCCTCGCACTGGACCGGTCCGGTGAACGTGCTCGGTTTCTCGCACCCCAACACCGACCCGGACGGACGCGCCGTCACCAAGGCGTACCTCGACTACCTCGCCCGGCACCCGGCCACCGCGAAGCGGATCGCCCGCAAGCTCGCGGTCCGGTTCGTCTCGGACACCCCGAGCAACGGCCTGGTCGAGTACCTGGCCCGGGTCTACCTCGCCAACGACACCGCGATCGCCCCGGTGCTCAAGGCCCTCGTCGCCCACAGCGAGTTCACGGCGTCGGCCGGCAAGAAGGCCCGCACCCCCGAGGAGGACGTGGTCGCGACCTACCGGGCCCTCGGCGTCACGATCTCAGCTCCGCAGGCCGACGGCGACGCGGCGAACGCGATCCTGTGGCAGACCGCCCAGGTCGGCCTGACGCCGTACGGCTGGCCCCGCCCCGACGGCCGGCCCGACACGGCTGCCGCGTGGTCCTCGGTCTCCCGCATGCTCGGCTCCTTCGACGTGCACCAGACGATGTCCGGTGGCTGGTGGCCGACCGGTCGGGCGACCTATCGCACACCGGCGCAGTGGCTCCCGCAGACCTCGATCCGGTTCGACCAGCTCGTCGACCACCTGTCCCGGCGCATCCTCGGCCGGCCCTCGACGGTGCTCCTGCGCACGGTCGCCTCCCAGGCGACCGGCATCTCCGCCTCGACCGTCATCACCGCCGACCATGCGCTGGTCCGCTGGGAGATGCCGCGGCTGCTCACGGTCCTCCTCGACAACCCGCTGCACATCGGACGGTGACCATGACCCAGCCCAGCCAGCCCCAGTGCTGCGACGAGTACGCCGGCCTGAGCCGGCGGGGCCTTCTGCGCGGCGCTCTCGCTGCCACCGGTCTCGGCGCGGCGGGGTCGCTCTTCGGTACCACCTTCCTGCAGGCGTCGTACGGCGCCACCCGACCCTCGGGGAACGTGCTCGTGTTGCTCTCGCTCCGGGGAGCCTCCGACGGCTTGTCCCTGGTCGTGCCCCACGGCGACCCGGCCTACTACACAGCTCGACCGCGGATCGCGATCCCGAAGGCCACCCTGCTCGCCCAGGACGCGTTCTTCGGGCTGCACCCGCGGCTCGCCCCCGTGCTGCCGCTGTGGAACGCCGGGAAGATGGCGGTCGTGCACGCCACGGGGCTCCCGGTCGCGAACCGGTCGCACTTCTCGGCGATGGAGGAGCTCGAGGACGCCGACCCCGGTTCGGCGGCGCGGATCGGTTGGCTGAACCGGCTGATCGGCCAGGACACGTACACGAACCCGCTGCAGGCCGTGGGCATGGGCATGTCGGTCCCGATCACCGCTCTGTACGGGCCCCAGGGCACGGTCACCGCGACCTCGATCGACGACCTGGCGCTCGCCGGCGACGACAAGTGGGACACCTATGGCCGGCGCCGCAGGTCGATGGCGACGATGTGGAAGGACGCCGACGGGGCGGTCGGCACCGGCGCCCGCTCAGCACTCTCCGCGATCAGCGACTTCGCCCCGGTACGGGCCAGCTCGACGACCCCGGCGGACGGCGCGGCGTACCCGGACGACGACCTCGGCCGGGCGCTGCACGCGGCCGCCCGGATGATCCGCACCAACGTCGGGGTCGACGTGATCGCGGTCGACCACGACGGCGGCTGGGACATGCACACCGACCTCGGCACCCTGGAGTGGGGCCGGATGATCCAGGCCACCTCCTCGCTGGCCGGAGCACTGGCCGCGTTCTTCACCGACCTCGGCGCTCTCGGCGACAAGGTCACCCTCGTGGGGATCTCCGAGTTCGGGCGCCGGGTGAAGGAGAACGCCAACTACGGCCTCGACCACGGGCACGGGAACGCGATGTTCCTGCTCGGGGCCGGGGTCAAGGGCGGCTACCACGGCACCTGGCCGGGGCTGGAGAACACCCTGGACGGCGATCTGTCCGTCACCACCGACTATCGCAGCGTGCTCACGGAGGTAGTCACCAAGCGGATGGGAGCCTCGAGCGCGGCGGTCTTCCCCGGGTTCGCCCCGGAGACCGTCGGCGCGATGCTCTGACCGGCCCGTACGTGCCGAGCCTCACGTCGCAGGAAACTGGAACTCGTTCTACTGTGAGTCCATGAGCCGAGCCCCGTTCGAGTACCGCACCGTCGACATGACCGACGAGGAGTTCGCCCAGGAGCAGGCCGTGCACGGCGGGCTCACGGAGGCGGTACGGCGGCTCGCCGAGGCCAGCCTGCGCACCACCGTCGGGCACGATGTGGTCACCGACGTCCAGCGCCAGGTCGAGGAGATCACCGCCCGCCTCGAGGCCGAGATGATCCCGGCGAACTTCGGCGTCGTGGTGACGACCAGCGGTCACGTACGCGGCTACGGCAACGCCGTGGTCGGACTGCGCAACCCGATCGCTCCCCCGCTCACGATCGTCCAGGACCGGGTGAAGGGCGGGGCCAGTTCCGCGTTCTTCCTCAACGCCCTCTACGAAGGCCCCCCGGGCAAGGTCCACGGCGGCGTCCTGGCGCTGGTGCTCGACCAGATCTTCGGGGAGGCCGCCGCCGCCGGCGGTTCGCCGGGCATGACCGGCACCCTGACCCTGCGCTACAAGAAGCCGACCGCGCTGGGAGCGCTCACGGCCGAGGCCTGGGTCGACTCCAGCGCCGGCATCAAGACCATCGTCAAGGGGTGGCTCAAGGACGCCGAGGGCGACGTCACGGTCGAGGCCGAGGGCCTCTTCATCCTGCCCCGGTGGGCACGCGAGCAACTGGCAGCGAGCGGCGAGCCGCCGCCGCAGTACGAGTAGGGACGCGCCTCAGGACGCCGCGGTCTTGCCCCGGGCGCCGGCGTCGGTGAGCCGGGCCTCCTCGGCGGCCTGCGCCTCCAGGTCCTCGCGGCTGCGCACCGGGGACGGCGCGCTGACCAGCCCGCTGGTCCCACCGTCCAAGCGCCGGAGGGCCTCGCGGGCGAAGATCTGCTGCTCGGTGGCGGTCCGCTCCGAGCGGTCGTTGCCGACGAAGGTGACCGTCCAGTGCAGCAGCGCCGTCACCTGGTTCTTGAACCCGGTGATGTAGAAGAGGTGCACCGCGAGCCACATCAGCCAGGCGACGAACCCGGACAGCCGCAGCTTGCCGACCGTGGCGACCGCGCTGAACCGCGAGATCGTCGCCATGCTGCCCTTGTCGAAGTACTTGAAGCCCGTCTGGGGCGCCTTGCCGCGCAGGCGTCCCTCGATCTCACGCGCGGCGTACCGGGCGCCCTGGATCGCGACCTGGGCGACGCCCGGGAGGTTGTCGAGCGAGATCATGTCGCCGACCACGAAGACCTCGGGGTGACCCGGCAGGGTGAGGTCGGGGTTCACCGCGATCCGGCCGGCGCGGTCCAGGACAGCACCGGTCTGCTCGGAGAGGCTCTTGCCCAGCGGGCTCGCCTGGACGCCGGCGGCCCAGACCTTGGTGACCGCTTCGATCCGGCGCCGGGTGCCGTCCTTGTCCTGGACCTCGAGTCCGCGCTCGTCGACGGCGACGACCATCGCCCCGAGCTGGACCTCGACGCCGATGCCCTTGAGCTTCTTCTCCGTCCAGGCACCGAGCTTCGCGCCGAACGGGGGCAGCACCTGGGGTGCGGCGTCGACCAGGATGACCCGGGCCTTGCGCGTGTTGATCGAGCGGAAGTCGCGCTTGAGGGTGTTGTGCGCCAGCTCGGCGATCTGGCCGGCCATCTCGACGCCGGTCGGCCCGGCACCGACCACGACGAAGGTCAGCAGGTGGTCGACGTCCTGGCCGCGGGCAGCCATCACCTCGGCGAGCTCGAAGGCTCCGAAGATCCGGCCCCGGAGCTCCAGGGCGTCGTCGATGCTCTTCATTCCCGGTGCGAACCGCGAGAAGTGGTCGTTGCCGAAGTACGACTGGCCGGCGCCGGCCGCGACGATCAGCGAGTCGTAGAAGAGCTCGAGCTCGCGCCCGAGGACGTGCGAGGTGACCTTCTTGGCAGTCAGGTCGATGTCGGTGACGTCACCGAGCAGCACGGTCGCGTTCTTCTGCTTCGCCAGGACCTCGCGGGTCGGTGGCGCGATCTCGCCCTCGGAGAGGATGCCGGTCGCGACCTGGTAGAGCAGCGGCTGGAACAGGTGGTGGGTGGTCTTCGCGACCATCGTGACGTCGACGTCCGCGTGCCGCAGAGCCTTGGTCCCGAAGAGGCCTCC
Source organism: Marmoricola sp. (assembly GCA_046598495.1). Lineage (GTDB taxonomy): Bacteria > Actinomycetota > Actinomycetes > Propionibacteriales > Nocardioidaceae > Marmoricola. The sequence goes on along the minus strand of JBKJIR010000045.1, from coordinate 34,643 downwards.
GAAGCCTGATCCGATCACGACCACGCGGTGCCGCTCGTTCGACGTCTTCTTAGCCATGTCTCCCAGTGTCGCGGATCCACGCCGAGGGCCGAAATCCCGGCGGAGTCTGCTCGGTCACATGCTGCCGGGATCGTGCGGTTCGATGTGGTTTGATCGGGGTGGAGGGATGGGCATCAGCCCTTGTTGCAGTCGTCCCCTGACCCGGAGTCCAATTTCGTGCCCTGGAACAAGCGAACGCTGGCCTTACCGGCGAGCCCGCCGTCTGTACGGCTGGCCCGCGACTGGGTCACGGGCGTCTTGACCGACATCGGTCGTGACGAGCTGACCGAGAGCGCCCGGCTCGCCGTCTCCGAGCTGGTGACGAACGCGATCCTGCACGCCGAGCCCCCGATGACTGTGCACGTCCGCGGGACCGTCGAGCACCCGCGGATCGAGGTCAGCGACCAGTCGATGGTGCCCCCGCCGCAGCGCCGGTCCAAGGCCGCCGCCGACATCGACGACGAGTTCTCCTGGTCGACGGTCGGGCGCGGGCTCGACCTGGTCGCCTGCTACGCCCGGCGCTGGGGAGCCGACATCGACCCGCGGGGCCGGGGCAAGGTGGTCTGGTTCGAGCCGAGCGCCGCGCCGCGGGACGTCCCGGTCGACGGCGACCTGTTCGACCTCGACGAGGCCATCGCCCGCCGCGGCACTGTCCCGCTCGACCCCGCGGCGATGACCACCATCGAGCTGGAGTGCATGCCGGTCGAGCTCTTCTCGCACCTGCGACTGCACTTCACCGAGCTCGGCCGGGAGCTGCGCCTGCTCGCCATGAGCGACGCCGGGCGGTACCCGATCGCCGTCGAGTTCGCCGAGGCCTACCTCCAGGCGGAGCAGGAGCGCCGGCACGTGGTCGGGGTCGATGAGCTGGACCGCGCGATGAGCCTGGCGCTGGAGAGTGTCGATCTCACCTACCTCGTCCCGCCGAGCTCGCCGGCGACGATGACCCGGATCTCCGCCCTGCTCGACGAGATCTACGAGAGCTTCGCGGACGAGAGCCTGCTCGCCGTACGGCCCGGGCCCGAGGTGATGGCCCTGCAGCGCTGGTACCTCGGCGAGTTCACCCGCCAGTCCGCCGGTGAGGAGCCACGTCCCTGGACCGGACCGACCCGGCTGCCGGCGCGACGGGAGGTCTCGTGACCGCGGCGGCGCGTTGGTGACAGCCCGGTTGCCGGCGGCGCTCGCTGCCGCAGCGGCAGGGGGCGTCCTCGGGTCCCTGGCCCGGTACGGCCTGACCGCGTCGTTCCCCGCCCCCGACGGGTTCCCGTGGACGCTGTTCTGGATCAACGTCGTCGGCAGTGCGCTGCTGGCCTCGCTCCCCGCGCTCGGCGCGATCCGGCGTACGGCGTGGGTCGGGGTGTTCCTCGGGACCGGCGTCCTGGGTGGCTTCACCACGATGTCGGCAGCCTCGACGGAGACCGTGGTGCTTCTCGACCGCGGTGAGGAGCTGCTGGCCGTCGCGTACGCCGGCGGGACGCTGGTCGCGGCATTGGTGGCCGTCCGGCTGGTCAACGGGTTCGTCCGCCGGGAGGACCGGCTCGCGGCCGAGGCCGAAGAGGTGAACAGGTGACCGCCCTGCTGGTCGCCCTCGGAGCCGGACTGGGCGCCCCGGCCCGGCTGGTCGCTGGCCGGGTCCTGGACGGCGCTGCCCCCTGGGGGACCCTGCTGGTGAACCTGCTCGGCTCGGCCCTGCTGGGTTGGTTGGTGGGTCACGGCGTCGACGGGCGGCCGCTGGCCCTCCTCGGCGTCGGCTTCTGCGGCGCGCTCACGACGTACTCGGCGGTTGCGGTGCAGTCGGTCGAGCTGGAGGGCTGGCGGGGTCCGGCGTACGGCGTCGGGACCGTGCTCGGCTGCCTGGCGGTCGCCGCCGCGGCCTACGCGCTGGGCTGAGGCCCTCAGCCCCAGCCCCAGGCGTGCAGCTGGTGGTCGTCGATCCCGAAGTGGTGGGCGATCTCGTGGACCACGGTGATCTCGATCTCCTCGGCCAGCTCCTCGGCGTCGAGGCACATCCGCAGGAGCGGGCCGCGGAAGATGAAGACCTGGTCGGGCGGATGGAAGGTGTAGCCGCTGTCGCGCTCGGTGAGCGGCGTCCCGACGTACAGGCCGAGCACCCCTTCCTCCTCGGGCGGCGGCTCGTCCTCGACCAGGACGACCACGTTGTCCATCAGCCGGGCGAGCTCGTCCGGCACGCGGTCGAGGGCATCGGCGACGAGGTCGTCGAACGCAGAATCGGGGAGTTCCACCCGGTCAGCCTAGGGGCCCGGCGAAGCCTGACCTGATTTGTCGGCCCCCTCGGCCGGCCCTATGCTGGAGCGGCCTAGCCCCCATCGTCTAGTGGCCTAGGACGTCGCCCTTTCACGGCGGTAGCACGGGTTCGAATCCCGTTGGGGGTGCGATTGTGAGTGTGGCCCTTGGATGCGTTAGCATTCCGTGGCTTCACAATGTGGAGCAAACCAGGCCCCGTAGCGCAGTTGGTTAGCGCGCCGCCCTGTCACGGCGGAGGCCGCGGGTTCGAGTCCCGTCGGGGTCGCAGAAGCAGCACAGTGACAAAGCCCGGACCATGCGGTCCGGGCTTCGTTGCTTCCTGGGCCGATCCCCGGGGGCACCTCAGGGGGATTCCGGATGCGCACCGGGCACTCTCTTGGCAGTGTGGGACCCATGACTACCCCCTCCGCCACCGTCACGACCACCAACCCGGGCACCGCCGCGGCCCGCGCGATCGGCCTCACCAAGGTCTACGGCTCGGGCGAGTCGGAGGTGCGTGCGCTCGACGGCGTGACCGTCGACCTGCACGCGGGCGAGTTCACCGCGATCATGGGGCCCTCGGGCTCCGGCAAGTCGACGCTGATGCACTGCATGGCGGCGCTGGACACGCAGACCTCCGGCCAGGCGATCGTCGCCGGCACCGACCTGTCCACGCTGGACGACAAGGCGTTGACGAAGCTGCGCCGGTCCCAGATCGGGTTCGTCTTCCAGTCGTTCAACCTGATCCCGACCCTCACCGCCGAGGAGAACATCCTGCTGCCGCTCTCGCTGGCCGGGGCCTCCCCGGATCCGGTCTGGTTCGACACCGTCATCGATGCCATCGGGTTGCGCGACCGGCTCGGTCACCGGCCCAGCGAGATGTCCGGTGGCCAGCAGCAGCGGGTCGCTTGCGCCCGCGCGCTGGTGAGCAAGCCGTCCATCATCTTCGCCGACGAGCCGACCGGCAACCTGGACTCGGTCTCCGGTGCCGACGTCCTCACCTTCCTGCGCAGGTCCGTCGACGAGTTCGGGCAGACCATCGTGATGGTCACCCACGACGCAATGGCGGCCTCGCACTGCGATCGGGTCGTCTTCCTCGCCGACGGGGCCGTCGTCGACGAGCTCGCCCGACCGAGCCGCGAACAGATCCTCGAGCACATCACCGCGCTCCAGTCCGCCGCCTCGGTCCGGGGAGCCTGAGCCGTGCTCAAGCTGATCCTGCGCAACATCGGCGCCCGCAAGGCGCGATTGGCGATGAGCGCCCTCGCGATCGTCCTCGGCGTCGCCTTCCTCTCCGGCGTCCTGGTGTTCTCGGCCGGGCTGAGCAAGACCTTCGACGGCATCATCCAAGGCACCACCCCCGACGGCCTGGTCCGCGTCGAAGGGGCCTCGTCGTTCACCGCCGGTGAGGCCGGGGTCTCCGCCGCGACGGTCTCCCCGCGGGTCGTCGAGAAGCTGAACGCCCTGCCCGAGGTGGAGATCGCCGAGGGCAACGTCGACGGCTTCGGCATGTACGTCGTGGACGCCGACGGCGAGCTCCTCGGCGGCACCGGAGCACCCACCCTTGCGTTCAACCGGACCGAGGCCCCGAACATGGACGGCGGCAAGATCCTGGCGCTGCTCGAGGGCCGGTGGGGCGAGGGCGCCGACGAGATCGTGCTCGACGAGGGCTCGGCCGAGAAGGCCGGTTACGCGATCGGCGACACCGTGAAGCTGCTGACCCCGGCCGGGCAGCTCGAGCGCAGCGCGACCCTGGTCGGCACCGCCGAGTTCAACCAGGGCGGCACCGCCGGCGCGACCCTGATCATCTTCGACACCGCTGGCGCCCAGGAGGTCTTCCTCGACGGCCGGAACGCGTTCACCACCATCGGCCTGACCGCGGCCGACGGCGTCTCCCAGGCCGACCTGGCGCAGGCCGCGAACACGGTCCTGCCGGACGGCTTCGAGGCCGTCCCCGGCGACGAGGTGGTCGAGGAGTCCCAGGACGCGACGGCGCAGTTCCTGGACGTGATCAAGACCTTCCTGCTGGTCTTCGCGCTGATCGCGGTGATCGTGGGCGCGTTCATCATCGTGAACACCTTCTCGATCCTGGTGGCGCAGCGGACCCGGGAGTCGGCCCTGCTCCGGGCCCTGGGGGCGAGCCGTCGCCAGGTGACCAACGCCGTACTGGCCGAGGCGTTCGTGATGGCCCTGTTCGCCTCGACGGCCGGGATCGGCCTGGGCTGGGCTCTCGCCCGCGGCTTGGCCGCCATGTTCAGCAGCTTCGGCCTCGACATCGAGAGCACATTCCTCAGCCTGTCCACCGCGACCGTCGTCACCAGCTACGCCGTCGGGATCGCGGTGACCCTGGTCGCCGCCCTGCTGCCCGCCCGCCGGGCGGGCAAGGTGGCACCGGTTGCGGCGATGCGGCAGGACAGCGCCCCGCCGAAGGGGTCGCTCCGACGACGGACCGTGATCGGCTCGCTGGTGCTCGGGGTCTCCGCCGTCGCGGCTGCCGCGGGACTGGCCGACGTCGGCGGCCTGCCTGCGGCAGCCTGGGTCGGCGTCGGGGCGTTCGCCTCACTGTTGACCGTCGCGGTGCTGAGCCCGGTGATCGGGTACCCGGTCCTCCTGGCCTGCCGGTCGCTGTTCGGGCGCCTCTTCGGGACCACCGGGCGACTCGCCGGCGAGAACGCGTTGCGTGACCCGCGGCGTACCGGGGCGACCGCCTCCGCACTGATGATCGGGCTCGCGCTGGTCTCGACGATCGCGGTGATGGCCGGATCGATGAAGTCGTCGGTCGACCAGGTCGTCGACGAGGAGTTCGCCCCCGACTTCATCGCCCAGTCGGTGATCTTCGCCCCGTTCTCCACCCAGGTCGGCGACCAGATGGAGAAGGTCGAGGGCGTCGCCGGTGTCAGCCGCCAACAGATGCTCGAGGCCCGGATCGGCAAGGAGAACGAGACCATCGGCGCCGCGGACCCGGAGTACGACGACGTCGCCGACCTCGAGGCGCTGCGCGGGTCGGTCGACTTCGGCGCCGGCAAGGCGGTCGTGAACGAGGACAAGGCCGCCGAGGAGGGGTGGGAGGTCGGCGACACCCTGACCCTCGCCTTCCCGGCCGGCAAGAAGGTGACGATCGAGATCGGCGGCATCGCCGTGGAGAACGTGACCATCTTCGACATCAACGTGCCGCTCGACGTGGTCGAGAAGGCAGGGATCCAACGCCAGGACAACGCGCTGAGCATCGTCCTGGCCGACGGGGCCGACGCAGGGACCGTCCAGAAGGCCCTGGACGCCGTGGTCGAGCCGGTCCCGTTGGTCGAAGTGAACGACAAGGAAGGGTTCGCCGAGTCGATCCGGGGCCAGGTCAACCAGCTGTTGTACATGATCTACGGGCTGCTTGCCCTGGCGATCATCATCGCGATCATCGGCATCGTGAACACCCTGGGACTCTCCATCCTGGAACGCACCCGCGAGATCGGCCTGCTCCGCTCGATCGGGATGACGCGTCGCCAGCTGCGCGGCACCATCACCCTGGAGTCGGTCGCGATCGCGGTCCTCGGCGCGGTCCTCGGGATGGCGCTCGGGCTGATCTACGGCACCCTTCTCCAGCAGGTGCTCAAGGAGGACCTGACCGTGCTCGCGATCCCGTTCTCCCAGCTGCTCGTCTTCGGCGTGATCGCGGTGGTCGTCGGCGTCCTGGCCGCGGTGATCCCGGCGGTGCGGGCGTCGCGGCTCAACGTGCTGGCCGCGATCTCCACGGAGTGACCCGGTCGGTCCTCAGAGCACCGTGAGCGGGATGGCCTTCCGGTGCTCGAAGACGAACGCGGCGCCGGTGCTGAACCGGGTGACCGCGACCTCGCCCGCTTCGGCAGCGGCTTCCTCGCGACGTACGACGCGGGCGGTCCAGGTCTCGGCGGGCTCGACCACCGAGGTCGTGGTCACCTCGACGTCGAGGTGCGGATCCACTGCCCGCACGATCGCCTGCAACGGGGTGACCCGCTCGGGCCCGACGATCGCGATCCAGGACCCGTCCTCGTGCGCGTGACCGGGGGCGACCATCACCGCACCGTCCTCGAACGCGGCGGTTACGTAGGCCGCAGGGTTGAGCAGCGGGTGCAGCTCGAGGACCCGCAGCGCCCCGGTCTCGTCCGTGGGGAGGTCCAGCGCGGCTCGGATCCGGCCGGCCGCGATCCCGGCCAGGCCGACGAGCTGCTTGGTGGCGATGTCCAGGTACTGGTCGGTCTCCGTACGCCGGTCGATCGCCCGCAGGAACGAGAGGTTCAGCAGCTGCATCTGCAGGCAGACCTCGTCGGCCATCCGGACCAGCGCCGAGTGCGAGAACTCGGCGAAGTCGAGGTCGGCGAGCAGGTCGCCGCTGTAGTCGGACCGACCCTCGGCGGCAGGGTCGATCGCGGACAGCTCGGTCAGCGCTGCCTTTGAGGAGCGCAGCGCCGTGCAGTCCGCGGACTCACTCACCTCCGGGTAGGACGGGTCGATCTTGACCGTCCAGGCGCAGTGCGGCCGGGGTTCGGATGCATTGAGGTCGGCAGGCATCCGGGGCGGTCGGTGGAGCGGCCGGATCTGGGCCTTCGGGTTCGTCGCGACGGCGGTTGCGTCGAAGGTGGGGTCCTCGATGTCGTGGCACATCGTGCGCACGTACTCGGGCCCCATCGGCTCGACGTCCATCAGCGCACCGCAGTGGTCGAGGTGGAACTCGCCGTTCCAGCGGTCGTGAAGCGTGTAGCGGAAGTCCATGAACTGCGGCGGGGCCCCGATGTCGAGCTGGAGCCCCTTGAAGATCGTGACGACGTCGTCACCCTCGTACTGCAGGGCCTGCTGCATCCGTCGGGTGTAGATCGGGCTGGCGCCCATCCACTCCTCGATCGCCACCTGACCCATCCCCTCTCGCCCGAAGGCACTGATGCACCAGGCCATCCCGGAACGGTCGATGAGCTGGCCGATCAGGAGCAGCTCGGGCACCAGGACCGCGAGCTCCTCCCGGGTCAGGGACTCGTACCGGCTGGCCGTCATCGCAGGGTGACCTTCACCGGCAGCGACGAGTAGCCGCGGACGTTGGCGGAGTACATCCGTTGCGCCTTCTCGTGCTGGACCTCGATCGACGCGACGCGCTCCACGAGCTGCTGGAGCGCGATGTTGGCCTCGAGCCGGGCCAGGTTCGCGCCGAGGCAGAAGTGTCGGCCGCCGCCGAAGGCGATGTGCTTGGCCAGCTCCGCCTTGTCGCGGTGGATGTCGAACTCCTCGGCGTTGGTGAACACGGTGTGATCGTGGTTGGCCGCGCCGACGTTGATCAACAGCTGGGCTCCGGCCGGGCAGGTCGCCCCTTCGATGGTGACGTCCTGGAGCGTGTGCCGGGCCAGCAGCTGGCTGGACGCCTCGTACCGCAGGGTCTCCTCGATCCAGGGCCCGATCAGGTCCGGGTCGGCGAAGACGGCGGCGCTCTGCTCCGGGTGCTTGCCGAGGTTGCAGACCGCGTTGCCCAGCAGCTTGGTGGTGGTCTCGTTGCCGGCCACGACCATCAGGAACAGGAACGCGGTCAGCTCACCGTCGGTCATCCGGTCGCCCTCGTCCTCGGCGAGGAGCAGTGCGGTCACCAGGTCGTCGGCCGGATTCTTCTTCCGCTCCGCGAGCAGGTTCGAGAAGTAGCTGAACAGCTCCATCGAGGCGTCCATGCCCGCCCTCGGCACGTCGCGCAGGCCGTCCTCACGGACCACCAGCAGGTCGGCCAGGCGACGTACCTCGTCGCGGTCGGCGCGCGGGACGCCGAGCAGCTCGGAGATGACGTCCATCGGGAACTTGCCGGCGAAGTCGGTGATCCAGTCGAAGGTGCCGTTCTCCTGCCCCACGGCCAGGGCGTTCTCGAGGTGCTCCAGACTGACTTCGGCGATCCGCGGCTCCATCTCCGCGACCCGCTTCGGGGTGAAGCCGCGCGAGACCAGCTTGCGCAGCCGGGTCTGCTCGGGCGGGTCCATGCCGAGGAATGACATCACGATGTGCGCGTTCTCGTTCCAGGCGCTCTTGTCGAGCGTGACGCCCATCTTGTTGGAGTAGACGTCGTCGGTCCGCCACGCCTTGTGGATGTCGGCGTACCGCGACATGACCCAGAAGTCGTGCTCCTCGTTGTGGTACAGCGGCGCCTCGTCACGCAGGCGCGCGTACGTCGGGTACGGGTCGTCCTGGAGGGCGTGGTCGTAGTGGTCGAAGTTCAACGGGCACTTGGCCGCATCCTGGCTCATCTCAGTGACCTTCCATGATCACGGCGACGACGTCGTCGAGCCGTTGGGAGAGTTCGTCGTAGGTCATCAGGCCCATCCCGGCCTGCAGCAGCGCGCCGGAGAAGGCCAGGGTCAGCGCCTCCACCACCCGCGGGTCCGACGGTTCGCCGATGGCGTCGCGGAACCGGTTCACGAACTCGGCCCCGATCACCAGGCGCAGGCGCTCGACCTCGGGATCGGTGCCGAGCAGCGCCATGTTGGCCGCGGTCGCCAGGTGCGGCGAGCGGCCGAGCATCGCCGAGAGGTGCCGGGTGACCACCCGGATCCGGTCGACCGCGGTCACCCCCACGGGTTCCGGGCCGGCGTCGGTGACGATCCGGCGCCAGAACAGCTCGGCGAACAAGTGGTTCTTCGACGCCAGGTACGTGTACGCCGTCGCCGGCGAGACCCCTGCCCGCTGGGCGACGGTGCGGATCGTGAGTGCCTCCGGGCCGACGTCCTCCAGCTCCGCCTCACCGGCGAGCAGGAGCTTCTCCACGGTCTCGGCCTGACGCGGGTTCAGGCCGAGCCGCAGGTGCGACGTCACCGGCCCAGCAGGATCCGTGGCCATCTCTACCTGCCCTTGGCGATGGTGTCTTCGACCAGGCTGTTCAACCGCGCGCCGACCGGCCAGCCACCGTAGTGGCAGACGGTGATCACGATCTCCCGGAGCTGCTCCTCGTCGAGCTCGCCGGCCTTGTACGCCGCCGGGATCTGGATCGAGAGCACGTCCTGGGCGCCGTGGGTGCTCAGCATGCCGATCAGCAGCAGCCGGCGGTCCCGGTCGGAGAGGCCCGGTCGCTGCCAGATGTCGCCGAAGAGGTGGTCGGCGGTGTAGCGGAAGAAGTCGCCGTCCATGTCGTTCATCTCGAAGCCGTAGACCTGCTCCATCTTCTCCAGGCCGCGACGGCGGGCCTCGGGGAGGTCGTCGAACTTACCCATCTCAGTTCTCCTTGCTCGGCGGCAGGCCGAGAGCGGCTGCCAGGTGGTCGGACGCGAACTGCGCCATCGGTACGTCGACCCCGAGGCGGTCGGCCAGCTCGATGGCGTGCGCGAGGTCCTTCTCGCCGATCGCGCGGACGTGCTCGAAGATCGAGATCCAGAAGTCGCCGGGCTCCAGCGGCTCGGCTGTCGCCCGGTGCATGATCGCGCCGGCCCCGCCGGTGATCGCGTCGGTGTGCCGGACGATGCGACCGAGGGCCTGCAGGTCGATCCCGGCGGCCTCGGCGAGCCGGAGCGCCTCGCCGGTCGCGGTGAAGGCGACGAAGTGCAGCAGGTTGCGGGCGAGCTTGGCAGCGGTGCCGTTGCCGATCGGACCGCAGTGCACGACCTCCGAGCCCATCAGGCGCAACGGACCCTCGGCAGCGGCGAACGCCTCCGGGGTGCCCCCCACCATGATCGCCAGCGAGCCGTCGGCCGCACCCATCGCGCCACCGCTGACCGGGGCGTCCACGACCAGGAGGTCGTGCCGGCCGCCGAGGTCCTCCAGCCGTGGCGGCAGATCGGGGGAGATCGTCGAGTGGATCACCACGACCGTGCCGGACCTGGCCGCCCCCAGGATCTCGCCCATCACGTCGCGCACCTGGTCGTCGGTGTTGACCATCACCGAGATGAAGCCGCACCCGGCCGCGAGTTCCGCGACCGAGGCGGCGGCCGTCGCGCCGGCGTCGACCAGCTCGGCCAGCGGCTCCGGAGCGATGTCGAAGACGGTCAGGCCGCCCTCCCACGCAGCCAGCCGGAGCGCCATCGGCTTGCCGATGTTGCCCAGGCCGACGAACCCGCAGCGCACCTGAGAAGCGGGGGCGGTCATGCGCGGAACACCTGGCCGCCGTCCACGTCGAGGATCTGGGCGGTGATCCAGGCTGCCTCGTCGGAGAGCAGGAAGAGACAGGCCCCGACCATGTCCTCCGGCTGCCCGATCCGCTTGATCGCCAGGCTGTTCCTCACGATGTCGTGAGCGGCACTGCCGGCCTGGGTCCGGGTGGCGGCGGTGTCCACCGGACCCGGTGCGATCGCGTTGACCCGGATGTTCTGGCCGCCGAGCTCATGGGCGAGCTGCTGGGTCAGGCCGTTGATGCCGACCTTGGCCAGCCCGTAGAAGCCGGAGTACAGCCAGGCCGCGGTGGAGGACTGGTTCACGATCGCGCCGCCGCCGCGCTTGGCCATGTGCCCGTAGACGGCGCGGGTGACGACCAGGGCGCCGTCCATGTTCACGGCCATGAACTTCTTGTAGTAGTCCCAGTCGACGCTGATCAGCAGGTCGAACGCCATGTCGCCGTAGATGGCGGCGTTGTTGACCAGCAGGTCGATCCCGCCGAAGGCAGCAACCGTCGCGTCGGCCATCGCGGTCGCTGACGCGGCGTCGGCGACGTCGGTGCGGACGAAGAGCGCCGTACCGCCCGCTGCCTCGATGTCGGCGACGACCTTGACGCCGCTCTCCTCGTTGAGGTCGGCGACGACGACCTTGGCCCCTTCGGCGGCGAGCGCCTTCGCGTAGGCCTCGCCGATGCCCTGGGCTGCTCCGGTCACGATCGCGACCTTGTTCTCGAAACGCATCTGTTGCTCTCTTCTTTGGGTACGGAAGGTGAGGGTTTCGACAGGCTCAACCAACGCCGGTCGAGCCTGCGGGAACCGCTAGGCGGGTTCTGCGATGGTCTTGGTCTCCAGGTACTCCTCGAACCCGGCGACCCCCATCTCGCGGCCGATCCCGGACTGCTTGTAGCCGCCGAACGGGGCATCCGGGCTGAACCAGACCCCACCGTTGACGGCAAGGGTTCCGGTCCGGATCCGGGCGGCCACTGCCTTGGCCCGCTCGAGCGAACCGGAGTCCACCGAGCCGGAGAGCCCGTACGCCGAGTCGTTGGCGATCCGGACGGCGTCGTCGTCCCCGTCGTGCGGGATCACCACGAGCACCGGCCCGAAGATCTCTTCCTGCGCGAGCCGTGAGGAGTTGTCGAGACCGGACACGACGGTCGGCTCGATCCAGTAGCCGCCGGCGAGCCCGTCCTCCATCGATGCCGCCTTGCCGCCGGTGGCGAAGGTGCCGCCCTCGGCGACGGCGAGCTTCAGGTACTCCTCGACGCGGTCGCGCTGGACCGCCGAGATCACCGGTCCGCAGATGGTGCCGGGATCGGTCGGGTCCTTGGCGCCGATCGACTCCATCGTCGCGGCCGCGACCTGGACGGCCTCGTCGTACTTCTCGCGCGGCACCACCAGCCGGGTGGTGATCGCGCAGCCCTGGCCGGCGTGGATGCAGGCGGCGAACGCCGTCGCGCCGGCGACGGCGGCGACGTCGGCGTCGTCGAGCGCGATCGCGGCGGACTTGCCACCGAGCTCGAGGAAGACCTTCTTCAGGGTGGGTGCCGCTGCGGCCATGATCGCCCTGCCGGTCGCGGTCGAGCCGGTGAAGGAGACCATGTCGACCCGCGGGTCGGTGGTCAGCTGGGCCGCGACCTCGTTCGAACGCGGCGTCACCACGTTGAAGACCCCCGCCGGGATGTCGGTGTGCTCGGCCACCAGACGTCCGAGCTCCGCGGCCAGCCACGGGGTGTCCGGGGCCGGCTTCAGGACCACGGTGCAGCCGGCTGCGAGAGCCGGGGCGATCTTGGCGAGATTGATCTGGGTGGGCACGTTCCACGGGGTGATCGCGGCCACGACGCCGACCGGTTCGCGCCGCACGGTGCGCCGACTGGGGATCCCCATCGGTGCGGCCACCCCGAGGTCGGTCTCGAACGCGTAGGACTCGGCGACGTCGGCCACGAAGGTCAGCCCGTCGACCGGGCCGTCGAAGCCGGCGGCGGCGATCATGAAGCCGGGCATGCCGACCTCGGCGGTGGTCAGGGCGCGGAAGTCGTCGGCGTTGTCGTACAGCGCCTGCTGGAGCTGACGGATGCAGCGCACCCGGAGCTCGGTGTCGGTCGACCAGTCCGACTCGTCGAAGGCCCGCCGGGCAGCGGCGATCGCGGCCTCCATGTCCGCCGCAGTGCCGTCCGGGGCGACGCCGATCTCCTGTCCCGTCGCGGGGTTCAGGATCGGGTACGACGTCCCGTCGCTGGCCCCGACGAGCTTGCCGTCGATCAGCTGCTGGGCAGCCGGTGTGTTCAGACTCATGCGCGTGCCTCCGGGGTTGCGACGGGCTCGACCGGCGAGTGCTGGGTGAGGTACTGCCCGGCTTCGACCGGGGGCGGCCAGACCGGCGAGGGGATGTCCTCGTACTTGTAGTGGCCGGGGACCCCGAGGCCGGAGACGGACATCCGCTTCAGCAACGTCTCGGGGGCCTTGTCGGCCTTGATGATCTCGAGGAACGTGTGTGCGGTCGACGGCATGTCGAACCAGTCACGCTGCCAGGCGAACTTGAGCAGGCCCTCATCGGGACCTGAGGTCTGCCGCTCGATGCCGAACCACGAGCCGCCGATGCCGAGGATCTCGAACTCCTTGCCGGCGTCGTCGAGGATGCCGGACTTCTGCTTCCAGAAGCCGACGACCATCCCCTTCTTCTCGTCGATCAACGAGGCCTGGTAGTCGTAGTGCCAGCCGTCCAGACCGTCCATCTCGATACCGATCGCCCAGTCGCGGATCTGGTCGCGACCGACGGCCATGAAGTGCTCGTCGGGGGCGTACATCCAGCCGTAGGTGGCGTCGACGGCGTAGTGCTCGGCCATGATCCGCCAGTCGCCGATCCGCTCGGCCTCGCGGTTGACGGCGAGCCAGGAGTCCCAGAACTCCTCGATCTCGGCGCGGGTGAAGTCCCCGTTGGTTGAGCTTGTCGAAACCATCATTCCTCCGTAGAAAGAGCCATCGCAGGGCAGTACTTGATGGCCCGCAGGACCTGCTCGCGCAGCTCCTCGGGCGGGTTCTCGTCGAGCACGACCACCTTGTCGGCGGCGTCGTCGTACCCGAAGACGTGCGGTGCCTCGAACTGGCACATCTGGTGTCCCTGGCAGAGCTCCAGGTCGGCAACGACCTTCATGCGCTGGTCACCGCGTCTCGGCCGGCTCGACGACCGAGCGTCGGCGGTAGCGCACCTTGGCCGGACTGGCCAGCTGGATCACCATCTTCGAGGTGTCGTCGCGGTAGGACTCCGACGGCTGCGTCATCTCGAACTCGTAGTCGCGCAGCAGCACCGAGAAGATCGCCTTGAGCTGCATCATCGCGAAGGCGTTGCCCACGCACCGGTGCTTGCCGGCGCCGAACGGGATCCAGGTCCAGCGGTTCTGCAGGTCGGCCTGGTGCGGGTCGAGGTAGCGACCGGGGTCGAAGGCATCGGGGTCCGGGAAGTCCTCGGCGATCCTGTTCGAGACCCGCGGGCTCGCTCCCACCATCGTCCCGGCCGGCAGCAGGTGCCCACCGATCTCGAAGTCCTCCTGGGCGACCCGGAGCAGCAGGATCAGCGGCGGGTGCAGCCGGAGCGTCTCCTTCAGCGTCGCCTCCAGGTTCGGGATGCTGCGCAGCGCCTGGAAGGAGACCTCGGAGCCGTCCGCGTAGAGGGCGTCGAGCTCGCCCACGATGGTGGCCATCGCCTCGGGGCTGCGGAGCAGCTCGATCAGCGTCCACGCGGCGGTGCCGGAGGAGGTGTGGTGCCCGGCGAACATCATCGAGATGAACATCCCGGTGATCTGGTCGGCCGTGAAGTGCGCCGTGCCGTCCTCGTTCTTCAGCGAGATCAGCACGTCGAGCAGGTCGCGGTCCTCGCGTGCGACCTTCCCGCGGACGTGGCGGTTGTCGATGATCGTCTGCACCAGGTCGACGAGCTTGAGCCGGGCCGCGTCGCGAATCTCGAACGACTCCACACCCTTCATGTAGGGGTCGACGTACGCGAGCGCATCGGTGCCGCGCTCCAGCTCGTGGTAGTACTCGGCGAACCGGCCGTCGAGCTCGGAGCGGAACGGCATCCCGATCAAGCAGGCCGAGGTCGTGTAGATGGTCAGCTCGGCGAAGAACGCGAGCAGATCGATCTCGCCGCTCTCCCCCCACCCGGCGACCATCTGATTGATCTCGTTCTCGATGGTCGCGGCGTGGCCACGCATCATCTCGCCCTTGAGCGCCTGGTTCTTCAGGGCTTCCTGGCGCTGCTCGGGGGTGGTGTCGAAGACGACCCCCTTGCCGAAGATCGGCGTCATGAAGGGGTACGCCGCGGCCTGGTCGAGGATCTCGTCCGGGGCCCGGAAGAACGCTTCGTTGGCCTCGGCGCCGGTCACCAGGACGACGTCGCGGTCGGCCAGCCGGAAGCGGCCGATCTCGCCACACTCGTCCCGGACCCGGTGCAGCAGGTCGATCGGGTCGTCCCGCAGGTCCTCGAGGTGACCGTGCTCGGAATCAGGGAAGCGCCGTGAGACCTCGCGGATCTCCGCGATCCCGCGCCCGGTCGTCGAGCTTGTTCCCTCGCTGGTTGAGCTTGTCGAAACCGTCACTTCGTCTCCAAGGGTGCTTCGGGGTTCACTTCGATCAGGTTCAGGTGCACGCCCCGAGGGGCGCCCACGACGGTCTCGATCGCGTTCGCGAGCGCCGTCGGCTTGAGGAAGTGCGAGTGCCGGGCCAGGCCGAACTTGATCCAGCCGGTCAGGACGTCGGCGGCGGCCTCGTCGGCCCAGTCGGTGCCCATCTCGCTCCAGGTCGGACCCGGGCGGACGAGCGAGACCCGGACGCCGGTGCCCTCGAGCTCCATCTGCATCGCGTGCGCCATCCCCTCGAGCCCCCACTTGCCGGCGGCGTAGGAGGACATGAACGGGCGGGCCCGGACGGCGACGTCGGAGCTCACGAAGAGCACGTCGCCGCGCTGCCGCTCGACCATGCCCGGTACGAAGGCGCGGACCAGCCGGTGGGCGCCGAGCAGGTTGAGGTCGATCTCGGCGCCGAAGCGCTCGGTGTCCACCTCGTGGATGGTCCCCGGCGAGACGTGGCCGGCGTTGGAGACCAGCACCTCGACGTCACCGAAGTCTCCGACGACCGCCTTCGCGAACGCGTCGACCGAGTCCTGGTCGGTCACGTCGAGAGGGTGCGCGACCGCTTCCCCGCCCTCGGCGCGGATCTGCTCGACGATCTCCGCGCACCGCTCGACCCGGCGGGCGCCGAGCGCCACCGGGTAGCCGGCGGCAGCGAGCGTGAGCGCCGTGGTCGCACCGATCCCGGACGAGGCGCCGCTGATGACAGCGGGTCGGCGTTCCGGGTGAACAGGCTTGGGCATGAGGTCGCCTCGGAGTTCGAGCCAGTCGAGATCGATCTGGACACTTGATTGGACAGGTGTCCAGTTTTACTGCACGACACCGGCCGGCGCAAGGGGTCCCGACCGATTCCAGAGCCAATTTCTGGCCCCGAATCGATGCCGGTATGCTTTCCGCTCGTTGGCCAGGTAGCTCAGTTGGTACGAGCGTCCGACTGAAAATCGGAAGGTCGGCGGTTCGACCCCGCCCCTGGCCACCGCACGAGGCCCCCACCGGCTACCGGTGGGGGCTTTCGCGTGTCCGACGAGGTACGGTCACGGGCGTGAAGCAGCCCTTCTCCCTCCGCCGCACCGTATCCCGCGCGCTCCTGCGCCTGGTCCGCTGGAAGACAGCCGGCACCGTGCCCGAGCGCAGCATCCTGGTCGGCGCTCCGCACACGTCGAACTGGGACTGGGTCCTCACGGTCCTGCTCTCCTGGGAGTACGACATCGAGATCAAGCTCCTCGTCAAGCAGGAGCTCTTCCGCGGTCCGCTGGCGCCGCTCCTGCGCGCGACCGGCGCCGTCTCTCTGGACCGGAAGGACCCCGGCGGCACCGTGCGGGAACTGATGGCGGAGGCCGAGGGCGACCACCCGTTCCTGCTCGGTCTTGCCGCCGAGGGGACCCGCAGCAAGGGCGAGTACTGGAAGTCGGGGTTCTACCGGCTCGCCAAGCAGAGCGGGCTGCCCATCACGCTCGCGTACGTCGACGGCCCCAGCAGGACCGTCGGCTGGGGCCCGACCTTCACGCCGACCGACGACATCCACGCCGACATGGACTTCGTCCGCGCGTTCTACGCCGACAAGACCGGGATCAAGCCCGACGGGTTCACGCTTCCGCGGCTCCGCGAGGAAGAAGCCCCCTAGCCCCGGAGCTACGCGGGCAGGTGGACCAGGAACCGGCAGCCCGGGTCCTCGTTCTCGACCGAGACCGTACCCCGGTGAGCCTCGACGATGCCCTTGACGATCGCCAGCCCCAGGCCGGCTCCGCTGCCGAACACCGACCCGACCTCCGGCGTCCGCGCCGGGCTGCCCTGCCAGGCCACGTCGAAGGCCCGGGACATGTCCTCCTCCGAGAGTCCGCCGCAGCCGTCGGTGATCGTCAGCTCCACCCCGGACGGCACCGAGCGGCCGATGACCTCGACCGTGCCGTCCTGCGGCGTGTGCCGGATCGCGTTCATCAGCAGGTTCGCCACCACCCGGGAGAGCTCACCCGGGTCCGCGACCACCTCGATGCTCTCGTCCACCGCACCGCCGAGGCGGACGCCGTGGGCCCGCGCCACCGGGTCGGCGCTGGCGAGCGCCTCACTGACCAGGTCACCCAGGATCAGCGGTTGCAGGCTGAGCTTCAGGTTCCCGGCATGGATCCGGGACAGCTCGAAGAGGTCGTCGACCATCCGGACCATCCGGTCCACCTCGGAACGGATCTGCCGGTGGTAGCGGCCCGGGTCCTCGGCCATCCCGTCCTCGAGCGCCTCGGTCATCGCGCGCATCCCGGCCAGCGGGCTGCGGAGGTCGTGGGAGACCCAGGAGATCAGCTCCCGGCGCGAGCCCTCGAGCTGCTCCTCGCGCCGGCGCGACTCCAGCAACCTCGCACTGGTGCGGGCGAGCTCATCGGAAAGGTGCTGCAGCTCGGCCGGCGCGCCCGTCGTGGCGACGAACTCGCCGCTCTCCCCGAACCGCCGGGCCTCCTCCTGCAACGAGACCGACCACCGGGAGACCGCGATGCCGACCAGGGTCGCGCCGGCCGCAGCGACGAGCCCCGCGACCAGGAGCACCAGCAGGGTCACCTCGAAGTCGTGGTCGGAGATGAACATCGCGTTCGCGGTGCCGACCATGCCCGCGACCAGGGCGGCCACCGCGACGAGAGCGACGGCACCGATCAGCCAGCGCAGCGACCAGCGCCGGAGCAGCCAGACCACGCCGAGCCCGAGGGCACTGGCGCCGGCGGACCAACCCGCGGCGATGAGGACGATCTCGACCTGGTCGCTCATGCGGCCTCCCATCGATACCCGATGCCCCAGACCGTGACCAGGCGGGTCGGCTTCCTCGGTTCGGCCTCCACCTTCTCGCGGAGGCGGCGTACGTGCACGGTGACGGTGGACTGGTCGCCGAACGACCAGCCCCAGACCTGTTGAAGCAGCTCGTCGCGCGAGTACGCCGTCCCCGGGTTGGCGACGAAGAAACGCAGCAGGTCGAACTCCCGGCTGGTCAGGTTGAGGGTCTCGGCGCCGAGCGTCGCCTCGTGCCGACCGGCGTCGACGACGAGATCGCCGTCGACCAGGCGGCGGTCGTCGGGGACCGCTCGTTCGCCGGCACGGCGCAGCAGTGCGTCCACCCGGAGCACCAGCTCGCGCGGGCTGAACGGTTTGGTCACGTAGTCGTCGGCACCGGTCTCGAGCCCGACCACCCGGTCGGCCTCGGACCCGAGCGCAGTCAGCATGATGACCGGGACATCGCCGACCGACCGCAGCCGCCGGCACACCTCGAGACCGTCGATCCCGGGCATCATCAGGTCCAGGACGACCAGGTCTGCGGGGGCGTCCCGCATCTCCCGCAGGGCCGCGTCGCCGTCCGCGGCCTCGGCAACCGCGTGGCCCCCGGCACGCAGGTAGGAGACGACCACCTCGCGGACCGTCACGTCGTCGTCAACCACGAGCACCCGCGCCACGGTCACCACCGATCCTCGACCGACGATCACGCACCAGGGCGATCATCACTGTCGCCAAGATTAGTGCGGCCAGCACGAACCACCCCAGCACGTAGTCCCGGTCGAGCAGGGTCGGGTTGTCCGGGCGCGCCTGTTCCCGGCCCAGGACCGGGACGGCGACCAGGGTGGCGCCCGCCAGCACGAGGGTGCCGACGATCACCGGCACCGGGAGCCGGCGACCCAGCACCCGCGCCGCGAGCGAGGCAAGCAGGATGGTCGCCGGAGCGAGCACTGCGTCGTGCAGGACGACGCCCCCGATCAACCACGTGCCCGTGGCGAGGAGGTTCTCCCAGCCCAGGTCGAGGAGGAGCAGCGCGCCGTACAGACCGCCGGCGAGGCCGACGGCTCCCAGAGCGATCCGCGCCCGGATCATCCGAGCACCTTCAGCTGGTTGACCCACTTCGTCTGCAGCACCCCGGGCCGGTTCGGGGCGATCAGGCGTACCGGGTAGCCGTGGTCGATCGCGAGCGTTTCGCCGTTCAGCCCCAGGGCGAGCAACGTGAGCTCGTCGTCGACGAACTGGTGCGGCAGGGTCGACCGGCGGTAGGTGCCCCGCTCCTGGAGCGACTCGATGTAGACCGCGCGCCCGCGCGGGGCGTCGACGAGATCGAGCAGGTCGCGCAGCCGTACGCCGGTCCAGAGACCGCTCGCGCTCCACCCCTCGACGCAGGCGATCGGGAGCTCAGCACTCGTCTGGGGCAGCTGCTCGAGCTCCTCGCGGGTGAAGGACCGCGTCGCCCCGGCGTACTCCAGGGTGAGCCGGTAGTCGCTGCTCAGGGCGGTCGCCACGACATCGGCGGCGCGCGCGGTCACGTTGATCGGGATGCCGCCCGGACCGTCACCGGAGCGGACCCCGAAGACGGAGACCTTGCGGAGCAGCGGGACCGTGCTGCCGGCGGTGACCAGCACGCCCACCCCGGAGGCGAGCAGGGCGCTGCGCACCAGGCCGCGCCGCGACAGCGCTCCCTGGTCGGTCGCCGAGGCCCGGTCGTGGGTGGTCTCCTCGATGTCCCCGCGCAGGGAGTCGCGGATGATCGGGAGCTTGACGGCGATGTGCACGATCAACGCGCCGATCGCGATCCAGCCGAGGGCGTTGTGGGTGGCGCGGAACTGGAAGCTCCACGGGTACCACTGGGCCGCGTTCGCAAGACCCGAGGCGAGCAGGAAGATCGCCGCTGCGACCAGTACCCCGATCGAGGCGCGTTCGAGACCCTCGAGCACGAGCAGCCGCGCCTTCTTCGGCGGTCGTGCGAAGAGCTTCGGGAAGACGGTCCAGAGCTTGACGAGCAGCAGCGGGACCGCGGCCGTCCCGGTGATCACGTGCAGACCCTGGGTGACCCGGTAGGCCCAGACCGGCCGGGTCGGGAACGGGATCACGGGGTCGGCCAGGTGCGCCTGGCTGCTGATCACCCCGGTCACGAAGGCGATCCCGAAGCAGATCCCGAGCCAGACCCCGACCCGTGCTGCGACCGCGGGGCTCCGCAGCCGCGAGGTGAAGTCGTCCTCGGAAGGGACCCGGAGCGGGAGCGTGCGGGGGACGGAGCCAGCCATCTCAGGCGCCCTTCGTGAGGACGGCGAACCAGCGCTCGTCGTGGGATTCCAGGGACAGGACGTCGAGGCGGGCGCCCCTGGCCACGGCGCCGATGGCGTCGACCCCGACCACCGACCACCGGAACGGCCGGCAGCTCTGCGACGGCGTCTCCAAACGGACGGTGCGGGTCTCGACCCCGGTCCCGGGAGCCGCCAGGTCGACGACCACCCGCCCCTCGGGCCCGATCAGATCAGCAACCCGGGAGAGCAACGCGTGCGGGTCCCCGCCGATCCCGACGTTGCCGTCCGCGAGGAGCGCGGTCTGCCAACGCCCCTCGCCGGGGAGCGGCGCGAAGACGTCACGCAACATCGCGGCGACGCCGCGGTCGCGGGTCTGGAAGACCGCTTCGGGGACCACGTCGATCCCGAGCACCGGGTGACCGCGCTCGGCGAGGTACTGCGTCATCCGCCCCGGACCGCAGCCGATGTCCAGGGTCGGGCCGACACACAGGTCGAGGAGGGCCGCGTCACCGAGGTCGGCGGCACGGTTCCACGTCGCGACCGGCAACGGACGTGGTCCGGCGCCCAGGCCGACCACCTGGCAGAGCTCGCCGCGCAACGCCGAGGAGTACACGTCGGTGAACGAGGACGTGAGGGCCGTCACGGGACCGCCACCCCCCGGGCCGCCCAGGCCCTGCCGAAGTGCGTGTCCGGGGCGAGCCCTCCGACGAGGACGGCGTCCTCGACGGTGTCGACGTCGGTCAGTCGTGGGGCGGAGACCACCGCGGAGCCGGCGCGGAGGAACGCCTCGACGGTCGCGGCACAGGTGTCGGGCTGCGACATCGCCACCTCGGCCAGCACGTGCGCATCCCGCCCGTCCCGTACGCCGAGCGCCCACCAGCCACCGTCCTCGGCCGGGCCGACGATCACCTCGGCGCCGTTCTCCAACGACTCGGCGACCGACCTCAGCAGCGCCGGCGTCAGGTGCGGGGTGTCCATCCCGATCTGGAGCACCGGTCCCTCGACGTCGGTCGCCACCGCGCGGTGGGCGTGGACCAGCCGCTCGGCGAGATCCACGCCCTGCTGCCGGAAGACCGACCAGCCCACGAGCGCAGCGCCGATCTCGTCCCCCCGTCGGGCGAGGTCGAGGTCACCGTCGAGAGCCAGGTGGCAGGCGCCGCCGAACACCTGACGGCACACGGCGAGAGTGTCCAGGAGCGCCGCGGCAGCCAGGTCCGCGGCCGCCTCCATGCCGACCACGGCACCGAGGCGGGTCTTCGCCTCCCCGGCGACGGGCGCCTTCGCCATCACCAGCACCTGCACCTGCACCTTCATCGCAGGACCCCGTAGAAGTCCCGCACTGCCCGGACCGAGCCGACCAGGGACCCCGAGACCTTCGAGCGGGTGCCCTCGGCACGAGGGTGGTAGGCGACGTCGCGCTCGGTGATCACCCACCCGGCGGCGACGGCCTTCTGCATCAGCTCCACCGGGTAGCCGAAGCGACGGTCCACGACGCCGAGATCGAGCAGGTCCTGACGGCCGCAGACCCGCATCGGGGCGATGTCGCGGACCGGGAAGCCCCCGCGCCTGCGCAGTAGCGAGACGACCGCCTGGTTCCCCAGGCGCGCGTGCCACGGCCATGCCCCCCGGGTGGTCGGACGGCGCCGTCCGACCGCCATCGTCGCGCGACCCCGGAGCACGTCGTCGACGAGCGGCAGCAGGTCGTCGGGATCGAACGAGCCGTCGCCGTCCATCACGGCGACCAGCTCGGTCCCGGCCGCGACGACCCCGGCGTGCACCGCCGCGCCGTACCCGGGCGCCTGTTCGTGGACGACCCGCGCCCCCAGGCGCGCGGCGACCTCGGCGGTCCCGTCGGTCGATCCGTTGTCGACGACCAGGACCAGCAGGTCCGCCGGCACCAGGGGAAGCAGCAGCTCCAGCGCCGCGGCCTCGTCGAGGCACGGCAGGATCAGGGTGCAGGTCGGGTGCATGTGTCCACGGTAGGAACCCCGGGCGCCGCTGACCCCCGGCAAAGGCTTACGGATGGGTGACGGCCTTCCCGGCGAGGAGGGATCGGCGCGGACCAGTGCCTAGGGTGAGGGCCATGGCGATGACGCGGACCGGCACTGCTGCGCGCGGGTCACGTGCTCCCCGGATCGGGCTGGCGGTCGCGGTGGCACTGGTCGCTGCGGCGATGGCGGTCCCGGCCCTCGCCGACTGGAACGTACACATCAACACCTTCCCGCCGGTGTACGCCGACTGGGCCCCGCGCGTGGGTCCCGGGACCATCCCGGCCGTGCTGATCGCCGTCCTCGGCAGCCTGTACGCCGCGCAGGTCGCGGCCGGGCTGGACTGGCGACGCCTGCTGCTGGCCACCTGGGTCGTCGGCGTCCTCTGGATGCTCGCCCTGGCCACCGTGGACGGAGGCGACATCGGGCGGATCCTCGGCGTCTACAACGAGTACCTCCGCACCGCCCGCGGGACCCCTGACCTTGCGGCGACGCTGGAGATCTACGTCGACCGGATCCCGTTCGTGCCGACCATCGACTGGCCGGCGGGCGTCGCCGGTCCCCTGGTCGAGCAGCGGGCGCTCGAGGTCCCGTTCGACCCACGCTCCAACTGGCCCGCCCACCTCGCCGGTCACCCGCCGGGCGCCCTGACCTTCTTCGTGGTGCTGGTCCGGCTCGGGCTCGGCAGCACCTTCGCGGCCGGGCTGGTGGTGACCCTGATCGCCGCGACCACGGCTGTCGCGGTGATGGTCACCCTGCGGGTCCTCGGTGCCGAGCCGATCGCTCGGAAGGCGGCGCCGTTCCTGGTCCTCGGACCGGCCGCGGTGTGGCAGTGCGTCTCGGCCGACGCGATGTTCGCCGCGGTGGCTGCCTGGGGCATGGCGGCGCTCGCCCTGGCCGCGACCAGTACGACGACGCGGCGCCTGCTCGTCTGGTGCGTCCCGGCCGGGCTGCTGCTCGGCTTCGCGGTGATGCTC
This sequence comes from Marmoricola sp., assembly GCA_046598495.1. Classification (GTDB taxonomy): domain Bacteria; phylum Actinomycetota; class Actinomycetes; order Propionibacteriales; family Nocardioidaceae; genus Marmoricola. The sequence continues at coordinate 11,683 of JBKJIR010000045.1, read as the reverse complement.
TCCTACGGTCTGGTGCTGCTGGGCATCCTGGCGGTCGCGATCCTCGCGCTGGCCCGGTCGTGGCGTCCGCTGGTCCCGGTCGCAGCGGTGGCGGCCCTGGTGGTGCTCACCTACGCGGCCTTCGGCTTCGCCTGGTGGGAGGGCCTGCAGGTCCTGCGCGAGCGGTACTGGGACGGTGTCGCGAGCATCCGGCCCGGCGCCTACTGGACCTGGGCCAACCTGGCCGCACTGACGCTCTGCGCCGGACTGCTGATGCCCGCCGGGATCGCCCAGGCGGTGGCGCGACGACGCGAGCAGGATCCGCAGACCCGCGTCGCGGTGGCGCTCGCCCTGGCCGGGGCAGCGATGGTCCTGGTCGCCGACCTGTCCCAGATGAGTCGCGCCGAGGTCGAGCGGATCTGGCTCCCGTTCGTGCCGTGGCTCCTGGTGGCCTGCGCTCTGCTGCCGCGACGGTGGCGACGCAACGGGCTGGTGCTCCAGGTGGCTGCGGCCGTGGTGATCCAGCACCTGCTCCGCTCAGCCTGGTAGCGCCCCGGGCGTCGGCTCAGGCACGCAGCGGTGCGGTGGCGAAGGCCGGCAGCCCCACCTCCGGCAGGACCTCGGCGCGGAACCCGAGCTCCGCCGCGGCCCGCTCGGGCGAGGCGACCACGTGCCGGACGTCGCCGGCACGGAAGCCGCCGGTCACCTGCGGATCACGAGGGTCCGCCGAGCCGGCTGCCACCAGTCGGGCGACCTCACCGATGGAGACCGGATTGCCCGAGCACACGTTGTAAGCCGCGAAACCCTCCCGCTCGAGAACGGCGCGCAGGGCGGTCTCGTTGGCGCGGGCGACGTCCTCGACGTGCACGAAGTCGCGCATCTGGCCGCCGTCCTCGTAGACCTGCGGGGCCTCACCGCGTTCGAGGGAGGACCGGAACATCGCCGCCACGCCCGAGTACGGCGTGTCCCGCGGCATGCCCGGCCCGTAGACGTTGTGGTACCTCAGCGCGATCACGCTGCCGCCGGCCTGCCGCACCCAGGCCGCGGCGTACTGCTCCTGGGCGAGCTTGCTCACCGCGTAGCTGCTCCGCGGGTCCAGCCGGGCGTCCTCGGTCACGACCTCCCAACCGAGCGGCGCCGCGCACCGCGGGCAGAGGTTCTCGAACTCGCCGGCCTCGAGGCGGGCGAGGCTGCGGGGCCCCGGTTCCTGCTGACCGTGCTCCGCGCAGGCGTAGCGCCCTTCGCCGTAGACCACCATCGAGGAGGCCAGCACCAAGCGGTGGACACCCCGGTCGTGCATCGCGGCCAGCAGGGCTGCGGTCGCGTAGTCGTTGTGCGAGGCGTAGTCGGGGAGGTCGGCGACGCGGACGCCGGCACCCACCAGGGCGGACTGGTGGCAGACCACGTCGATGCCGGCGAGCAGGTCCGCCCACTCGGCCACGTCCCGGACGTCGAGGACCCGGGTGTCTGGTGGCGCGGCCGCGGTGGAGTGCGCCTGCGGGAGCATCAGGTCGACCCGGACCAGCTCGTCGCCGGCTGCCTCGAGACGTCGTGCGACGGCGGAGCCGATGAAGCCCGCGGACCCGGTGAGCAGGACCTTCACCCCGGCACCCCCGGGACCGGGTAGGTGAGCTCGATCCCGTCCGCCCAGGTGCTGCACGTGCAGCCGCCCGGGTCCGGAAGGGCGGCAACGGCGCCGCGGAGGATCTCCTTGAGGCGGTCGATGTTCTGCTCGAACCGGGCGAACACCTCGTCCTGCCCGACGCCGGTGCCGGCATCGACACCGGCGTCCATGTCGGTGACGAGTGCGACGGCGGCGTAGCAGAGCTGCATCTCGCGCGCGAGCACGGCCTCCGGGTGCCCGGTCATGTTGATCAACGACCATCCCTGGGCGGCGTACTGCTGGGACTCGGCACGGGTCGAGAACCGGGGTCCATCGACGACCACCATGGTCCCGCCGACGGTCACCCCGGGCGCTTCGGCGAGGACTTGCAGCAACCGGGAGCAGTACGGGTCGGAGAACGGAACATGTACGGCGCCACGCTCGACGTAGGTCTGCGTCCGCCCGCTGGTCCGGTCGACGAGCTGGTCCGGGACCACGACGTCGCCCGGCGCGACGACCCCCGGCAGCAGGCCCCCGACCGCGCACGGCGCCAGCACCTGACGCACCCCCAGCGACCGCAGCAGCCATAGGTTCGCGCGGTAGTTGATCAGGTGCGGCGGCCAGGCGTGGTCGGCTCCGTGCCGCGGGAGGAAGGCCACCCGGCGTCCGGCGACCTCACCGATGCTGACCGGACCGGACGCTTCGCCGTACGGGGTGGACGTGTCCAGCACCGGCTCCGGGTCCTCGAGGAACGCGTAGAAGCCGCTGCCGCCGATCACGGCGACCTCTGCGGTCACCGGTACTCGGGGTTCTGGAAGTCGAAGCGTGCGCCGGCGTCCCACTCCGAGCGTTGGTTGCCGTACCCGGGAACCCCACCGGCGTCCTTGAGCATCTTCGCGAGGTGCATCAGGTTCCAGGTCATGAAGGTCGTGTTCCGGTTGGTGAAGTCGTTCTCCGGCCCCCCGCTGCCCGGGTCGAGGTACGACGGCCCCGGGCCGGCCTCGCCGATCCAGCCGGCGTCCGCGTTCGGGGGGATCGTGTAGCCGATGTGCTGCAGCGAGTAGAGGACGTTTTGGGCGCAGTGCTTGATCCCGTCCTCGTTGCCGGTGATCAGGCACCCGGCCACCCGGCCGTAGAACAGGTACTGGCCCTTGTCGTTCTGCATCCCGGAGAGCGCGTAGAGACGCTCGATGACCACCTTGGTCTGGCTGGAGTTGTCGCCGAGCCAGATCGGGCCGGCGATCACCAGGATGTCGCTGGCGAGCACCCGCGGGGAGATCTCCGGCCAGGCGTCGCTCGCCCAACCGTGCTCGGTCATGTCGGGGTAGACGCCGGTGGCGATGTCGTGGTCGATCGCGCGGAGGGTCTCCACCTCGACGCCGTGCTGGCGCATGATCGCCGCACTGGCGTCGATCAGGCCCTGCGTGTGGCTGGTCTCCGGCGACCGCTTCAGGGTGCAGTTGATGAACATGGCCTTCAGGCCGGTGAAGTCGTGGGCGGTCATGCCCCCGACTCTTCCGGCCCCGGCGTTCCCCGGCAAGGGCCGAGATGTGACGGATGCGTGACGGCGGACGCCTAGGCGAAGTCCGCCTGGAGGTTGGCGAGGGTCTTGGCGATGTTGCGCCGCTGGAAGTCGGAGAACAGGCTGCCCCGGGTGGCGACCTTGTCGAAGGCGGCCGCTGCCCAGTCGGGCCAGCTGCTGCGGAGGTCGGTCCAGGTCTCGGTGACCCGGGTACCGGTTCCGGACGGTTCGAGGGTGTAGGTCCAGTTCGCGATCCGCCCGCGCAGCCGCGGCATCTTGATCCCGATCGCGACCACGTCGAACCCGAAGGACCTGCCCGGCTCGGAGTCCACGACGGTGCACAGCGTCGTCCACCGCGCCGGACCTCGCTTGTTCTGGCCGTGGAAGGCGTCGCCGACGCCCAGCGGCCGGCCGGCCCCGACCGGGGCTCCGGTGTTCTCCGGGCTCCAGCGCGGCATCTGCGCCGGATCGGCGAGCTGCTTCCACAGGGTCGCCGGGTCGGCGGCGACCTCGACGGAGTCGCTGATGGTCATCGGTCGTCCCACGGGAGCCTCCTGGCACTCGGTCGTCGCGGCCGATTCTGGCAGGGACCACCTGAGAAACGGCGGCGAATGCCCGCGAACCTATGCTCGACCCATGGAACCGCCCCCGCCCCGACCCGGGCCCGACGAGACGCCGCTGCTGCGGCGGATCCGGGAGAGCGTGATCGGGGACGACCACGTGATGTTCGGGCCGTTCGGACCGCGTCGGGTCACCTACGCCGACTACACCGCGTCCGGGCGGGCGCTGACGTTCCTCGAGGACTTCATCCGCGACGAGGTCCTGCCGGGCTACGCCAACACCCACACCGAGTCGAGCGGGACAGGGCTACAGACGACCCGACTCCGCTCCGACGCCCGCGCGATCATCTCCGAGGCCGTCGGCGGCGACGGGGAGACGACGGTGATCTTCGCCGGATCCGGGTGCACCGGGGCGATCGACAAGCTGATCGGCATCCTGGGTCTCCGGATCCCGTCCCCCCTCGAGGACCGCTACGGGTTCGGCGCCTCCATCACCGACGACGAGCGCCCCGTGGTCTTCCTCGGCCCCTACGAGCACCACTCCAACGAGCTGCCGTGGCGCGAGTCGATCGCCGACGTGGTCGCGATCCCCGCGGACGCGGACGGTCACATCGACCTGGCGGTCCTGGAGGCCGAGCTCGAGCGCCACGCCACCCGCACGCTGAAGATCGGCAGCTTCTCGGCGGCCAGCAACGTCACCGGCATCCTCAGCGACACCGCGGCGATCTCCTCGCTGCTGCACCGGCACGACGCCCTCTCGTTCTGGGACTTCGCCGCCGCCGGGCCGTACGTCGAGATCGAGATGTACGGCCCCGAACTCAAGGACCCGCACTGCTACAAGGACGCCGTCTTCCTCAGCCCGCACAAGTTCATCGGCGGACCGAGCACGCCCGGGGTGCTGGTGGTCCGCAACGAGCTGCTGACCAACCGCGTCCCGGACGTCCCGGGCGGCGGGACGGTGGCCTACGTCAACCCCGACGACCACCGCTACCTCAGCGATCCCGCCCAGCGCGAGGAGGGCGGCACGCCGGCCATCGTGGAGTCGATCCGGGCGGGTCTGGTCTTCCAGCTCAAGCAGGCGGTCGGGATCGACGTGATCCGTGAGCACGAGGAGAGCAACGTCCGCCGCGCGCTGGCCCGGTGGTCGGAGGAGCCGGCGATCGAGATCCTCGGCAACCTCGACGCCCAGCGGCTCTCCATCATCTCCTTCGTCATCCGCACCCCCGGCGGGAAGTACCTGCACCACAACTTCGTGGTCGCGCTGCTCAACGACCTGTTCGGGATCCAGTCCCGGGGCGGCTGCTCGTGCGCCGGGCCGTACGGACACCGGCTCCTCGGGATCGACCTCGAGCGTTCCCACGAGTTCGAGCGCGAGATCACCCGCGGCTGCGAGGGAATCAAGCCCGGGTGGGTGCGGATCAACTTCAACTACTTCATCTCGGAGGCGGTCTTCTCCTACATCGTCGACGCCGTCGCCCTGGTCGCCCGGGAGGGGTGGCGGATGCTCGGCGAGTACCGCTTCGACACCGGCACCGGGATCTGGGTGCACCGCAACGGCCTCGTAGAACCGCCCCTGCGGCTGACCCAGGTCACCTACGCGGACGACGGCCGGATGCACTACCCCCGGCGTGCGACCACCGCCCCCGAGTCGGCCCTGGTCGAGCACCTCACCGAGGGCGCGCGGCTGTTGGGTGCCGTCGTACCAGCGCCCGAGGGGCAGCTGGCCGACGAGGTCTCGGCCGACTTCGAGCACCTGCGCTGGTTCGACCTCCCGGCCGTCTGCGTGCACGGACCCTGACCCCGTGCCCTTCACCCTCGCCCACCCCGCCGCGGCGCTCCTGTTCCGGCGTACGCCGCTGCCGCTGGCCGCGGTGGTGGCCGGGACGATGGCCCCCGACGTACCGGTCTTCCTGAACGCCTACGGGCGCCCGTACAACCTGACCCACAGCGTCACCGGCGTCCTGACCGTCGACCTGGTCGTCGCCGTCACCGCGGTGGTGCTCTGGTTCGCGGTGCTTCGCGACCCGGTCGTCGATCTGCTGCCCTCCTTCGTGCGCGAGCGGTTCGACCCGGCCGCGCACTGCTCGCGCCGGCAGTGGCTCCTGGTCGCACCGGCCGCGGTCGTGGGCTCGTTGACCCACGTCGGCTGGGACCTGTTCACCCACCACGACCGGTGGGGCGTGGACCGGATCGGGTGGCTCCGTGAGGAGCACGGTGGGCTGTTCGGCTACCAGTGGGCCCAGTACGGCTCGAGCGTGGTCGGGCTGAGCGTGTGCACGCTCTGGGCGCTCCTGGCGCTGCGCGGGCGATCCCGTCGACCGCACCCCCGCATCGTCGCCGCCCTCGGCACCCGCGCCCTCGTCATCGTCGGCAGCGTGGCTCTGGCCTCCGGTCTGGCGGCAGGACTGAACGCACCGGAGCCGGGGCTGCGGTTCTTCCTCGGCCAGACCGCCATCGTCGGCACCATCATCGGCGCGGCCGGACTGGTCACCGTCGCCGCGATCTGGCAGGTGCTGCACCGGACCGGGAGTCGCCGCCCTTCTTGACCATGCCATTGGCCAATGGCATAGTCGCGCCATGCAGCCCCAACACCAGGTCATCGTCATCGGCGGCGGCTTCTCCGGCATCGGAGCGGCCATCCTTCTCGACAAGGCAGGTTTCCCCGACTACCTGGTCCTCGAGGAGGGCGCCGGGGTCGGCGGAGCCTGGCACTGGAACACCTATCCGGGCGTGGCCGTCGACATCCCGTCGTTCAGCTACCAGTTCTCCTTCGAGAAGAGCAACCGGTGGTCACGGGTCTACGCCCCCGGCACCGAGCTCCAGGGGTACGCCGAGCACTGCGTGGAGAAGTACGGCCTCCGGGACCGGATCCGCCTGAACACCGCGGTGACCGCGACGTCGTACGACGACGACACCGCGACCTGGTCCGTGGTGACCGCGACCGGGGAGACGCTCACCACCCGGTACGTCGTGAACGCGACCGGCGTGCTCACCAAGCCGAAGGACCCGGAGATCCCGGGGCTCGCCGACTTCGCCGGTAGGACCGTGCACACGGCGCGCTGGGACCAGGATCTCGACCTGCGCGGCAAGTGCGTCGGCGTGATCGGCACCGGCGCCTCTGCGGTCCAGCTGGTCCCGGCGATCGCCGAGGACGTCGCCCACCTCACGGTCTTCCAGCGGACCCCGATCTGGTGCCTGCCCAAGCCCGACAGCGCCCTCTCCCCCGCCGTCCGCGCGGTGCTGGGCAGGGTTCCCGGCGCCAAGGCGGTGAGCCGGCTGATCAGCCAGACGTACGTCGAGGCGACGTTCCCGCTCGCCGCGCACTTCCACACCGTGCTGCCGACCGCCAAGGCCGGCGAGCTGCTGGCCCGCAGGGCACTCAAGGAGCAGGTCCACGACCCGGTGGTCCGCGAGAAGCTGACACCGAAGTACGCCGTCGGGTGCAAGCGGCCCAGCTTCCACAACTCCTACCTGTCCACGTTCAACCGGGACGATGTCCTCCTGGAGACCGACCCGATCGTCGAGATCACCCCGACCGGGATCCGCACCGCCGCCGGAGTGGAACACCCGATCGACGTCCTGGTGCTCGCCACCGGCTTCAAGGTCTTCGAACGCGACAACATGCCGGGCTTCCCGACGCTGAGCCGCGGCGAGGACCTCGGTGAGTGGTGGTCGAAGAACCGCGCCCAGGCCTACGAGGGCGTCAGCGTCCCCGGTTGGCCGAACATGTTCGCGATCCTCGGCCCCTACGGCTACAACGGGTCGTCGTACTTCAACCTGATCGAGACCCAGATGGCGCACATCGTCCGCTGCCTGACCGAGGCCCGGAAGCGCGGTGCGGTCACGGTCGAGGTCAAGCAGGAGGCCAACGACCGCTACTTCGCGGAGATGATGTCGCGCCGGCACCGCCAGGTCTTCTCGGAGCCGTCGTGCCAGGTCGCGAACAGCTACTACTTCGACGAGCACGGGGACACCCCGTTCCGCGCCAGCACGACGATCGAGACGATGTGGCGTGCCGGACACTTCCCGCTGGAGGACTACGAGTTCGCCAGCTAGCGCGTGAACAGCCGTCTCGCGCCGCGCCAGGGAGCCCCGAAGGTATAGATCGTCGAGCGGATCGCTGAGCTGTGCCAGACGTTGCGCCACCGTGACCACTGCCGGCGCTTGTCGACGCAGACCACCTTGGTCTCGACCGTGACCTCGTGCCCGAAGTGCTCGGCCAGCCTGGTCAGCGTGCGCTGCCAGAAGAGGTCCTCCTGGCCGTGCCCCCCGAGAGCGAGACCGAGCTCGAAGATCGGGTCGCTCGCCCGCATCAGCACCTGGGCCTGGACGACCGTCTCGCCGTCCTTTGCGTAGGAACTGAAGGTGATCCACCCGGCGAACATGTGACCTTGCGGGGTCATCAGGGTGAAGGACTCCTCGTCGGCGTACAGCACCATCACGCCGGTGGACAGCTTCATCTTCCCTGGCAGGGAGACGTTCAGCAGCGCCACCTCACCCGGCTCGATCCCGGTCAACGAGCCGTAGAAGTGGTTCCCTTCCGGCCAGAACTCCGGGAACCGCTGCTTCCAGGTCGTGATCAGGTCGGTCGGCGAGACCGACCCTGCGGGCAGTCGCGCCCGATAGGTCTTCTGCCACATCTTCCCGAAGCCCTGGATCGGCGAGGCCAGTCGCCGGCCGCCGACGTTGATGCCCGCTGCACCCTCCGGCACCTCGGGCAGGTCGAGCCGGGAGACCGGTCCGGCCCAGTGGTTGGCACTGCTCTCCTCACTCATGGCGCGCTCCTTCAGGACCCGGAGGCGGCGCCGAGCGCCGCTTCCTCGGTGTCGTGGATCGAGACGGCCTCGTCGAGCCGGGTGAGCTCGAAGATCTGCCGGTAGTGGTCGGAGAGTCCGAACGCGATCACCCGCTGGTGCTGGCGCTGAGCGCGGACCAGAAGCATCACCAGCAGCCCGATGCCACCACTGTTCATGTAGTCCAGCCCACTGAAGTTGATCACGATCGCGCTGACCCCTTTCTGGTTCGCGCGACCGTAGGCGTCCATCAGGACGTCCTCGCTCTGGGCCGTGATGTCGCCGGAGATGTCGATCACCCGGGTGCTCCCGGAGATCTCCTGGACAGCGAACGTGGTCGGTGACTCAGTCATTGCTTCGCCCTTCTGTTGCGCTCACGGCGTCTTCCTCACCGTCAGCGATCGTCATGAAGTCGGCCAGCCGCGTGATCTCGAAGATCTCGCGGTAGTGCGCGGACAACCCGAACGCCCGCACCTCGACCCGATCCGTCCGGGCCTTTGCCAGGAGGCCCACAATCAGGGCGATCCCGGTGCTGTTGATGAACTCCGTCTGCTCGAAGTTGAGCGCGAGCGCGGTGGGGCCCGTGCTCACCGCCTCCGTGTACGCCCGGTCCAGCGCCTCTCCGGCCGAGCCGTTCACGTCACCGACCAGGTCGATCACGACCGTGCCGGCACGCTCCCGCACCGCTGTCTGCAACTCATGCGTTGGCATCGCTGCCTTCTCTCTGGTGCAGGACGAGCTCGAGCATGTGCCGGTCGCCCTCCGTGGTTTCGCGGGCCTCGTCGACCATCGCCTTGATCAAGAAGAGGCCCCACCCCCGCGGGGTCTGGCGGCCTTCGAGCTTGGCCTCGATGTCCGGTGCTTCAGGGTCCGGGTGCGGACCGTCGCCACCGTGGTCGACGACCTGGACCCGCAGGCTGTCCGCGTCGCGCAGCACCCGGACGGAGACGAACAGGTCAGCGTCGTACTTGTTACCGTGCTCCATCGCGTTCATCGTTGCTTCGCCCACGGCGGTCTTAAGACGCTCGAGCCGGTCCGGCGCCAACCCGCTCCCGTTGATGGCGGCCTCCACCCGCGCGATCGCCTCGCGCTCGTTGCCGGGCGCACTCGGTAGCTCGAACGCGACCAGGACCTCGTCCTCACCGGGAGGCACTGCTGCCGACGGGTCGCCGATTCGCTCCAGGGTGAGCATCGTGATGTCGTCCTCCTGCTCGGCGTCCGGGCCGGTGAACACGTCGAGGTCGGTCAGAACGCGGTCGATCAGCACTTGGCCACCCGGGGAGTCCCCGACGGTCTCCATCAGCCTCGGGAAACCGAACATCTGCCGGTCGGGGTCGTGTGCCTCGACGACACCGTCGGAGTGCAGCAGCACGCTTTCCCCGGGCTCGAGGGTGATCTCCTTCTCCTCGTACGGCATCCCGGTCATCAGACCCAGGGGCATGCCCCGCGCACGGAGTTCCACCACGCCGTGGGCGGTCTTCACGTAGGGAAGGTCGTGGCCAGCGTTCGCGAAGCGGAGGTGGCCGGTGGTCGGCTCGAGCACGCCGTACAGGCAGGTGACGAACATCTTCTCGGGCATGTCGGGGCAGAGCTGCTCGTTGACCCGCTCCAACACCTCCCCGGGCTCGATCAGTCGCTGCGCCGCCGCCCGCATCAGACTGCGCGTCGCCGACATCACCAGGGCCGCCGGAACGCCCTTGTCCGTCACGTCTCCGACCACGAAGCCGACGCGACCGTCGGGCAGCGGGATCACGTCGTAGAAGTCGCCGCCGACCTGGCGCGCGGGTCGGTAGTACGCCGCGATCTGCCAGCCCGGCAGATCGGGAAGAGTCTTGGGCAGGAAGTGCGACTGGATCAGGCGGGCGACCTCGAGCTCCTGCTCGTACCGCTGCCGGGTCGCCGCCTCGGCTTCCTGCTCGCGGACCAGCTGACCCACCCGAAGGGCCGGCGCGGCTTGGCCTGCCAGGTTGTCGAGCAACCGGCGGTCATCGGAGGAGTACTCCTGCTCCGAGAGCCGCGCACCGAGGTTGAGTACGCCGATCAGCTCGCCCTGGCTGACCAGCGGGATCGCCAGCTTCACGCCGGCCTCCTTCAACGCGCGCAACGCCTCCGAGTCGAGCTCGAGCACCTCGACGTCAACCGCGCCGCCCGCCGACTGGAGATAGACCAGCAGCGGGTCGTTCGCAGCGATCTCCACCGGGCTCTGCACGATGGCGTCGTGTGCCGCAGGCACCGCCGTCTCGGCGACCGCCTGATCATCGACACGCTTGCCTCGTCGCAGCCGCGCCTGGAGGGTCTTCTTCGCTGTGCTCATCACAGGTCCTTTCTAGGCTCGCGGCGTCCGGAAAGCGTTACGGGATTCCAACCCGTGCACGATCACCGACTGGGCCTTCCCCTTCAACGGCACCGATCCCCGCGCCGTCAGTCGCAAGCTCGGGTCCTGGTTCTCCAGCAGGCAGCGGGTCGCCTCGGTCAGGAGCAGCGGCGTGTCCAGCTCGCGGGTCGCGGACTCGACGCGGGCGGCGACGTTCACCGGATCCCCGATCACCCCCAGCTCGGTGTAGCCACCGCCCCCGACGGTGCCTACCAGCACGAGCCCGGAGTTGAGGCCGACCCCGACCTGACACCGGTCCCCCATCCCGGCCTCGACCGCGGCGAGGACGTCCCGCCCTGAGGCGAGCGCTCGATCGGCGTGGTCGGGGAGCGGTTCGGGAGCACCGAAGACGCCGAGCAGCCCGTCGCCGAGCAGCTTGTTGACGCGGCCGCCGTGAGCCAGCACCGCCGGCACCGCCAGCTCGAAGAACTCGTTGAGATAGCCGACCGCCTCGCGTGCGGTTGCCCGGTCAGCGAAGGTCGTGAAGCCGCGGATGTCGACGAACATCACGGTCACCATCGCCCACTCGGGCTCGATCCGAGCGGTCATGTCGGGTCGCTCCGCAGCCACAGCGACACGTGGGTGGGCTGCATCGTCTCCACGGCCACCCCCTGCAGGTCCGCGCTCAGGGCGGCGAGGTCGACCTCGTGGCGCAGCCGGGCGCTGAACGACTCCAGCGTCCGGGCCGCGTCATACCGGCTCCGGAAGAAGCGCCGGTCCACGATCCGCTGGATCCGACCCAGGGCCGGGCGGAACAGCGCCGCCACCGCCAAGGTCGAGGCCGCCACGGCGAGACCGGACCCCTCGGTGACCCCGCTCAGTGCCAGCTGCAGCAGCAGGACCGTGCCGACG
>JBKJIR010000012.1:0-5878 GCA_046598495.1 Marmoricola sp. | reverse complement strand
CGGCGTTGGCGGTGCCGGGGGTCATGGTCAGGGCGGCCAGGGACAGCGGGGCGGTGATGAGCAGGGTGCGGGCGATGCGGTTCATGACGTTCTCCTCGGGTAGGTGCTGCGGGGTGGTGGTGCGGGGCGGGTGTGAAGTTCTTGGTCTCTCGGTGTTGCTGTAGGTAGGAGCACCGGCCCGGGGAAGTCCTTGCACTTTTCCTGGAATCTTTTTTGGGCGCCCTCTTTGTCAGGTTTCGTCCCGGACCGACGCGCGGTGGCAGCCAGAAATCCCGGGAGCGCCCGGCCGTCGTGGACGAAGAGGTAGAACGTGTTCTAGTATTGGGAGCAGAAGCACCCGACGACGAGGAGATGTCATGAGCCAGGCTGTTCTGGACGGCGTACGCGATCTGCTGCCCACGCTGCGCGAGCGTGCCGACGAGACCGAGCGTCTCCGCGTCGTGCCCGAGGCCTCGGTCAAGGAGCTCGAGGAGACCGGGTTCTTCCGTCTCCTCCAGCCGAAGCGGTTCGACGGCTTCGAATCCGACCCGGTGGACTTCTACACCGCCGTCCGTGACATCGCGAGCGCCTGTGGCTCGACCGGCTGGGTCTCCAGCGTGGTCGGGGTGCACCCGTGGCAGGTCGCGCTCTTCGCCGAAGAGGCGCAGCAGGCGGTCTGGGGCAGCGACACCAGCGTCCGGCTGAGCTCGTCGTACGCGCCGACCGGCAAGGCCACGCTCGCTGAGGGCGGGTTCCGGCTCTCCGGCAAGTGGAGCTTCTCCTCCGGCTGCGACCACTGCCAGTGGGTCCTGCTCGGTGGGCTGGTGTTCAACGAGGACGGCAACGTCGTCGACTTCCGTACCTTCATGATCCCGCGCGACGACTACCAGATCATCGACGTCTGGCACATGGTCGGACTCGCCGGCACCGGCTCGAACGACATCGTCGTCGACGACGTGTTCGTCCCCGAGGCATTCACCCTGTCGATGGGCGAGACCGGCCAGTGCCGCGGCCCGGGCCAGGAGCAGAACACCTCCGACCTCTACAAGCTCCCCTTCCACTCGATCTTCACCGGCACGATCACCACCCCGATCATCGGGATGGCGCGCGGTGCGTACGCCGAGCACGTCGAGATGCAGCAGCAGCGGGTGCGTGCGGCGTACCTGGGCGAGAAGGCATCGCTCGACCCGTTCGCCGCCGTCCGGATCGCGCGGGCGTCCTCGGACATCGACGCCGCCTGGGCGCTGCTGACCAACAACATCCGCGAGGAGCAGGCCCACGTCGCGAAGGGCGAGAAGATCCCGCTCGAGCTGCGGTTGCGGGTCCGCCGCGACCAGGTCCTCGGCTCCCAGCGCGCGCTCGACGCGATCGATGCGCTCTTCGAGGCCTCGGGCGGTCGGGCGCTGGCCAACGGCACCTACCTGCAGCGGGCCTGGCGCGACGCGCACGCCGGTCGGGTGCACGCCGCGAACGACCCCGAGCGTGCTCTCCAGATGTACGGCGCGCAGCAGTTCGGCCACAAGGTCGACCCGGGGATGTACTGAGTTCATGTCCTTCGCCAAAGAAGATGTCCGCAAGTCGGCGAAGGCCGGCGACATCACGCTGAACTACTACGAGGCGGGGGAGTCGTCGACCGAAGTCGGCGGCGGGCTCCCGTTCGTGCTGCTCCATGGCGGCGGCCCCGGGGCATCGGCGTGGAGCAACTTCGGCTCCGCACTCCCTCGCTTCGCCGCGAGCTTCCGCACCCTGCTGGTCGACCAGCCCGGGTTCGGGGGCTCGGACAAGCCCGAGGTGAAGGCGAACTACTTCCGGCACTCCGCCGACTACCTGGTGAAGTTCCTCGACGAGCTCCAGATCGAGAAGGTGCACCTGCTCGGCAACAGCCTCGGCGGCGGTACGGCGACCCGCTTCGCGCTGAGCTACCCCGACCGCGTGGGTCGACTGGTGCTGATGGGCCCCGGCGGCCTGTCGCTCAACCTGTTCCACGCCGACCCGACCGAGGGCGTCAAGCGGCTGATGGACTTCAGCATGGCTCCTAGCCGCGAGGCGCTCCGGGCGTTCATCTCGACCATGGTCGTCAACCAGGCCCTGGTCACCGACGAGCTGGTCGAGGAGCGGTTCGCCGACGCGACCGCCCCGGGCTCGCTCGAGGCGATGCGCTCGATGGGTGCCTCGTTCTGGAACCCCGAGTGGGCCGAGGACGGCATGCTCTGGCGCGAGGTCCACAACCTGCGCAAGCACACCCTGCTGACCTGGGGCCGCGAGGACCGGGTCAACCCGCTCGACGGCGCGATGGTGGCGCTCAAGCAGATCCCCAAGGCGCAGCTGCACGTGTTCCCGAACTGCGGCCACTGGGCGCAGATCGAGGCGGCCGACGAGTTCGCCGAGGTCTGCACCGCGTTCCTGGCCCGGCACCGAGAGAGAAGCTGAGAGGTCGTCCTATGACCATCGACATCAAGTCCCTGGGCTACATCCGCGTCGCGAGCACCGACCTGGAGGCCTGGAAGCTGTTCGCCGGCAAGGTGCTGGGCGTCGCCGAGGGCCGTGGCCCGACGCCGGAGAACCTCTACTTCCGGATCGACGCGGTCTCGGCCCGGATCGTGGTCTTCCCCAGCGACGTCGACCGGCTTGACGCCGCCGGCTGGGAGGTCGCGGACCACGTCGCGCTGGAGAACGCCCGCCAGCACCTCAAGGACGCCGGCGTGGTCTACCAGGAGGGCACGCCCGAGGAGCTCGCGGAGCGCCGGGTCCAGGAGCTGATCCGGTTCACCGACCCGTGGGACAACGTCTTCGAGCTCTTCCACGGCATCACCTACGAGTCCCGCCCGGTCGTGACGCCGTACGCCGCGAAGTTCGTCACCGGCGACCAGGGCATGGGCCACCTCGTGATCCCGGTCCTGGACGACGTCGAGGCGCTCCGGTTCTACACCGAGGTGCTCGGCTTCCGCCTGCGCGACTCGATGAGCATGCCTGGTGAGTTCGTCGGCAAGGAGCCCGGCTCGAAGATCTGGTTGCGGTTCCTCGGGGTCAACCCGCGTCACCACAGCCTGGCGTTCCTGCCGATGCCGAACGCGTCCAAGTGCGTGCACGTGATGCTCGAGGTCGACGAGCTCGACCACGTGGGCCGTGCGCTGGAGCGGGTCAAGAAGTACCAGGCACCGCTCTCGGCGACGCTGGGCCGGCACATGAACGACGAGATGGTCTCGTTCTACGTGAAGTCGCCCGGTGGTTTCGACTTCGAGTTCGGCACCGAGGGCCTGCAGGTCGACGACGCCCGCTGGGTCGCCCGGGAGAGCACCGCTGTCTCGTACTGGGGGCACACGTTCGGCGGGAGTCAGTGAACCGATGAACAATGGGCCGGTGAGTACGTCCGCGAGCAGCAGCGTCCCCGAGGGGATGAAGGAGAACGCCCGCGAGACGTGGCCCAGCCGGGAACTCATCTCCTCGTGGCTCGGCAACGAGCTGGACTTCGAGCTCCGGCTCGGCGAGCACACGCCGATCCCGGACGACCCGGAAGCCGCCGCCCGGGCCCGCAAGTTCCGTGACGTCCTCGGGTTGTTCTGCAGCGGCGTCACGGTCGTCGCCTCGGTCTCCGACGGGGAGCCGGTCGGGATGACCTGTCAGTCCTTCTCCTCGGTCTCCCTCGACCCGCCGCTGGTGATGTTCTCGCCGGCCAAGACGTCGCGGGCGTGGCCGCTGATGCAGCGAGCGGGCTTCTTCTGCGTCAACATCCTGGCTGCCGACCAGGCGGAGATCTCCAACGGGATGGCCACCAAGGGCGTCGACAAGTACGACGGCGTCGGTTGGTCGACGGCAACCACCGGTGCGCCGGTGATCGACGGCGTCCTCGGCTACATCGACTGCACCGTGCACCAGGTCGTCGAAGCGGGCGATCACTACATCGTCATCGGCCGGGTCAAGGAGCTTGCCTTCGGCGACCGTCGCGAGGACCAGGCCGACGGCTCCGCGCAGGTCGACCCGCTGCTCTTCTTCCAGGGCAAGTACACCCGCCCCCAGGGCTGAACCGCCCAGGCGGCGTCGTCGTACGCCGTCCGGATACCGTAGGAGCCGTGCCTCCCGTCTTCCCGGACTCGCCGACGGTGATCGCCGCGACCGAGTCCGCGCTCGCGCGGGTCGCGGACGAGACCGTCGACATCGACACGGACTTCGCCGTGCGGCTGCTGCGCAGCTTCCTGGCGCTCTGCGAGAACCCGCGGACCCGGCAGGGGATGCTCCGGATGGTGCGTGCCTCGGTCGGCAGTGCACGGGCGGGTCAGGCTTTCTACCGGGTGCTGAACCGCACGGTCGTGAACCCGGCGGCCAGGGCCACGGGGGTGCATGCGTCCGCCCTCCGCCTCGAGCTGGTCTGCGGCCAGCTCGTGGGGCTGGCGATGATGCGCTACGTGATCTGTGTGGAGCCGGTCGCCTCGGTTCCCGCGGAGGACATCGTCCGACAGTTCGCGCCGGCCCTGCGCGCCACCCTCCGGGGCTCCTGAGCGCGACTCCTGTGGATCGGCCTGACGAACCGGGCCGGGGATCGGTGAGGGTGTAGCGATGGACGCCGGCACCTCTCTCCTCGGCCACGAGCCGTTCACCCCTGCGATGGCTGCGGACGCCGGGATCGGACGTGCCGCGCTCGAGAAGCACGTCCGGCGCGGCCGGGTGGTCCGGTTGGTCCGTGGGGTCTACCTGGCGGCGGACGCCCCGTCGACCCCGGTGGTCCGGGCCCGCGCCCTGGCTCTGGTGGTGGGTCGTCGGCACATCGTCGTCGACCGGACGGCGGCCTGGATCCACGGGGCGCACCCGGACCGGGGCACTCCCGACGGGCCGCTGCCGCTCGACGTGCACACCCGGCGCCGGCGGGTGGACGGGCCACTGCGCTTCGGCCCCGGTGACCTGGCCGTCGTGGGGGGTGTCCGCTGCACGACCCCCCTACGAACGGCCGTGGACGTCGCCCGGCACCTGGCCCCCGAGCGCGGGCTGCCGCTGCTCGACGGCATGCTCCGCGCCGGAGCGCTGAGCCACCACACCCTGATCGCCGCTACGGCCGGGCTCGATCACCCCGGTGCGTTCCAGGCCCGTGAGCTCGCGGCGATGGCCGACGGACGTGCGCGGCACCCGAGCGAGTCGGTGCTCCGGCTGCGCTGGTACGACGCGCGGCTGCCGACCCCGACGCCCGCCCTGCGGGTCGCCGGCATCCGGGTGGCGCTGGGGCTGCCGACCCATCGGTTCGCCGTCGTGCTCACGGGTGACGCGAGCGCCGCGGACGTCATCCGCTGCGCGCACGCCGGTTGGCGGGTGATTCTGCTCGACCGTGCCCGGGTGCTCTCCAGCGACCCCGTGTATCTGATCGCCCACCTCGAGCGCGAGTTCCACCAGCACCTGCTCAGCCAGGTCGGTTGAGTCCACGGCTTCGGGTTCGGCGCCCGGCCCGTTCAGGCCTACCGGGAACCCGGCGCGACCCGAGCCATCACCCGAGAGCGGCGATCGCCGCGGCGATCGAGAGCGTGCGCTGCGCCGACTCGACGTGCAGGTTCTCGACCATCCGGCCGTTGTAGGTGACCACACCGGAGCCCTTGCCGGCCTCCCAGGCCTGCAGGATGCCGCGCGCGTCCTCGACCGCCCGCTCCGACGGAGCGAAGGCCTTGTTGGCACCCTCGACCTGGCCGGGATGGATCAGGGTCTTCCCGTCGAAGCCCATCTCCCGACCCTGACGGCACTCCTCGAGGAACCCGTCGGTGTCCTTCACGTCGTTGTAGACGCCGTCGATGATCACCTTGCCGGTGGCACGCGCGGCGAGCAGGGCCAGCGACAGGCCGGTGAGCAGGGGCTGTCGGCCTGGCACGTGCTCGGCGTACAGCTCCTTGGCGAGGTCGTTGGTGCCCATCACGAGCACGGC
>JBKJIR010000044.1:0-43894 GCA_046598495.1 Marmoricola sp. | reverse complement strand
CGAATCGGCTCTTCGTCCGGTTTCGTCGAGGTCTGTGTCGCCGTGAGCGATTGTCTCGAATCTGGCTTTCCTGTCGCCTGCCATGAGCATGGGACCGCCCTGAGCGGTTTTCTGCCAGCTTCATGGGACCACCTGGGTTGCCAGTCATGGGACCACCCGGCGCGCCGCGCCGGGGGGCCCGTCGGATCGCTCGTTGACTCGCCACGTCTTGTTCGTCGACGTGGAGGTCATCAGCGGTGGGATTCAGGGAGGTCAGTGTGGTTGAGGTGCGCGAGGTGCTCCGTGGGTGGCTCGAGGGAGCCGGGCTTCGGAAGGTTGCCGAGCGGTCGGGGGTGGACCGCAAGACCGCTCGCCGCTATGTCGCTGCGGCCGAGGCCGAGGGCCTCGTGCTTGGGGCCGGTCTCGAGGCGCTGACCGACGAGCTGATCGGCGCCGTGGTGGCCGCTGTCCGCCCGGCCCGCCCCAACGGGCATGGCGCCTCGTGGGATCTGCTGCTGGCCCGCGAGGAGCAGATCAAGGTGTGGGTGGCTGGCGGGAAGGGGCACGATCCTTTGAGCATCGTGAAGATCGAGGAGCTGCTCGCCCGCCAGGGCTGTGTGGTGCCCTATCGCACGTTGCACCGGTTCGCGGTGGAGCGGTGCGGGTTCCGGGTCAAGACCACCACGGTGCGCATCAACGACGGCGAGCCCGGGGTGGAGTGCCAGATCGATTTCGCCCAGATGGGGTTCATCTGTGACCCGGAGACCGGGAAGAAGCGGCGGGTGCACGCGCTGATCTTCACCGCCGTGCTGAGCAGGCACATGTTCGTGTGGTTGACCTACTCCCAGACGCTGACCGCGATGATCGCAGGCTGCGAGGCCGCGTGGGGCTTCTTCGGCGGGGTGTTCAAGGTCCTGATCCCGGACAACTTGAAGGCCGTGGTCACCACAGCGGACGCGGTCAACCCGCGGCTGGCGACCGGGTGGTTGGACTACGCCCAACACGTCGGGTTCGCGACCGACCCGGCCCGGGTGCGGACCCCGCAGGACAAGCCGCGGGTCGAACGCGCGGTCCAGTTCGTGCGCGGCAACTTCTGGGCCGGGGAGACCTTCAGCGACCTCACCGAGGCCCAGGCCCGAGTCGAGGTGTGGTGCTCGCAGCGGGCCGGGATGCGGATCCACGGCACCACCGCGGCTCGTCCGGTCGAGATGTTCAACGAGCTCGAAGCGGCGTGTCTGCTCGCTGTCGCGGCGCCCTACGACGTGCCGGTCTTCACCCGGGTCAAGGTCCACCGCGACTTCCACGTCGAGGTCGCCCGCGCGCTGTATTCGCTGCCCGCACAGTGGATCGGACAGCATCTCGAGGCCCGTGCCGACAGCGAGCTCGTCAAGCTCTACTCCCGCGGGCAGCTGGTCAAGACCCACCCGAGACAGCCGCCCGGAGGCCGGTCTACCGACCGCGGCGACCTGCCCGAACACAAGGCCGGGTATGCAATGCGGGACCTCACGATGCTGATCGCCACCTGCGCCGGCAACGGACCCAACATCGGGATCTATGCCGAGCGGCTCCTCGACGACCCACTGCCCTGGACCCGGATGCGCAGCGTCTACCGGCTCCTGGGCCTGGTCCGGCGCTACGGCCCCGGACCGGTCGAGACCGCCTGCTCACGCTCGCTGGACCTCGACGTCGTATCGGTGGCGAAGATCGCCTCGATGCTGGAGAAAGCGATCGAGCGCGAGGCCCCGGTGCTACCCGCGGCCGCCGGTACGGCGACCGGCAGGTTCGCCCGAGACCCGGCCGAGTACACCACCAGAGCACGAGCACAACTGAGGCTCATCCCCGGCGTTGCGAAGAGCTCCGCCAACCCATCGGCCAGCCCAGAACTGGAGACCACCCCATGAGCACGACGAGCATGAACAACACTTCGACCTCCGGGCCGGTGGACCCGATCGGCGCCGACCTGATGAAGACCCTGCGTGCCCTGAAGCTGGGAGGCCTCAAGGACACCCTGCCCGAGCGACTCGCCCTGGCCCGGCAACGCAAGATGGGTCACGCCGCGTTCCTCGAGCTGCTCCTCGACGACGAGGTCACCCGACGCGAGTCCCGCTCGGCGATGCTGCGAGCACGCACCGCCGGACTGGACCCGACCATGCGCCTGGACACCTGGGACGAACCCGACGACCTCACCTACGACCGGGCACTCGTATCCGACCTCACCAGCCTGCGGTTCGCCGAGGCCGGGCACGGCGTCCTGATCCTCGGACCGGTCGGCGTCGGCAAGACCCACCTGGCCACCGCCCTGGGCCACATCGGGATCCGCCGACGGCTCAGCGTCCACGCCGCCCGCGCCGACAAACTCTTCACCCGGCTCCGCGCCGCACGCCTGGACAACAGCCTCGAAGCCGAGATACGCAAGCTCGCCCGCGTGGACCTGCTCATCCTCGACGACTTCGCACTACGAACGCTCGACCCGACCGAGACCAACGACTTCTACGAGCTCATCGTCGAGCGCCACCGCAAGGCTTCCACGATCGTGACCTCGAACCGGGAACCCTCCGAGTGGCTCTCGATGATGAGCGACGCGCTCCTCGCCCAGTCCGCGATCGACCGGCTCACCTCAGGAGCGCACACCCTCGTCATCGAAGGGCCCTCCTACCGACAACGAGACCGACTCAACCAGCGTGGCGCCGTTGACGCCGAAAGAGAGGCTCTGTGATGCTCGCCAACACTTCCAGGTGGTCCCATGCTCGTGGCAACGCGGTGGTCCCATCACGCTGGCAAGCGACACGAGGGTACCGCCAACTCGTCCTCGTCGAACGAGCAAGAGCTCTGGCGGTCGATTCAGCGCTCCTCGCACCCACCGGCGAGCCGGAGGTCATCATCCTGAAGACAGCTTCTTGACAACAGAGGGGAGCCGCTTCGGGCTAGCAGCATCTCGATAGATCCGAAGGCCTCGGCCCGACCGAGGGCAGTCCGCAAATAGTCCGCAAGAAGTCCAGTCGGCTCCGAGCGCATCAAGTGGCACCCAACGAGTCGGCGGGTGCGTTTACGCAGGTCAGGCGGCCTTTCACGTCGAGATCAACGATGACCAATGGAGCCCCAACATTGGCGGCAACGTTCCCCTGGTACTACTGAACCGTCACCGGCACGCGAGCGCGAGCTGCGCGATCCGGCTCTGGACCGCGGAGTCGTTCGCCCCGAACCTCGGGTCGGTGAGCTGGGCGACCGAGTACTCCCGGACGACCTTGCCGGCCACGCAGCCCGAGAGCTCCGCCGGAGCGCCGGCGGCCAGCAGCTGACCGCCGATCTGGTTGCGGACGCTGATCAGGGTGAGGGCGTCGATCGACGCCTTCTTGCCGACCTTCGCCCCGGTGCCCGGGTCGCAGGACTCGAAGAGCACGCGTCCGTCCTCTGAGGAGACCTCCGCCGGTGCGTCGGGGGCTGCGGCGACCCAGCTGCGCAGGGCCCCGAGCATCCGGGCGGTGTCCTTGTCGGTGTCGCCCTGGTAGGCGGCCCGCACGCAGGAGACGCCCGCCTTCTCGTAGGAGACGTAGGAGTCGCCGCCCCACCCGTCGACGACGTCGACGGCCTCGAGCAGCGGCACCCGCTCAGCAAGCATGAAGTACCAGGTCAGTGCCCCGAACTCACCGGAGTCGACCTCCTTCTCGCCGTCCTGCACGGCCGGGGTCGGCACCTCCTCGGCACCGAGGTCGCCGGCGATGACCTGGAACGGGTCGTAGAGCGCCGTGTCGTGGGTGGGGGTGTCGCGGTAGAGCGCGTCGATGGCCTTGTTGCCGCCGTCCTCCGCGACCGTCTGCATCAGCGACTGGCCCAGCGTGTACGGCGAGCTGATGATCGTGAGCACTGCCTTCGGAATGCCCTTGAGGTCCGAGGTCGCCTCGTCCCGTTGGGCCTTCTCGCTCTTGTCGAGTGCCGCGCGCGCCTTCGTGTCGAGGGACTCGCGGTAGAGGGTCGCCACCCGTTCGGCGTCCCCCTCGATGATCGCGTCCAGCACCGACTCCTCGCTGTTGGCGGCGTCCTTCTCCCGGAGCTCCTCCAACCGGTCGCCGATCGCGAAGTGCTGGTCCTGGAGGGCATGGGTGAGCTCGTGGACCAGGGTCGCCTGTGAGGCCAGGGTCAGCGACGCGCCCCGGATGGTGATCCGCTCGTCCTCGAACGAGTAGAACGCCAGGGTTCCCCCGCCGGTGGCGTCGTTGACGGCGTCGAAGAGGTCCACGTCCCCGGTGATCAGGCCGATGGCGCGCAGCTGGCCGGTCGCCTGCCGGATCTCCTCGCGCTCCTTCTGGTCGAGGTCCGCCTTGTCGGCGGTCACCTCCCGGGTGAACTCGGCCTTCTCGAGGAACCGCACCTCGACCGGGTGCAGGAAGGTCAGACCGCGCTGCTTCTCCACGATTGTCACGTACTTCGCGACCCGGGGGTCCCAGGCGCTCGGGTACTTCTTCTCGTCGTCCTTCGTGTTGAGCTCGGCGAGCACCACGAAGGTCAGGATGATCGCGCCGACGACCGCGAGAGCGCCGGCCGAGATCAGGATCCAGAGCGGGATCCCGGACGACGGCGTATCGACGGGTTCGGGCTGGTACGACATGGAGGACCCGGGATCACTCATGGCGCGACGCTACCGGCCCGGGCCGGGGCGTTCCGGGGTTCCGGTCACCGGTCGTCGTACGTCTCGCGGTTCGCGACGATCATCGAAGCGTGCTCCTCGGCCCAGAGCCGGACTGCGTCGATCGGCGCCAGCAGGTTCCGGCCGAGCTCGGTGAGCTCGTACTCGACCCGCGGGGGCACCTCGGCGTACACGGTGCGGGTCACGATCCCGTCGCGTTCCAGGGCGCGCAGCGTCTGGGTCAGCACCTTCGGGGTGACGCCCTCGATCCGGTTGCGCAGCTCGGAGAAGCGCAGGAGGCCGTCGGCGAGGGCGACGACGACGAGCACGGTCCAGCGGTCGCCGATCCGGTCGAGGACGACCCGGGACGCGCAGGCTTTCGCGAAGGCGTCGGGGGAGAGGTCCGCGTCGTCGCGGTCGATGGTTTCCATGAGGTATCTATAGCACGTTGAAGTACTCAGTATCCAATAGATACCGTCGCGAATCCAGACCGAACGAAGGAGAACGACATGAGCAGGACCGCACCCCGGGTGGCCGTCTACGGCGCCACCGGCGCGATCGGCAGCAGCATCGTCCACGAAGCCCGCAGCCGCGGTTACGAGGTCACCGGGATCAGCCGCTCCGGCAGCGACGAGACCGGCGACGCCCTCGACCCGGACTTCACCGCCGGGATCGCGGAGAAGCACGACGTGGTCGTCTCCGCCGTCGGCCCCAGCCGCACCGCCGACGACGGGACCCGGTTCCCCGACACGATCGCCAACCTCGCCGCCACCTTGGGCGGGAGCCGCCTCGTGGTCGTGGGCGGCGCGGGCAGCCTGACCGTCGACGGCGTCCGCCTGGTCGACACCGCGGGGTTCCCGGAGATCTACCGGTCCGAGGCGCTCAAGGGCGCTGCGTCGCTCGACGTCCTGCGCGCAGCCGGACCCGAGGTCGACTGGACCTACCTCTCGCCGGCTCCGGTGATCCAGCCTGGCGAGCGCACCGGTTCCTACGTCGTCGGCTCGGAGTCGCCGGTCGGTGAGGTGATCAGCATCGAGGACTACGCCGTCGCGCTGGTCGACGAGATCGCGTCGCGTACCCACGTGCGCGAGCGGTTCACCGTCGCGAACTGAACCGTCCCCGCACACCGCGGCGATAGCCTGCGCCTGTGAAGGTCGTGGTGCTCACCGGTGCGGGGATCTCCGCCGAGAGCGGCGTGCCCACCTTCCGCGACTCCGACGGCCTCTGGGAGGGCCACCACCCGCAGGAGGTGGCGACTCCCGAGGCGTTCGCCGCGGACCGGTCGCTGGTGCAGCGGTTCTACGACGGTCGGCGCGCAGCCCTGGCACGGGTCCGACCGAACGCCGCGCATCACGCGCTGGCTGAGCTCGAGGCGGTCCTCGGCGAGGACCTCTACCTGGTCACCCAGAACATCGACGACCTGCACGAGCAGGCCGGCTCGACCCGGGTGCACCACCTGCACGGGCGGTTGCGGGCGGCCTGGTGCCAGGCGTGCGACCGTCGTACGCCGTGGGAGCAGCCGCTCGTCGACGAACCGCCCTGCCCCGGGTGCGGCGCCCGCGCGCTCCGGCCGGACGTGGTCTGGTTCGGTGAGATGCCCTACGGGATGGACGAGATCCACAGAGCCCTCTTCTCCTGCGACCTCTTCGTCTCGATCGGCACCTCCGGGGTCGTCTACCCGGCGGCCGCGTTCGTGGACTACGCGATCGCCGGAGGCAGCGATACCCTGGAGCTGAACCTCGAGCGGACGACGAACGGTGACTTCCGGGTCTCCCGCCAAGGTCCGGCCACCGCCCTGGTGCCGGCCTGGGTCACGGAGATCCGCGGACTGCTCGGGGCCGGCACGCCGTGAGGTCCCCGCTGAGGTCGCCCACGAGATCGCTGGGGCTGCTCCTCGCCGGGGTGGTGCTCGTGGGCTGCGGGAACGAGGCCGCACCCGCCCCGGCTCCGGACTTCCTCGCCGGGGCGGAGGTCGGGGCGATGGCGGAGCGCGAGCTCGAGGAGGCCCACCCGAGGATGGCCGCCGGCACGGTGACCTGCCCGGACCTGGACTGGGAGCTGGGGGCGTCGGTCCGCTGCGTCCAGGTCGCCGAGCTCGGCGGTGGCCGCCAGGTGAGCATCGGGGGGACCGTCTCGGTGACCGCCGTCGAGGACGGCGGCCGGTTGCGCGTCCAGCTCGACGACACCGTCGCCGAGTACGGGGTCACCGGTGAGCACCTGACCGCCGACCTGCTCTCCCAGGCCCGGCTGCGTCTCGTCCCGCCGCCGACGTCGGTGAGCTGCCCCTACCTCTCCGGCCCGGTCGGTACGGCGGTCCGGTGCCGTCTGGTCCACAACGGCGCGCAGAGGACCGTGCTCGCCCGGGTCACCGCGCGTGACCCGGGCGAGCACGCGACGTCGTACGCCTTCGACTGGAAGCAGGTCGACCGACGGGGTGCCGACAAGCCCTGAGCAGAGCCTTGCCTCGCTTGCGACCGACCTGAGCGGCGTGGTGGATTGACGCCATGACCACTGACGCCGAGCTGCCCTCCGAGGCACAGATCGGTCCGCACTCCGACGAGCCGCACGTCGAGGACACCTCGGCGCTGCTGAACTGGCTCCGCGCCGCCGTGCTCGGTGCCAACGACGGCATCGTGTCGGTGGCCGGACTGGTGATGGGCGTCGCCGGTGCCACCGCGGACCGGCACACGATCTTCGTCGCGGGCACCGCGGGCCTGGTGGCGGGGGCGCTGAGCATGGGCGCAGGGGAGTACGTCTCGGTGAGCACCCAGCGGGACACCGAGAAGGCGTTGCTGGAGAAGGAGCGTCGCGAGCTCGAGGAGGAGCCGGCGGAGGAGCTGGCCGAGCTCGCCGGGATCTACCGGCAGAAGGGGCTCAGCGAGGAGGTCGCGGTCCGGGTCGCCGAGGAGCTGACCGCCCACGACGCCCTGGCCGCCCACGCCGATGCCGAGCTCGGTATCGACCCGGACGCGCTGACCAGTCCGTGGCAGGCGGCCGGGGCCTCGATGATCGCCTTCGTCCTCGGAGCCGCGCTGCCGCTCCTCACGATCACGCTGCTCGCGGAGTCGGTCCGGATCTGGGCCACCGTTGGCGCCGTCGTGGTCGCGTTGGTGATCACCGGCTTCGCGTCGGCGCGCTTCGCCGAGGCGGACGTACGCCGGGCCGTGCTGCGCAACGTCACCGGAGGCCTCCTGGCGATGGTCGTCACCTACGCGATCGGCAGCCTCGTCGGAGGCACCACCGGCTAGTCACCCGGTGCACTACGTTGCCGGGATGAGGATCGTCGTCGCCCGGGAGACCCGCGTGGGCGAGACCCGCGTCGCGATGGTCCCCGAGCTCGTCGGCACGCTGACGAGACTGGGGTACCAGGTCCTCGTCGAGCCGGGAGCCGGCGACCGGGCCGGGTACAGCGACACCGAGTACTGCGAGGCCGGCGCCGCGATCGACGAGGACGCGGTGAGCCTGGCCGACGTGGTCGTCGGCGTCCAGTCCCTCGACCCCGACCGGGTCCGTGCTCTGCCCCGTGGGACGGCCCAGATCTCCTTCCTCGCGGTAGCCCAGGAGCCGGACCTGGTGGTCGCCCTCCGCGACGCCGGTGTCACAGCGTTCGCCATGGAGCTCGTGCCGCGCATCTCCCGCGCCCAGCCGATGGATGCGCTGAGCTCGCAGGCGCTGGTCACCGGCTACCGCGGGGCCGTGGTAGCTGCCGGGCTGCTGCGCCGGTTCTTCCCGGTCCACATGACCGCGGCCGGCACCGTGCAGCCCGCTGAGGTCGTCGTGCTCGGCGCCGGGGTCGCCGGCCTGCAGGCGATCGCGACCGCCCGGCGGCTCGGTGCCGTGGTGCGGGCGTACGACGTCCGCGCGTCCTCGGCCGAGGAGATCCGCTCGCTCGGCGCGGAGTTCCTCGACCTCGGGCTGGAGAGCCTCGAGGGTGCCCGCGGGTACGCCCGGCAGATGACCGAGGAGCGCGCCGACCGGCAGCGCGCGCTGTTGGCGCCGTACGTCGCCGCCGCCGACGCCCTGATCACCACGGCCGCCGTTCCCGGTCGGACCGCACCGGTGCTGGTCACCGCAGAGATGGTGGCGGCGATGAAGCCGGGCTCGGTGGTGGTGGACCTCGCTGCGGAGAGCGGCGGCAACGTCGAGGGGGTGGTGCCCGGGAAGATCGTCCGGATCGGCCAGGTCCAGGTCTGGGGCGGCGAGAACGTGCCCGGTCAGATGCCCGGCCCCGCCTCGCAGCTCTACGCCCGGAACGTCGTCAACCTGGTGACGCTGATGACGGTGACCGACGACGCCGGGAACGCGGTCCTCGCGCCGGACTTCGACGACGAGATCGTCGCCGGCTGCGCGGTCACACACGCGGGCTCGGTCCTGCACGCTCCCGGTGGTTGACCGCTCCTGGTGGTTGACCGCTCCTGGTGGTTGACCGCTGCTGGTGGTTGAGCCTGTCGAAACCCCCCGTCCTGGCGCACGGCTCCCGGTGGTTGAGCCTGGCGAACCCCCCTGCACCTCGCGCTCGTCGCGATCCTGGTGCGGTCGCGATCGACTGAGCGCTCAGCCGAGCGACCAGCGGACCTTCACGGTCACGTCGAACTCGAGCTGGCCGGGCGAGATTGGCACCGAGCCAGCGCGGAGGTCCTTCATCGAGTACGAGTTCTCCGCGGTCGCGCGGAGCAGGCCGTTGCTTAACTCGTCGTAGTCCCGGTAGCCCTGCGGGACCACCTCTTCGACGTACACGAGCTCGCCGACCTCGCGGCCCGCCGCCTCGGCGAGCGCCGCGGCGGCTGCCTTGGACTTCTTGACCGCCTCGTCGCGGGCCTGGGCCACGACCTCGTCCTGGTTGCTCAGCGAGAAGCTGATCCCGCTGACCTTCACAGCGTTCCCGGCGGCGGTGGTCACCCCACCGAGGGTCTCGCCGGCCTTGTCGAGGTTGCGGACCAGCACCTCGATCCGCTGCGTCGAGGTGTAGCCGATCAGCCGTCGACCGGCGGTGCCGAAGCCACGGAACGCGGTGCCGCCGGTGCCGTACCGCGGCTGGATCGAGAGGCTTGTGGTGCGGATGTCACGAGCCTCCACGCCGTTCTGCTTCAGGGTGATCGTCACGGCCCGGACGTCGTGGTTGGTCGCGCGAAGCGCCTCGGCGTTGGTGTCGCGCCGGTTGGTGACGGTCGCGCTGAAGGTGAGCTGGTCGGGCTTCCCGGACGCCGTGCCCTCACCGCTGGTCAGGACGCCGGTCGGGTCGGTGCTGGCGGAGGTCACCCCGGCAGCGACCGCTTCCGGGTCGTCGTCCTCGCGGACCTGGAGCCCGGAGAGGAAGACCGCCACGAGGGCGATCACGAGGACCCCGATCGTGAGCAGGTCCGGTGTGCGGGGTGCGGCGGTGGTGGGTTCTGACATCAGATCTCCTGGGACGACGAGGGGCGGGGAGGGACGGGAGGGCCGGTCGGCTTTCAACCGAGCGACCAGCGGACCTTCACGGTTACGCTGAACTTCTGCTGTCCCGGCGAGATCGGGACGGAGCCGGCGCGGAAGTCCCCGAGCCGGAGCGACTGGAGGCCAGCACTCAGCGCCATGCTGTCGGTCGAGTTGTAGCCGTAGTACCGCTCCGGGACGACCTCCTCGACGTACACGAGCTCGCCGACCTGGCGCCCGGCTGCCCTTGCCAGCGCCTCGGCGGCGGCTTTGGACTTCGTCACCGCCTCCGCCCGGGCCTCGGCGACGACCTCGTCCTTGTTGCTCACCGACAGCTGGATCTCGTTGATCCGGACGGCGTTCCCGGCTGCGGCGGTGACGCCGCCGAGGGTCTCGCCGGCCTTGTCGAGAACCCGGACCAGGACCTTGACCCGCTGGGTCGAGGTGTAGCCGACCAGCCGTCGGCCGACGCCGCTGGAGTCGTAGCGGGGCTCTATGGACAGGCTCGCGGTCTGGATGTCACGCGCCTCGACGCCGTTCTTCTTGAGGTTGATCGTCACGGCACGGACGTCGTGGTTGGTCGCCCGGAGGGCGTCGGCGTTGGTGTCGCGCCGATTGGTGACGGTCGCGCTGAAGGTGAGCTGGTCAGGCTTGCCCTCGGCTGAGCCCTGGCCACTGGTGACGACTCCGACCGACTGCGTGTCGGTCGCCGCACTGGCCGCCGCTGCCTCGGGCTCGTCGGAGTCGCGGACCTGGAGCCCGGCGAGGAAGACCGCCGCGAGGGCGATCACCAGGACCCCGATCGTCAGCAGGTTCGGCGTACGCGGTGCGGCGGTGGGCTCGGACATGGGTTCTCCTCGGCAGACCAGTGGTGCTGGTCGGACGCGGAGAAGCCCCGGACGGTTCCCGCTGCCTGCTGGGCTCGCTGCTGAACCCGTTGCTGGACCCGCTACTGGGCCAGCCCGTAGAGCCGGTCGCCGGCGTCGCCGAGGCCGGGCACGATGTAGCCCTTCTCGTTCAGCTTCTCGTCCAGTGCCGCGGTCACCACGGTGATCGGGATGTCGAGGTGGGCGACCCCGGCCTCCAGGTTCGCGATGCCCTCGGGGGCGGCGAGCAAGCAGATCGCGGTGAGGTGGTCGGCGCCGCGCTCGGTGAGGAACTCCAGCGCCGCTGCCAGGGTGCCGCCGGTGGCCAGCATCGGGTCCAGGACGTAGCACTGCCGACCGGACAGGTCCGCGGGCAGCCGCTCGGCGTACGTCTCGGCCTCCAGGGTCTCCTCGTTGCGAACCATGCCGAGGAAGCCGACCTCCGCGGTCGGCACCAGGCGCATCATCCCGTCGAGCATGCCGAGCCCGGCCCGGAGGATCGGCACCACCAGCGGTCGGGGGTGCGACAGGTTGACCCCGTCGGCCGGTCCGACCGGGGTCTGCACGGTCACGTTCTCGACCCGGACCTCGCGGGTCGCCTCGTAGGCGAGCAGGGTGACCAGCTCGTCGGTGAGGCGGCGGAACTCGGGGGAGGCGGTGCGCTCGTCGCGCAATGTCGTGAGCTTGTGGGAGACCAACGGGTGATCAACGACGTGCAGGCGCATGAAGGGAAGGTTACGCAAGAAAGGCGCGGTCCCGCTCGCCTCGCGTCCGGGCCCCGGTTCTGCGACGATCAGGGGAGGTTCGAGACCGGACGGAGGTGGGCGGCAATGTCAGATGTGACCGATGCGGAGATCAGCGCGATCGATTTCGCGCTCGTCGCCTACCAGGACGAGGGGACCTGGAACCTCGCCGAGCTGCCGCTGCACGCGCTCGACGACGTCGACGCGATCGCGCGCGAGCTCCGGCGCTACCCCGGCGACACCGGCGCGTTGGCGCTCCTCTCCATCGACGAGGACTTCATCCTGCTGGTGCGCGCCCAGGGCACCCTGGTGCGGGTGCTGCTCTCCGATGCGACCGCCGCCCCCGACTGGGCCCTGGCCCGCTCGGCGGTCGACCACCTCGGCGTACACGTCGAGATCGACGAGGAGGAGCAGGCCCCTGCCGGCAGCCTCGACCTCCTGGCCGACCTGGGCATCACGGCCGCCGAGATGGGCGAACTCCTCGACGACTTCGACCTCCTCCCGGAGGACGTCATCGCGGAGATCGCCGGGATCGCCGGGTTCGGCGACGAGTTCGACGAGTTCCTCGAGGACTGAGCATGGACCCGTGGGACGCCGCGATGCGGCAGGCGCTCGCGTGCGCGGGCGAGGCCCGTGCGGGCGGTGACGTCCCGATCGGTGCGGTCGTCCTCGGCCCCGACGGCACCGTGATCGGTACCGGGGTCAACGTGCGCGAGCGGGACGCCGACCCCACCGGTCACGCGGAGGTGGTCGCTCTGCGGGCTGCTGCCCTCCACATCGGGGAGTGGCGGCTGACCGGCTGCACCCTGGTCGTCACCCTGGAGCCGTGCACGATGTGCGCCGGCGCGGTGGTGCTGTCCCGAGTCGACCGCCTGGTCTTCGGTGCGTACGACGACAAGGCCGGTGCGGTCGGGAGCCTCTGGGACGTCGTACGGGACCGGCGCCTGAACCACCGCCCCGAAGTGATCGGCGGCGTCCTGGCCGGGGAGTCCGCCGCGCTGCTGGAGGCGTTCTTCGCCGAGCAGCGCGGCTGAGCTCCGCTAGGCCACCGGGGGGATCAGGTCCGCTTCCTCGTCGGTGAACAGGCGCGACCGGATCAGGAACCGGACCCCTTCAGGTGCCTCCACCGAGAAGCCGGACCCGCGGCCCTTCACGACGTCGACCGTCAGGTGGGTGTGCGACCAGTAGGCGAACTGGGCGGTCGACATCCAGAACGGGATCGACCGCTCCAGGCCGACGTCGAGGTCGGCCAGACGGACATCGGCCTCGCTGGTGATGAAGTCGCCCTGCGGGAAGCACATCGGGGACGACCCGTCGCAGCACCCGCCGGACTGGTGGAACATCAGCGGTCCGTACTGGGTGGTGAGGCGGCGGAGGAGCTCCGCCGCCTCACTCGTGACGCCAACGCGCTCAGCGTCGACCCCTTGCTCCATCAGAAGAAGCCCAGTGCGTCGGGCGAGTAGGAGACGAGGAGGTTCTTCGTCTGCTGGTAGTGGTCGAGCATCATCTTGTGGTTCTCGCGTCCGATGCCGGACTGCTTGTAGCCGCCGAACGCGGCGTGCGCCGGGTAGGCGTGGTAGCAGTTGGTCCAGACCCGGCCGGCCTGGATGCCGCGACCCATCCGGAACGCGAGCGAGGCGTCGCGCGCCCAGACCCCGGCGCCCAGTCCGTACAGCGTGTCGTTGGCGATCGCGAGTGCGTCCGCCTCGGTGGCGAACGAGGTCAGCGCGACCACAGGTCCGAAGATCTCCTCCTGGAAGACCCGCATCGAGTTGTCGCCCTCGAAGATGGTCGGCCGGACGTAGTACCCCTCGGCCAGGTCGCCCTCGAGCACGTTGCGCTCACCACCGGTGAGGACCTTGGCGCCCTCGGCGCGGCCGATGTCGAAGTAGCTCAGGATCTTCTCGAGCTGGTCGTTGGACGCCTGCGCCCCGATCATCGTGTTGTCGTCGAGCGGGTTGCCCTGGACGATCTTCTCGACCCGGGTGACCGCGTCGTGCACGAAGTCGGCGTAGATGCCGTCCTGGACGAGCGCTCGCGACGGGCAGGTGCAGACCTCGCCCTGGTTCAGCGCGAACATCGCGAAGCCCTCGAGGGCCTTGTCGTAGAAAGCGTCCTGGGACGTGGCGACGTCGTCGAAGAAGATGTTCGGGCTCTTCCCGCCGAGCTCCAGCGTGACCGGGATCAGGTTCTGGCTGGCGTACTGCATGATCAGCCGGCCGGTGGTGGTCTCGCCGGTGAAGGCGACCTTGGCGATCCGGCTGCTGGAGGCGAGCGGCTTGCCGGCCTCGACGCCGAACCCGTTGACGACGTTGACCACACCGGGGGGCAGCAGGTCCCCGATGAGCTCGAAGAGCACCAGCAGCGACCACGGGGTCTGCTCGGCCGGCTTGATCACGACGCAATTGCCCGCGGCCAGCGCGGGGGCGAGCTTCCAGGTCGCCATCAGGATCGGGAAGTTCCACGGGATGATCTGGGCGACCACGCCCAGCGGCTCGTGGAAGTGGTAGGCGTAGGTCTCCGCGTCGATCTCGCTGATGCTGCCCTCCTGCGCCCGGATGGCTCCGGCGAAGTAGCGGAAGTGGTCGACGGTCAAGGGGAGGTCAGCGGCCTTGGTCTCGCGGATCGGCTTGCCGTTGTCCCAGCTCTCGGCGACGGCGAGCATCTCGAGGTTCGCCTCGATCCGGTCGGCGATCTTGTTCAGGATGATGCTGCGCTCGGCCGGCGACGTACGGCCCCAGGCAGGGGCGGCGGCGTGCGCGGCGTCGAGGGCGGCCTCGATGTCCGCCTCGGTACCGCGGGCGATCTCGGTGAAAGGCTTCCCGTTGACCGGCGAGATGTCCTCGAAGTACTGCCCGGTCGCCGGGGCGACCCACTCGCCGCCGATGAAGTGGTCGTACCGGGACTTGACGGGGACCAGTGAGTCAGCGGATCCGGGAGGTGCGTAGACAGTCATCGTGTGCTCCAGACAGTGAGGGGCTGAAAGCCGTGGTCGACATCAGGTCTTGTGACCTGGACCACACGTTAGGAAACCGCACGTTGCAGCAACGTTGCGTCGGTCCCGCCGTCCCCTCAGCTGAGCTCGCGGTCCAGCCGCGCCAGCTGGCTGTCGATCAGCGCCAGCATCGGCGAGCCCGCTCCGACGGCGGCGCGCTGCGCCTGCCAGACCTCGTAGTCGTCGCAGCCCCAGCTCGACCGGGTCCAGGTGGACATCAGGTCTGCCTGGCCGCTGCGGCGGACGGCCTCGCGGATGCTCATGTGCAGCTGCTCCCGGAGCCGTACGACGCCCGGCGCCGAGCTGCGCGGCAGGATCGGCCCGCGGTAGGCGCGCATCGCGGCCCGGACGTCCCCAGCAGCGAGCTGGGCCTCCAGGGCGAGCCAGTCCGCGGTGACCGAGCCACCGAGCCGGTAGGGGCGCGAGCTGAGCACGTCGTCACCGAGCAGGCTCCGGAGCCGGTTGAGCTCGGCGCGCAGCGTGGAGGAGGCGCCGTCGTCCTCGTAGACCAGCACGGCGAGCTCGTCGCCGGAGAGACCGCGCGGAGCGGAGGCCAGCAGCAGCAGGATCTCGCTGTGCCGGGGGGAGAGGCGCAGGTCGGCGCGGTGGCCGCGGCCGTCGTCGACGGTGAGCAGCGAGTCGTTGCGTCCGAGGGACTCGATGACCAGGTGCATCGACCCCGGGGCGGTCTCGACGTACGCCGCCCGGCTGAGCTTCTCCCGGGCCAGCTCCGCCTCAGCCATCCGGGCTGCGGCGCGCACCATCGCCATCGTCTGCGGGACGGCGATGTCGTCGTTGCCGGTGATGTCGAGGACGCCGAGCAGGCTGGTGGAGTTCGGGTCGTGAATCGGGGTGGCCGCACAGCTCCACTGCTGGACCGAGTGCCGGAAGTGCTCGGCCCGGCGCACCTGGGCAGGCCGGTCCAGGCGCAGGGCGAGACCGGGAGCGTTGGTGCCGGCCAGCCGCTCGTCCCAGTTGCTGCCCTCGACGAAGCCGATCTTCTCGGCCCGGCGCAACGCCGTCGGCGTCCCGCACACCCAGAGGAGCTGGCCGGCAGCGTCCGAGACCGCCATGATCGCGTCGCAGTCCCGGGCGGCCTGGCCGAGTACGTCGTCGAGCAGCGGGAAGACCTGGGCCAGCGGGTGGGCTGCGCGGTGGTCGCGGAGCGCGTCGTCGGCCAGGGTGATCGGTGCCTCGACGTCGTCCGCGGACACGCCGGCGGCTGCGGACAGGTGCCAGGAGTCCGCTACTTCGGCACGCATCGCGGGCGGGGTCATCGATCCAGTAGACAGGGTCATGGGTGAGCACACCAGGGTCGTAGGTCCTGCGAGCGTGCGCGGGGCGACGTTGCATCCACGTTGCACCGCGGCGGACCCCCGTCGAAGCGGACGGCGATTTCTGCCCGACCCGTCCCCTCCGGTAATCTCCTCGGCGGTGGCGTGTCCGAGCGGCCGAAGGTGCAACACTCGAAATGTTGTGTGGGGTCAAACCCACCGTGGGTTCAAATCCCACCGCCACCGCCGTGTGATGTCGTCAGGACATCGGAATGGCCCGGACCTACGGACGTGGGTCCGGGCTGATTCGTTTCCGGGGCCGTCGGCGACGTGGGCGGAGACAAGCACCGCAACCGAGCATGATCATTTCTGACTAGAGACAAACCACCCACAGGGTGCGTAACGTCCCGAAGTGCGCAAACAACGCTCTTTGGGAGGGGTGCGATGTACGCGAATCTCTTGGCTCGGCGCGTCCGAACCTTGGTCGTGGGCCTGTCCGGTGTCGTCATCACGGCGCTGTTTACCTTCGTCACCGCCGCGCCTCCGGCGCAAGCAGACGTCGTGCCCTACGTGCCGTGGTCGTCCTACCTCGCGGGGTGGACCGACGAGTACGTACCGACGAGCGACAACGACTGCGCGGCGGGCCGTTCCCAGTGCCTCCACGCGACGTTGAAGGAGCAGAGCCGGATCGCCGACGAGACGGCAAGGACCTGCAGCCACAACGCGGTCTTCGCCCGGGCCTACGTCCGGATGACCCAGCTCTACGGCCACACCCGCGCGATCCCCGGCTACTACACCGACGTTCCGTACTTCAACCACGTCGATGCCGTCTTCGCCCGGTACTACACCGACTCGTACTACAACTGGCAGTCCGGCAACCGGTCCGCGGTCCCGCAGTCGTGGCTCATCGCGCTCGACGCAGCGAACAACAAGCGGGTCAGCGGCACCGGGGACCTGCTGCTGGGAATGAATGCGCACATCAACCGCGACCTGCCGTACGTGATGGCCGCGGTAGGTCTCGTAGCCCCGGACGGATCGTCCCGCAAGCGCGATTACGTCGCCGTCGAGGCCTGGCTCTACGAGGCCACCACGCCGCTCATTGCGGAGCTCGCGGCCCGGTTCGACCCCGCACTGGACGACGCCGCTGACCCGTTCGGCCTCGGCAACGCGACCTTGTTCCAGGTGGTCTCGGGATGGCGGGAGAACGCCTGGCGCAACGCGGAGGCGCTGGTCTCCGCACCGACCCCCGCGGCGCGCGCGTTGGTCGCGGCGAACATCGAGACGCAAGCGAACACGGCAGCCCAGGCCATCGTGAACAGTCAGTCCTACATCCCGCTGCTGAGCTCGACCGGGCCGCGCGACGCGTACTGCGCAGCCCACAACGGGGACGCGCCGCCCGTGCCGTACGCCTTCGGCAGTGCCGACCCCTGGGGGTACGCCTACTGACGTGTGTCGAGGCGTCCGCGCGATCAGGGGAGACACGTCGATGAAGGGGAGAGGAGGCGCGATGACGGAGGCGCACAAGTTGGAACGGCCGCAAGTGATCCGGGGCGGCCGCACCGAACCCAGTGCCGAACCCCGCGTCGTGGCCCAGTCCGCCACGGACCCGCGCATCTCGATGGTCCTCGAGGTCCTCGGCGGGCGCCACGTCGAACACGTCGCGCAGGACTGGGACATCGAATCGTCCCTGCTCCACCGCTGGGTGCGCGACTTCCTCGTCGCCGGCTCCGCGGTGGTCACCAACCGGCCTGACCCCGACGAGGCCCGCCAGCGGGACCGGTTCCTGGCCGCTTTCGCGCACGAGCTCCGTACGCCGGTGACGGTCGCCAGGGGCTGGGCGATGGTCCTCGCGGACGGCGACGTGCCCCCGGACCAGGTCGCCGAGTCCCTCGAGCACCTCACCGACGCGATCGCCCGGTTGTCCGGCCACATCCTCGATGTCGAGCTCGCAGCGTCGGTGTCGCTCGGCCGGCTCCGGGTCAACCCCGAACCGGTCCGGGTCGCTGACCTGTGCCACGAGCTCCCCGGGTGCGTCGGTGTCCGTGAGGGGGCCGACGTGACGCTGCATGCCGACAAGGAGCTCCTGTCCCGGGTGCTGCGTGATCTCTGGACGACCGCGCACCGCGAGCCGATCCCTGGGCAGGTGGCGATCGACGTTGTCGAGGGGGAGGTCTGGAACGAGATCCGGGTCGTGCGCGAAGGCACCCCGATCGGACCGATGATCCTCAAGGCGCTCTTCGACCCGTTCGGCGCCAACCACGACGCGACCGGGGTGACGATGGGTCTGTTCACGGCCCGGGCTCTCACCGTGGCGCACGGCGGCATCCTCGGCGCCGAGGGCGACGACGAGCGCACCGTCCTGATCGCACGGTTGCCACGCACACCAGTGACCCACCCGGAGCCACGAGGCCTCGGAGCAAGCGACGCACAAGGAGAAATCGATGAAGTTCACGCTGTCCTGCGGTGACGCAATGCCCGGATGCTCGGCCCGCTTCGAGGACGAGAGCCGCGACGTTATCCTGGACCAGGTCGCGATCCACGCACGCGAGGACCACGGCGTCGCGGAGGTCACCCCCGAGATGCTGGAAGCGATCGGCGCCAACATCGTCTCGGTCTGACGAACCGCGGGGCACCACGGGGCAGGCGGTTTTCCCGCTCCCCGGGGTCCCCGGGCGTGGCCTGCGCCACGTCTCCCGCGTGCCCGGCTCTCCGACCACCTGCCGATACGCGACGGCGCGCGGTTCTTGAGGCAATACTCTTCGGGGCACCCGGCTGCCGCTGACCCTGCGGCCGGGCAACAGGCACCGAAGGAGACATTCGTGCGTATCGGCATCCCCCGCGAGTCCAAGGCCGGCGAGACCCTCGTCGCCGGGACAGGCGCGACCGCAGGTCAGCTGCAGAAGCTCGGGTACGAGGTCGTCGTCGAGTCCGGCGCCGGCGTGAGTGCCGACCAGCCGGACTCGGCCTACACCGACGCGGAGGTCACCGTCGGCTCGGCGGAGGACGTCTGGTCGAGCGACATCGTCGTCAAGGTCAACGCCCCGACGACCGAGGAGATCGGTCGGCTCCGCCCCGGCGCCACGGTCATCTCGCTGATGGCCCCGGCACGGACCCCCGAGCTGGTCGACGCGCTGGCGGTGGCCGGCGTCACCGGCCTGGCGATGGATGCCGTCCCGCGGATCTCCCGGGCCCAGTCGATGGACGTGCTCAGCTCGATGGCGAACGTCGCGGGCTACCGCGCCGTCATCGAGGGTGCGCACGCGTTCGGGCGCCAGTTCACCGGGCAGGTCACCGCGGCCGGCAAGGTCCCGCCTGCGAAGGTCTTCGTGGTCGGCGCCGGTGTCGCCGGCCTGGCCGCGATCGGTGCCGCCGGCAGCATGGGGGCGATCGTGCGCGCATTCGACGTCCGCCCCGAGGTGGCCGAGCAGGTCGAGTCGATGGGCGCGCAGTTCGTCGCCGTCAATGACCCTGCGATGGAGGCCGCTGCTTCTTCCGACGGGTACGCGAAGGAGATGACGGAGGCTCAGGTCGCCGCGACCGCCGCGATGTACGACGAGGAGGCGCGCAACGCCGACATCGTCATCACGACCGCGCTGATCCCGGGACGCCCCGCCCCGAAGCTGGTCACCGCCGAGACGATCGCCGGGATGCGGACCGGCAGCGTGATCGTCGACATGGCCGCGGCCAACGGCGGCAACAGCGAGCTGACCCGGACCGACCAGGTGATCACCACCACCAACGGGGTGACGATCATCGGCTACACCGACCTGGCGGGTCGCCTCGCTGCCCAGACCTCGCAGCTCTACGGCACCAACATCGTCAACCTGCTCAAGCTGATGACGCCGGAGAAGGACGGTCGGCTCGTCCTGGACCTGGACGACGTCGTCGTCCGCGGCATCACCGTCGCCACCGGCGGTGAGTCGATGTGGCCGCCGCCTGCCGTCCAGGTCTCGGCGGCGCCGAAGGTCGAGGCAGTGGCGGCCGAGCCCGCGCCGCCGAAGCCGGAGCTGACCGCACGCGCCAAGGTCCTCCTGGTGCTGGCCGCGATCGGTGCCTTCGGGCTGGTCAACGCGACCGCACCCGAGCCGATCCCGCGGCACTTCACCACGCTGATGCTCTCGATCGTGATCGGCTACTACGTCATCGGCAAGGTGGCGCACGCGCTGCACACGCCGCTGATGTCGGTCACCAACGCCATCTCCGGCGTCGTGGTCGTGGGAGCCCTGATTCAGGTCTCCAGCGGCGACGGCCTGATCCAGGCGCTCTCGACGATCGCGATCCTGCTCGCGTCCATCAA
The DNA here is from genome assembly GCA_046598495.1 of Marmoricola sp. Classification (GTDB taxonomy): domain Bacteria; phylum Actinomycetota; class Actinomycetes; order Propionibacteriales; family Nocardioidaceae; genus Marmoricola. The sequence continues at coordinate 23,704 of JBKJIR010000044.1, read as the reverse complement.
CATCTTCGGTGGCTTCGCGGTCACCCGGCGGATGCTCAGCATGTTCAGCAAGGGGAACTGATCCATGGACATCGTCTCGTTCACCACCGCGGCGTACATCGTCGCCTCGCTGCTGTTCATCCTTTCGTTGGCCGGCCTCTCGACGCACGAGTCGGCCAAGAACGGCCTCACCTACGGCATGATCGGCATGGGCCTGGCGCTGGTCGCCACCGTGGCACTGGTCATCGACGTCAGCTCCGATGACAACAAGATCGCGATCGTGCTGATGCTGGCCGCGGTCGCCGTCGGTGCCGTGATCGGACTCTGGCGGGCGAAGATCGTCGAGATGACCGGCATGCCGGAGCTCATCGCGGCGTTGCACTCGTTCGTGGGTCTGGCCGCCGTCCTGATCGGCGTCAACGGTCACATCGAGGGCTCCCACGACTCGCTGCCCAGCCTGATCAACATCCACGAGGCCGAGGTCGCGATCGGCATCTTCATCGGTGCGGTCACTTTCACCGGCTCGATCGTGGCGAACCTGAAACTGTCGGGAAAGATGAAGTCCGACCCACTGATGCTGCCGGGCAAGAACCTCATCAACGTCGGCTCGCTGGCCACTTTCGCGATCCTCACGGGCGTCTACATCGCCACCGACGCCGGCAGCACCGGCCAGGACCTCGTGCTCGCGGTGCTGACCGTGCTCGCGCTCGCGCTCGGGTGGCACCTGGTCGCCTCCATCGGCGGCGGTGACATGCCGGTCGTGGTCTCGATGCTCAACTCCTACTCCGGGTGGGCGGCGGCGGCGTCCGGCTTCCTGCTCAGCAACGACCTGCTGATCGTGACGGGTGCGCTCGTCGGGTCCTCCGGTGCCTACCTGTCGTACATCATGTGCAAGGCGATGAACCGCTCGTTCATCTCCGTCATCGCCGGAGGCTTCGGCATCGAGGCGCCCTCGGGCGACGCGAAGGACTACGGCGAGCACCGCGAGATCCAGGCGGAGGCTGCTGCCGACCTGCTCACGAACGCATCCTCGGTCGTGATCACCCCCGGCTACGGCATGGCGGTCGCCCAGGCGCAGTACCCGGTCGCGGAGCTCACCGCGAAGCTGCGGGCGAAGGGTGTCGACGTGCGTTTCGGCATCCACCCCGTCGCCGGTCGTCTGCCCGGGCACATGAACGTGCTGCTCGCCGAAGCGCGGGTGCCGTATGACATCGTGCTGGAGATGGACGAGATCAACGCGGACTTCGGCTCGACCGACGTCGTCCTGGTGATCGGGGCCAACGACACCGTGAACCCGGCTGCTCTCGACGAACCGAACAGCCCGATCGCGGGGATGCCGGTGCTCGAGGTCTGGAACGCGAAGGACGTCATCGTCTTCAAGCGGTCGATGGCCACGGGGTACGCCGGCGTCCAGAACCCGCTGTTCTTCAAGGACAACAGCCAGATGCTCTTCGGGGACGCGAAGGACAAGGTCGAGGAGATCATCCGCGCGATGTCGTGACCGGCGAAGATCCGGACGCCTCCTTGACGTGCACCGGCTCTTCCGCGACGCTGCCATCAGCCAATGGCAACGTAAGGGAGCTCCGTGAGGCCTGACGCCAACCTCGAGACGGTTCTGGGCAGTCCTCCGCCCGCGACCGTGAGTGCCCTTCCCGTCGACGTGCGGGACCGGCTCGCGGCTCAGGTGGCCACCGCGAAGCAGCAGCAGCGGGTGGACATGGAGGCCTCGATCAAGGTCGCCATCGCCGGAGTCCCTTTCGCCGTGCGCGGGATCGTCAAGAAGGCGCTGCTCGGGTGAGTCCGGCGAAGAAGGCTCCGGCCCCGACCCACGCCCACAGCCCCCAGATCGGCCGGATCGCCCGGTTGCTGCGCCTCGACCCGGCCGAGGTCCAGGGTCTCGACGGTGTCCCGGACGAGGACCTGCGCACCCTCCACGATCAGATCAGCAAGACCCTCTTCGGGGACGCCCAGCACCAGTTCGCCCGCGTCGCCGGGCTCTCCCGCACCATCCCGGGTCCGCTCGCCGGCCTGCTGGCGGAGAAGTTCCTGCCGCCGGTGATGGCAGCGCGCACCTCGGAGATGCTCGATCCGGCCAAGGCCCGGGACCTGATCGGCCGGGTCTCGGTGAACTACCTGGCCGAGATCGCCCTCGCGCTGGACCCGGTGCGCTCCAGACCGGTGGTGCAGCAGTTACCGCCCGAGCCGATCGGGCGGGTCGCGAAGGAGCTCTTCGGGCGCAAGGAGTACGCCACGATGGCGGAGTTCGTCGGGACGGTGACGGTCGAGGCCCTGGTGGCGGCACTGAACGTCGCGACGCCGCACGACCTGCTGGCCGTCGTACCGCTGCTGGAGTGGAACGACAACCTCGACGCCGTGATCGCGGACCTGTCGCACCGCCAGGTCATCGAGATCGCGTCCTCGCTGACCGCGCTCGAGCTGGCCGACCTGGCGATGGCCCTGGATCCCTCGCGGATGGGGCCGATCGTGGCGGCGGTGCCGGTGGACACGGTGGCGGAGATCGCCGCGGCCCTCTTCGAGCGCGGCGAGTACGCCGGCATGGCGCGCTTCGTGGACGTCGTCACGCCCGAGATGCTGCACGCTGCTCTCGGGGTCGCCACGGAGGCTGACCTGCTGGCCGTCGTACCGCTGCTGGGGTGGAGCGAGCAGATCGACGAGGTCGTCGACACGCTGCCCGACGAGACCCTGGACGGACTGTTCGCCGAGATCGCCCTCGGCGCGAACTGGGCGGCCGCCCGGACCGCGCTCGAGCGTCTCAGCGCCACCGCTCAGCGGCGGCTCTTCGAGCGGTTCGACCGGCTCTCGCCGGGGAACCAGGAGACGATCCGGGCGGCTGCGGACGCCGGCCAGCTCGGTCCCGCGGCGAGCGCTCTGATGGCGGGTACGTCCGCCTGACGGTGCTCCGAAGCACCTGTGACGCCACGTCACAGAAAGTTCTACGAAACCATTGACCAATGGCACAGTCGATGGTGTCATCAAGTTGTGCAGACCTCCACGATCCAGCGGGCCTTCGTCCCGCACTCGCCCTCATCCCGGGCGCGCTTCGCCCGCTGGGCCACCCGCCTGACCGTCCGGCCGCTGGAGAACGTGATCCCGGAGGGTGAGCTCGGGGTGGAGATCACCCGTCGGGTGCTGGCCACCCTGATGGCTACCTCCGGCCGGACGGCGTACGACGTCACCGTGACCCCGGTCGACTCGACGACCGAGGAGCACGGTCGGATCAAGGGGGAGTGGGCCCGCCCGGTCACCCCGCGGCCGGACGGGGTGGTCCTCTACATCCACGGCAGCGGCTACAACCTCTGTTCCACCCGGACGCATCGCCCCCTGGTCACCCGGCTGGCGAAGCAGGCGCGACTCTCCGTCTTCAGCGCCGAGTACCGGCTCGCCCCCCGGCACCTCTTCCCGGCGGCCGCGGACGACGTCGAGCGGGCCTACACCTGGCTGCTCGCCCAGGGGTGGACCGCTGACCAGATCATCGTCGCCGGCGACTCGGCCGGCGGGCACCTGACCCTCGACCTGGCGCTGCACCTCCTCCGCCGCGGTGAGCAGCTGCCGGCCGCGCTGGTGATGTTGTCGCCGCTGGCCGACCCGACGTTCGAGCTCAGCCGGCTCCGCGAAGGTGCCCTAGAGGACCCGATGCTCTCGGCCGAGGGCGCCCGGAAGCTCGTCGCGTACTACCTCGGCGACACCGACCCGCTGCACCCCCGGTTGACCCACGTGGTCGCTGAGGGCGAGGTGCTGCCGCCGACGCTGATCCAGGCCGGCGGGGCCGAGATGCTCGCCGCAGACGCCCGGCACCTCCACCGGATGCTCGTCGAGAACGGCACCGACGCCCAGCTCGAGATCTGGCCCGGCCAGATGCACGTCTTCCAGGTCGCACCGCGCGCGGTGCCCGAGGCCGACCAGGCGCTTCGTCGGGCCACCCGTTTCATGGTGGACGCGCTCCGAGCGCGTGCCGCTGCCGTCGAGAACACCGACCGAGAGGCCACCGCATGATTCTCACTACGTTCGTCGACAGCGCATCGCCTCCTCAGCCTCGAGCAGGCTCGGGCGTTCGGAGGCTCGCGCTGTGAGCAAGGTCAGCAGGCGATCCCGCGCCGTCGTCACCGGGGCCGCCAGCGGGATCGGCCAGGCGTTCGCCGTCGAGCTGGCCGCACGCGGCGGCTCCGTGGTGGTCAGCGACATCGACATGGTCGGCGCCCGGCGCACCGTCGAGGTCATCACCGACCAGGGCGGGTCGGCGATCGCGGTGCGCTGCGACGTCGCCCAGCTCGACGACGTCACCGCGCTCGCGGACGCAGCGCACGACTTCTTCGGCGACCACCCGACCCTGGTCGTCAACAACGCGGGTGTCGGTGCCGGCGGGCTGCTCATCGGAGACGCTCCCATCGAGGACTGGAAGTGGACCCTCGACATCAACCTCTGGGGACCGATCCACGGCTGCCACGTGTTCGCGCCGCTCCTGCGCCAGGCAGCGGCGAACGGCGAACGCTGCGGGATCATCAACGTCGCCTCGGCAGCCAGCTTCGGGGCGGCCCCGCGGATGGCGGCGTACAACGTCAGCAAAGCAGGCGTGCTCTCGCTCTCCGAGACCCTGGCCGCAGAGATGGCGGGCTCTGGGGTGAACGTCACGGTGCTCTGCCCGACCTTCGTGAAGACCAACATCGTCACCAACGGGCGGATCAACGAGCGGTCCAGCTCGGCCGCCAGCACGTTGATGCGCTGGACCGGGATGTCGCCGGCGAAGGTCGCGCGGACCTGCCTCGACACTCACGACCGCGGCGGTCTGTACGTGATGCCGCAGCTCGATGCCAAGGTCGGCTGGCAGATCAAGCGGACCGTGCCCGGCCTCTACACCCGCGCGGTCGGGCTGCTCGAACGCGTCGGGCCCCTCCGTGACGACCACCCCGCCGATGACCCCCAGACGGTCGTCGAGCTCGTCGAGCCGCGGCGCTCGCCGGGCCCGAGGACCGGCAACCCGGAAGGACGCTGAGATGGCCAACGCGACGATGGACATGGACGAGATGCTCGCCAAGATCAAGGACCGTCAGTGGGCGCTCGCCGACATCGACTGGGACGCCCCCGGGGTGGAGAACATCTCCGAGGAGTTCAAGCCCAAGCTGAAGGCCTTCATGGCCGACCTCTGCTGGATCGAGAACGTCGGGGCCCGCGGTTTCGCCGCGATGGCGAAGAAGGCCCCGAACGAGACGATCGCGGAGATCTACCGGTACTTCCACGCCGAGGAGCAGCGGCACGCGAACGCCGAGCTCGCGCTCCTCAAGCGCTGGGGAATGCTGGAGGAGGGCGAGATCCCGGAGCCAAACGTCAACATCCGGATGGCGATCGAGTGGCTCGACACGTACGCCGACGACATGCCGCTCTCCGTCCTCGGCACCGTGATCCCGATGCTCGAGGTGGCGCTCGACGGCGCGCTCCTGAAGTTCCTCCTCGAGGAGGTGCACGACCCGGTCTGCCACCAGGTGTTCGAGAAGATCAACAACGACGAGTCCCGGCACATCGCGGTCGACTTCGCCGTCCTCGACATGATCGGGCACGCGACGGCCCGCAAGCTGGCGATCGACTTCGTCTCCAACGTCGCCAGCCCGGGCGTGATCATCGGTTCGTTGATGTACCTCCCGCTGCTCAACAGGATGCGCAACAACATCGTGGAGATGGGGCTGCAGCCGGAGAAGCTGTACCGCGCGATGGAGCGTTTCGAGAAGCTCGGGCGCCGGGGCGAGTACACCCACCGGGTCCCGCTGTTCCACGTGCTGCGCGTGCACTCGAAGATGGTCGTCGACTCCAAGCACCCCTACCACCTGCTCGCCAACAGCCTGGTGACGCTCTCGGAGTACTACCCCCAGGCGCTGTTCCGTCCGATCCCGACCTGGTTCAAGGAGCTGACCCACCAGCCGGTGACCACGGGAGTGAAGAAGGGCATGAACGCGGCATGACTCCTCCGACGCTGACCGACGCCTCGCTGGTTGAGCCTGTCGAAACCACCCCACGTCGGCGCCAGAAGAAGCCGCCGCACGTCCACACCACGCTCGTCATCGGCGCCGGCTTCATCGGGCTCGGTACGGCGATCAGGCTCCGCGAGGCGGGGATCGACGACCTGCTGATCCTCGAGCGCGCCGAGCGGGTCGGCGGTACCTGGCGGGACGCGACGTACCCGGGCGCCGCGTGCGACATCCCCTCGCTGCTCTACTCCTTCTCCTTCGCCAAGAACCCGCAGTGGTCCCGGGCGTACTCGCCGAGCGCCGAGATCTGCGCCCACATCGAGGAGTTGGCCGAGCGTTTCGACCTGGTCAAGAACATCCGGTTCTCGACCGCGGTGACCGGGCTGAGGTTCGACAAGCGGGAGGCCCGCTGGGAGATCTCGACGAACACCCGGAAGACCTACTACGCCCGCTCCGTCGTCGTGGCCTCCGGCCCGCTCTCGGACGCGAGCTTCCCTGCGATGCGGGGGATCGAGGACTACCAGGGGACCAAGATCCTCAGCGCGCGGTGGGACCACGACTTCGACTTCGCCGGCAAGAGTGTCGCCGTGATCGGGACCGGGGCCAGCGCGGTCCAGATCATCCCCGAACTGGTCAAGGTCGCCGCTTCGGTCAAGGTCTTCCAGCGCACCGCCGGCTGGGTGATGCCGCGACTGGACGGCGAGACCCCGGCGCCGCTGCGTGCCCTCTTCGAACGGGTGCCCGCGGCACAGCAGGCAGCCCGGACGGCCCTCTTCCTCGGGCACGAGGTGGCGGCGACCGGCTTGGTCTGGGACACCCCGGTCACCACCCTGATCCAACAGATCGGCAAGCTGCACCTGCGGTTGACGGTCAAGGACAAGTGGTTGCGCCGCCAGCTCACCCCGGACTTCCGGGCGGGCTGCAAGCGGATGCTGATGTCCAGCGACTACTACCCCGCGCTGCAGCAGGACAACTGCAAGCTGATCACCTGGCCGATCGCGACCCTGGTCCCCGATGGCGTGCAGACCAGCGACGGGCTCCAGCACCAGGTCGACGCGATCGTCTTCGCCACCGGGTACGACGTGCACCTCGGCGGTCCGCCGTACCCGGTCACCGGCATCGATGGCCAGTCCCTGCAGGAGGAGTGGTCCGGACGTCCGCAGGCCTACAAGAGCGCCAGTGCGCACGGGTACCCGAACCTGTTCTTCAGCTGCGGTCCCAACTCGGGCCCGGGGCACAACTCGCTGCTGGTCTACGCCCAGGGGCAGATCGAGTACGCCGTGGCCGGGATCAAGGCGCTCGTCGAGCAGGACCTGCGCTGGTTGGACGTGCGGAAGGACCTCCAGGACGTCTACAACGCACGGATCCAGAAGCGGCTGCGGAGCACGACCTGGATGTCGGGCTGCACGAGCTGGTACCTGACCGCGGACGGGTTCAACGCCTCGATGTATCCCGGGTTCGCGACCCAGTATCTTCGTCAGATGCAGGACTTCCAGCTCCGGGACTACGAGGTCTCCTCGAACGCGGCGGTCCGCTTGTGGAACATCCCGGCCGAGCACGACCCGGCGGCGGTCTGACGTGTCCCGCCCTGCCCTCAACACCCGCGCCCTCAACACCCGCGCCGTCGACGCCGTGCTCGAGTCGCTCCGTCGCGGCCAGCGCCAGCTCGCCCGCGACCCCAAGGGTGCGATCGACGCAGCCGTCCGCCAGCTGCTCGCGCTGGCCGGCGGCCGGTCCGCAGCGCCCGAGGGGCAGTCCTACCGGATCGACGACCTGGCCCGGGCCAGCAACGTCACCGTGCGCAACATCCGGGCCTATCAGGAGCGCGGGCTGCTGCACCCGCCGCGACGTGAGGGCCGGGTGGCGATCTTCGACGACAGCCACTTGTCCCGTCTGAAGATCATCACCTCGATGCTCGAGCGCGGGTACACCAGCGTGCACATCCTGGAGATGCTGACCGCCTGGGAGGGCGGGCTCGACATCGCCGACGTCCTCGGCCTGGAGAAGGCTCTCGTGCCCCCGCGCCTGGAGGACCCGCCGGCGACGATGACGCTGGCCGAGGTCCGTGCCCTCACCGGCGACAAGGAGTCCCTCCAGCAGTACGTCGACGTAGGGCTCGTCGAGATCAAAGGCACCAGGGCCCTGGTCAGGCGCCCCGAGCTGCTCCGCTCCTTCGGGGAGATGCGCGGGTTCGGAATGCCGACCGAGGCGTTGATCCGGCTGCACAGCGAGGTCGCGATGTCGATCGACGAGATCACCCGCGCGCTGGTCAACGAGGGCGTCCGCCAGGTCGGCGGCCGGATCACCGGGAGCGCCCCCCCGAGCAGCGCCGAGATCGGTGAGCTGGTGGCGACCCTGAACCGTTTCCGGGAACTCTCCACCAGCGCCGTGATGGGCACCTTCGCGGAGTCGATGGAGCGGACCATCGAGGACCTGCTGACGGCGTACCTGGCACTGGCACTGCCGGCCGACGCCGAGGACGCCGGGTAGCCGGCACGGGCGTCGCCCCGGCAGGGCATGATGGGCCGGTGACCTGGTTCGACTCTGCAGCCGAGGCTGAGAAGCGCCTCGCCGATGCCGGCTACCTTGCCGACCCCGCGACCGCGACCACCACCTACCTTGCCGGGGCGCTGGAGAAGCCGCTCCTGGTCGAGGGCCCGGCCGGCGTCGGCAAGACCGAGCTCGCCAAAGCGATCGCCCGCGCCACGGGCTCGGAGCTGATCCGGCTCCAGTGCTACGAGGGCCTCGACGAGGCCCGCGCGCTCTACGAGTGGAACTACAAGAAGCAGCTCCTGCGGATCCAGGCGTCCCAGGGCGACGACCAGACCTGGTCCGAGACCCACGACGACATCTTCACCGAGGAGTTCCTGCTGACCCGACCGCTGCTGACAGCGATCCGGCGCGAGGGCTCGACGGTTCTGCTGATCGACGAGGTCGACAAGACCGACGTCGAGGTCGAGGGCCTCCTGCTGGAGGTGCTCAGTGACTTCCAGGTGACCATCCCCGAGCTCGGCACGATCGCAGCAACCAGGCGGCCGCTGGTGGTCCTCACCTCGAACGCGACCCGTGAGCTCTCCGAAGCCGTACGACGCCGCTGCCTCTACCTGCACATCGACTACCCGGACGCGGACCGCGAGCACGCCATCCTGGTCGGCCAGGTCCCCGGGATCGAGGACCGGCTGGCCCGCGAGATCGTCGACACCGTCACCCGGCTGCGGGCGCTCGAGCTCCGCAAGGCCCCGTCGATCGCGGAGTCGGTGGACTGGGCCCGCACCCTGGTGGCCCTCGGCACCGGCACGCTCGACCCGGCCACGATCGATTCCACTCTCGGTGTTGTCCTGAAGCACAGCAGCGACATCGACCGGGCCGTGCGCGAGCTGAAGCTGCGACAGGCCTGAGGCCCTGACCATGGCTCTTCTCGACCGGCACATCGAGTTCATCGAAGCCCTGCGCACCGCCGGGCTCCCGGTCTCGCTGTCCGAGGGCCTCGACGCGGCTGACGCGGTCCTGACCCTCGGACTCTCCGAGCGCGAGGGCCTCCGAGCGGCGTACGCGGCGACCCTGGTCAAGCGGCAGCCGCACCGCGCCGCGTTCGACCACGTCTTCGACCTCTACTTCCCCGCCCTGGTGGGCGACCCGACGCGTGCGCCGGTCATCGACCCGGACGCCGACCCGGACCTCGACTCCGCGCTGGTGGAGCCTGTCGACACCGCCGACGGCCTCGGCGACGGGCCCGCCGACCTCGCCGACTTCCGCGACGCCCTCGTCAACGCCCTCGGCATGGGCGACCCCGACGCCCTCCTGACGATGGCGCGCGAGGCGGTCCAGCGGTTCGGCCTGATCCGCGGCCGCGGGCCGGGCGAGCAGCGCTGGTCGTCGTACAACGTGATGAATCGGGTGTCGCCGCGCGAGCTGGTCGACCGGGTGCTGCAGGGGTTGCTGGCCGATCTCGACACCGACCCGACCCTGCGCCGGCTGGTCGAGGCGCAGGTCGCCGAGTTCGAGGGCATGGTCGACGCCGAGGTGCGCCGCCGCGCCGCCGAGGTCCGCGGACCCGAGCACGTCGCCAAGTACACGGTCCGCAAGAGCATCGAGCAGCTGGACTTCACCTCGGCGCGGAAGAGCGACCTGGAGGAGATGCGGCGGGAGATCGGCCCGCTCGCTCGACGGCTCGCCACCCGCCTGAATAAGCACAAGGCGTCGCGACAGCGCGGGCCGTTGGACTTCCGTCGTACGGTCCGGGCCTCGGTCTCCTCCGGTGGCGTCCCGCTCGACACCCACCACCGGCCGCGCCGGCCGAGCCGCAGCGACCTGGTGGTGCTCTGCGACGTCAGCGGCTCGGTGGCCAACTTCGCGAACTTCACCCTGATGCTCGTCTTCGCGCTGCGCGAGCAGTTCAACCGGGTCCGGGCGTTCACGTTCGTCGACGAGATCCACGAGGTGAGCGACCGGTTCCTGCCGGGAGCCGACCCGATCGAGACGCTCGCGTCCCTGGCGGCGAGCGCGCAGTACGCGACCCTTTGGGGCCGGACGAACTACGGCCGCGCGTTCACCCGCTTCGCCGAGCTCCACAGCGACGCCCTCACCCCGAAGACGAACCTGCTGATCCTCGGCGACGCCCGCTCGAACTACTCCGACCTGGGGCTGGGGGTGCTGGAGCAGATGGTGAAGGACTCCCGGCACGCCTGGTGGCTCAACCCGGAGTCGCCGCGGCACTGGAACACCGGGGACTCGGGCGCCCGCGACTACGAACGCCTGCTGCCGATGATCGAGTGCAGAAACCTCGTTCAGCTCGGTGACTTCGTCCACGACCTCGCGTAGCCCAGTTCCCGCCGTCACCGGCGCAGCCTGAAGGTGATGCCGGTAGGTCCGTGGTCGTGGTGATAGCTCGGGTCATGGATGCGCCGGTGGTGGAACCCGCACAGAGGCACGGCATCGCGGAGGTTGGTCGTGCCGCCTTCGGACCAGGGTTCTCGGTGGTGGAGTTCGCACCAGGCGAAGGGCCGTTCGCAGCCGTCGGCGGCGCAGGTGTGATGTCGGGTGGCGAGGGCGACCCTCTGGGTCTCGGTGAAGAGTCGGCTGGTGCGGCCGAGGTCGAGCGGCATGCGCTGGCCGCTCAGGATCGCAGGGAGGATCCCTGCTCCGCAGGCCAGGCGGCGTAGGGCGCTGGCGGAGATGGATTCGCCGGTGTCGAGGCCAGCAGCTCCGACGGCGGTGCGGAGGCGGTCGTGGTCGATGGTGATCACCACGGTGGCGGCGACCTTGCCGTGGAGCCGGTCGGTCGGGAGGTGCTCCAAGACCTCGGTGAAAGCGAGGCCGCTCTGGTGGGCCCAGTCGCGGCGCACGACCGGGTCGCCGGCCTGGGCGACGGTGGCGCCGAGACGGGCGCGGCATGGGGAGGTCATCGACTGGATCACCCGGGTCAGCATCGCGGCCGCCATCGTGGGAATGGTGAAGTGGCCGCTGGTGGTGCCGTCGCCGTTGTCGTGGAGGGTCAGCTTGGTTCGGGCCAGGGCGGCGTCCTCCTCGGACCGCAACAGTGCGTCTTCGTGGCTGTCCACGACTGCGTGGTCGGCTTCGACGACCTCCAGGGCCCGGCGGGCGGCTCGCCGGAGCTGGTCGGGCGCCAACCGGGCGGCTTTCTCGACCAGGTCGCGCTCCACGGTCTCGACCTCGGTCGGGGTCAACCCGGGCGGGAGCTGCTCGGTGGCGGCCACGATCACCCGAGCATGCGCGGGAGACAACGCCCCCTCGGCCAGGGCATCCGCACACGGTCGGGGACCGGCGTCCGGAGCCTCAGCAGACAGGGCGGTCGCGAGCCGGACCTCTCGCGAGGCCGCGGCAGCATCCGCGTGCGTGCGTCGGGCCAGCCAGGACGAGGTGTCGGACAGTCCGGTGTGTTCCGCCACCCGGGCAACGTCGGCAGCAGCCACGACCCCGAGCTTGAGGGCCTGAAGCCTGCGGATCTCGCGGTCGTAGCCGGTCAACAGGACGGCGTACTCCTCCGGGGACCGGCCGGCCGGAACCCCGGAGGCCTGCAAGTCATCGATGACCGCGTGCAGCGGACCGAGGACGAATCCCGTGCCGGGGGCCTCGATCCGGTCGAGAAGGGAAGCGGTCATGGATTCAGTGTTTCGAACACCTGTTCGATTCACAAGTAGTGCGCGACGAATGTGGAAAACGTTCTCCGGCCGAAACGCGGAGGTCGTCGCCGTACCGCCGGACGCCAATTTCCGGGTCCGCCGAAACACCGGCAACACGCCCCGGTAGAGTGAACGACTCCCCGTTTCCGTTCCGAAGGACCAGCGAAGTTGAACGATGACGTCGCCGCTCGCGAGATCGCCAGCGAGCAGGAGTTCGTCGACACGGTCTACCGCCAGCTGGCGGATTCGGCCCGGTCAGCGGAAGAGCTCGCCGCAGAAGGTCGCGCCCGCGGACAGCTCGGCCACGAGGGTGGTCTGGTCGAACGCGACGCGATGCTCTTCCAGGCAGCGAAGCGGATCGCAACGCTCGACGCCGCCCACGAGGGCCTGGTCTTCGGCCGGCTCGACATGCGCGACGACATCGACGACGAGCCCCGCTACGTCGGCCGGATCGGCCTGCGCGACGGCAACCGCGACATCCTGCTGATCGACTGGCGTGCCCCGGCCGCCGCGGTCTTCTACCAAGCCACCCCGGCCGAGCCGCAGGGCGTGATCCGGCGCCGGATCCTGCGCAGCCAGAGCGTCACCGTGATCGGCGTCGAGGACGACCTGCTCGACCCGGTGGCGGACGAGGAGACCAGCCGGGACCTGCCGATCGTCGGCGAGGGCGCCCTGATGGCTCAGCTCTCCCGCGCGCGGGACCGCTCGATGCACTCGATCGTCGCGACCATCCAGGCCGAGCAGGACAAGGCCATCCGGGCGCCGGAGAAGGGCGTCGTCCTGATCACCGGCGGCCCGGGCACCGGCAAGACCGTCGTGGCCCTGCACCGCGCCGCGTTCCTCCTGTACGGCGACCGGCGCCGCTACGAGTCCGGTGGCGTGCTCGTCGTCGGCCCGTCGGGGGTCTTCATGCGCTACATCGAGCGGGTGCTCCCGTCGCTGGGCGAGACCGCCGTCGCGCTCCGCTCCCTCGGCGACGTCGTCGACGGATTGCGGGCGAGCCGACGTGACGACCCGCGGGTGGCCGAGGTCAAGGGCGCGGTCGCGATGGCCGAGCTGCTGCGGCGTACGTCGCGCCAGTCCGTGCCGGGCGGCCCGCGCGAGTTCCGCACGTTCTACCGCGACGACGTCCTGCTGCTCGGCCCGCGCGAGCTCGGCCAGGTCCGCCGTCAGCTGCTCTCGATGGGCCCGCGTAACCGGACGACCACCAAGGTCGCCTCGACCCTGATCGATCACCTCTGGCGCCAGGTGAAGTCCGAGCGTGCCCGGGAGCGGACGAAGGAGGACTTCGCCGACGAGATGCGCACCGACGACCGTTTCCTCGAGTTCGCGGCTTCCTGGTGGCCGGTGCTCGACGCGGCGACCGTCCTCGGTTGGCTCCAGGACACCGATCTGCTGACCCGGGTCGCCGAGGGCGTCCTCGAGGACGAGGCCGTCCGGCTGCTGACCAAGTCGTGGGGCGAGGCACTCTCGGTCGACGACATCCCGTTGGTCGACGAGCTGCGTTACCTGCTGGGCGACCCGCCGCTGGTGAACGACGCCGACGAGGACCCGCTCGACCTCGCCGACTCCTCGCTCAACGAGCTGACCCTGTCGACCGAGCGGGAATGGGGCGGCCAGCGCACCTGGAGCCCGCCGACCAACCGGGTCGAGGACGACGGCTACGCCCACGTGCTGATCGACGAGGCCCAGGACCTGACGCCGATGCAGTGGCGGATGGTCGGACGTCGTGGCCGCACCGCGACCTGGACGATCGTCGGGGACCCGGCGCAGTCGTCGTGGCCGGTGCCCGCCGAGGCGCACCGGGCCCGCGCTGCTGCGCTCGGCGACAAGGCGCTGCACGAGTTCCACCTCTCCACCAACTACCGCAACTCCGCGGAGATCTACGCCTTCGCCGCCGCGTACGCCGAGCGGGTCGGCCTGAAGGCGGATCTGCCGAACGCGGTCCGCTCCACCGGCATCGACCCGCGCCACGTCGTCGACGGCGACCTGGAGGGCGCCACCCGGCAGGCACTGGCCGACCTGGTCGCGAGCGTCGACGGGACCGTCGGGATCGTCGTCCCGGTGGCCCGCCGGGCCGAGGTAGGCACCTGGGTCGCGGGTTGGCCGGAAACAGCGGGGATGACCGAAGGCGAGGACGCCCGGGTGGTCGTGCTGACCGGCCTGGACACCAAGGGCCTGGAGTTCGACGCGATCATCGTGGTCGAGCCGAACGAGATCGAGAACGAGTCGCCGACCGGCACCGCCACCCTGTACGTCGTCTACACCCGGGCGACCCAGCAGATGGTCACGGTGGCTTCGCCCCGCTGACCCGGTAGTCGGAACCCGTCTTCGAAGCGGCGTTCCGGAACGATCGGGGACCCATCAGGACTTTGCGCGAGATCCACTTTTCGGCGCGATCTCTGTGTACTTTCACACGATGAGCCCTCGCCCTCCCCGAGTCGGCCCGGTCCGTCTGCGTGTCGTCGCGGCGCTGGTCGCTGCTGTTTCCCTCACCCTCGCCGGCTGTGGCGGCAGCGCCATCTCCCCCGAGGACGCGGCGCGTGCGAACGCGGCGATCCAGGGCGGTGGCCAAGCGGCCTCGGCCGACGGAGGCGTCCCCGTGGTCGAGACGGACGACGGCGCTGTCACACCGATCGACGGTCCCGCCGCGGACCCCGGGACCAAGACCGGAGGAACGGTGGACGGGCCTGACGTCGACGGGACCCCGAACGGCGCCCCCGGCGGCGGGCCGCCGGCGGCCCCGCGGGGAGCCTCGTGCGCCGGGTTCAAGAACGGCCCCGGGATGACCAACGAGGTGGTTCGGATCGGCAACTCCTCGGACATCAGCGGCCCGGTTCCCGGGCTCTTCACCGCCGCCCAGCAGGCGACCCGTGCGTACGTCGCCTACTTCAACAACACCGGCGCCACCATCTGCGGCCGCAAGCTGCAGCTCGACCTGTACGACACCAACACCGACGCCGGCGGCGACCAGCGTGCCTACCTGAAGGGCTGCGCGACCAACTTCGCGATGGTCGGCTCGATGTCGGCCTTCGACTCCGGCGGGGCGCGGACGGCCGAGGAGTGCGGACTCCCGGACATCCGGGCGATCGCGACGACCACCGCGCGCGGCGAGTGCTCGACGTGCTTCGGGGCGCAGCCGGCCGGGCCGCAGGCGTTCCAGAACGCCGTCCCTGACTTCATCAAGCGACGTACCGGCGGTTCGAACGCCTCCTACGTCTACATCAACGCGGGGGCGTCGGCGGCGAACGGCAAGAGCCAGGTCAAGCACTCGACGGCGCGGGGGGTCGACTACGTGTACGAGAGTGGCATCGACGTCGCCGACTTCAACTACTCGCCGTACGTGCAGAAGATGAAGTCGGCCGGCGTGGTCTCGGTCCAGTTCATCGCCGCTTCCCCCCAGTTCGCCCGGCTCGCGCAGTCGTTCGTCGCCAACGATTTCAAGCCGAAGCTCTTCCTGCTCGACCCGACGGCGTACAACGAGGAGTACCCGAAGCTCGCCGGTGCGGCGGCCAAGGGCACGGTGGTGTTCCTGAACTTCACCCCGTTCGAGGAGGCGGCGAGCAACCGGGAGATCGCGCTGTACATGCAGTGGCTGCAGCAGGTCGTGCCCGGTGCGAAGCCGACGTTCTTCGGGCTCTTCGCCTGGTCCTCGGCCCGGCTCTTCGCCGAGGAGGCCACCAAGCTCGGCGGCAAGCTGACCCGCGCGTCTTTGATCGCTGCGATGAAGAAGGTCGACAAGTGGACCTCCAACGGTGCGCACGCGCCGCAGGCCGTCGGGTCGAAGCGGATCGGCGACTGCTGGCGGTTCATCGAGTGGACCGGCACGGCTTGGAAGCCGATCGAGGGTCGCAACTACCAGTGCCGGGGCCTCACCTCGGGCTGAGGTAATGCGACTGCAACACCGGAGGTCTACCGTCGTTCCATGGAACGACCGCACGTCATCGTGCTTTTCGGTGCGACCGGGGACCTGGCGCGACGCAAGCTCCTGCCCGGGCTGCTACGGCTCTTCGAGGCAGGCCTGCTCAAGGACGCGCGGATCGTGGGCACCTCGCTCGAGGAGATCGACAGCGAGCAGTTCGCCAAGCTGTCCCGGAGCGCCTGCGAGGAGTTCGGCAAGGGCGAGGTGACCGACGCCCGCTGGGACCGGTTCGGGGCGATGCTGACCTACATCCCGCAGTCCTACGGTCCGACCGCGCTGGCCGAGGCGGTGTCGCTGGCCGAGGCGGAGCTGGTCACGGAGATCGACGTGATCGCGGCCGACATCGGGCGGCTGCACTACCTCAGCGTCCCGCCGAAGGCAGCTCTGGACGTGATCCGGCAGCTCGACGAAGCCGGGCTGGTGGAGCGGTCGCGGGTCATCATGGAGAAGCCTTTCGGCACCGACCTCGCTTCCGCCCAGGTGCTCAACGACCGGGTGCACCAGGTCTTCGACGAGAGCCAGGTCTTCCGGATCGACCACTTCCTGGGCAAGGAGGCCGCGCAGAACATCCTCGCCTTCCGGTTCGCCAACGGCCTCTTCGAACCGATCTGGAACCGCAACTTCATCGACCACGTGCAGATCGACGTACCCGAGACCCTCGGCCTGGAGGGGCGTACGGCGTTCTACGAGAACACCGGCGCCTACCGGGACATGGTGGTCACCCACCTGATGCAGGTGCTCGCCTTCATGGCCATGGAGCCGCCGACATCGTTGGCCCCGGGTCCGATCAGCGACGAGAAGAACAAGGTGTTCCGGTCGATGCGGCCGCTGGAGCCGACGAACGTCGTACGCGGTCAGTACGAGGGGTACCGCGGCAAGGAGGTCGTCGCGGACGACTCCGACACCGAGACCTTCATCGCGCTCAAGGTCGAGATCGACAACTGGCGCTGGGCCGGCGTCCCGTTCTTCCTGAGGACCGGGAAGAAGCTCGCCGAGGGGGCCCGGATCATCTCGATCGCCTTCAAGGAGCCGCCGCTGACGATGTTCCCGGCCGGGTCCAACGCCGGCACGCACGGTCCCGACCACCTGACGTTCGACCTGGCGGACCAGTCGAAGATGTCGCTGTCGTTCTACGGCAAGCGTCCCGGTCCGGGGATGAAGCTGGAGAAGCTCTCGATGCAGTTCGCCACCCACGAGACCACCAGCTCCTCCTCGGTGCTGGAGGCCTACGAGCGGCTGATCTACGACGCGATGCGCGGCGACCACACGCTGTTCACGACGGCAGACGGCGTCGAGACCCTCTGGGAGAAGTCCCAGCCGCTGCTCGACAGCCCGCCGCCGGTCCGGACCTACTCACCGGGCAGCTGGGGCCCGAACGCGATCCACCAGCTGATCGCCCCGCATGCGTGGCGGTTGCCGTTCGAGCGGTCATGGCGGGCGTCGAAGGACGGTTAGGCGGCATTTCTGGGGCGCAGAGCGCTCCTGGTGTGCCCCGGGTTCTGCGGGGTTGATGCTCCTGCGCGCTGTGGCCGGCGAGCTCAGTTCGGCTGGTTGATTCGATCGGTCGAGTTCACTGCACCGAGAACCATGTCGATGGTGACTTCTTCGGCCAGCTTTCTTGCTGCGGCATGGGGGTAGCTTTCGCGCTCCAGGTCGGCGAGCAGCGCGAAAACGACGCTGATGATTCCGCGTGCCCGGAGGGGACGCATGTCCGGATCGTGCGCGCCCGCGATAGGTGGCCCCGGCGTACTGCTGGCCGTAGCAGACGCGATTCGGTTCAGCAGGAGCGTCGTGGCAGCCCAGTCGGTGCGGTTGACCAGCACGATCCCAGGAAAGTCCCGGATCTTCTCCATGAACCGTGCGTGGTAGCTGGGCGCTAGTGCCCGCTGATGGGCGAATGCAGGCGCCAACAGGGCTTCGAGCAACTCGCGCTGGGTGCCGCCTCCCGCGGCCTCGATCACCAGGAGACGTTCAAGGCGCTGAGGCTCGAAGACATCCTGGCGTGCCTGAATCACAGCTTCGATGAGCTGTTCTCGCGTGCCGAAGTGGTAGCGAATCGCCGCACTATTGCGC
Source organism: Marmoricola sp. (assembly GCA_046598495.1). GTDB lineage: Bacteria > Actinomycetota > Actinomycetes > Propionibacteriales > Nocardioidaceae > Marmoricola. Next base: position 5,609 of record JBKJIR010000044.1, on the reverse strand, counting down.
TGCCCAGCGGCCGCGACCACCTGACGCAGCGAGACTGAGGGACCTTGCTCAGCGATCAATCGTTCGGCCGCGTCGATCAACGCAGTACGACCTGCTCCATGGTTGCTGGACTCCACACCACGAGTGTAGTGCGAATACGTTGGCAATATAACCCATTCGTATTACTCTGTTCGTGTGTCGCTCGCCGGAAGGGGCAACGGCCAAGCGATGAGGAGCTTTCATGTCTGACCTGGGATCAATTCCGACCGAAGCATCAGAGCTCACCCCCGACTTGCTGGAGCGCCTCATCGGCACCCTTCATCCCGGTGTCGGCGTGCGCGAGATCGACATCCGCCGGGTATGGCAGTGGGGCGAGGGTGATGCGGTCTCGACCTCAGGTCGCATCGACCTGCAGCTGACCTACGACGCTCAAGAACCCGTCTTGCCCTCCCACGTGGTCCTGAAGATCGCTCGGCCGGCACTGCCTGCTTTCCCTCTGTATCGCAACGAGGTCGACGCCTACCGCAACCTCCGGCCGTGGACCTTTATGCAGACTCCGGAGTGCATCGGCGCCTGGTTCGACAACGCCAGCGGCAGCTTCGGACTTGCGCTCGAAGACCTGACCCTCAAGGGTGCGCAGTTTTCGTCTGCGGTCGACAGCCCGTCGATGCCGGTCCTCGAAGACGGGATCCGTCAGCTCGCTCGGCTGCACGCCCGCAACTGGGGTGCACAAGCGGACTGGGATTCACCCGAACTTTTCTGGGCACAGTCCCATGTCGACGGCGAGCTGCACGACCTCTTCAACCACCCCGACCTGGTGCCAGCAATGATCGCTAGCGAGGTTGCGTTGAACCAGCACAAGCGCGAACTCGTTCAGTCCGCCAACGAGACAACCGACTCGCTGCTCGCACAAGTGCAGCAGGTCCAGAAACATCAATCACGTCTGCCGCAGACACTCGTTCACGGCGACTGCCACGTCGGCAACACCTACGTACTCCCAGACGAGTCGATGGGCTTCGTCGACTGGCAACTCAGTGTTCAGGGCTACTACATGCACGACCTGTCGTATCTGATCGTTACCGCTCTCGATGTCACCCAGCGGCGTACTCACGAGCGACGCCTCATCGAACTGCACCTCGATGAGCTTCGACGGCTCGGCGTTGTGGATCTGCCGACTGCAGAGGAGGCTTTCGAGGAGTACCGGCGAGCCCAAGCGTGGAACACCTACATCGGATGGCTGACCTGTCCGGTCGAGAATTACGGCTGGGAGATCAACGTCGCCAACCACATCCGTCTGCTGACCGCCTACCGCGACCTCGATAGCGCCGCAGCAATCGCACAGATCCCATGAGTACCGACCGCCAACTCCTAGAGCTCCTCGACAAACAGGAGATCAGAGAGCTTGCCCTGCTCTACTGCCGCGGAGTCGATCGCAAAGACCCCACGCTGCTGCGATCGCTGTACACCGACGACGCCATCGACAATCACGGAGACGTCTTCCGGGGTAGCGCCGAGAAGTACGTCGACTTTCTCGAATCATCCTTCCCCTTCATTGAGATCGGCGCGCACTACCTCTGCAATCACCTCATCGAGATAGATCCGCAGGACCCGGACCAAGCCAGCGGCGAGGCCTATGCACTCGGCTACCACCTCATCCCCGGACCGAACGGCTCTCGAACCGATTCACTCGTCGGAGTCCGCTACCTCGACCGCTACCAACGCGATGCCGGTCGGTGGCGGTTCGCCCAACGTGACGTCATCTTCGACCTCGATCGCTCAGGCATCGTCGATCAACACGGCACCGCGTCAGCCGAGCCAACCGGCGACCCCTCCTATGAACTGCTGCCAGGAGCGCTGTTCAGACGCACCACGACCTGAGATCCCTACCCGAGCCAACCCGTGGCCGCCCCCTCCTGATGCAGACCCGACGCTCGCAGGTCAGCTGCGCTCATCCCTGACCCGCGCCGTCTCGTACGCCCACATAGCGACCTCCACCCGGTTACGCGCACCGATCTTGTTCATCAGCGCAGCGACGTGGGTCTTCACCGTGCTCAGGGTGATGTGCAGCTCCTCGGCGATCTCGGCGTTGGTGCGCCCGCGGGCGACGGTGAGCAGCACCTCCTCCTCGCGTTCGGTGAGCGGCTCGATCGGCTGGGCCGGCGGAGTCGCTCGTTCCAGGCCGGCGAGCGTGGTGAGCAGGCGGCGGGTGATGGTGGGGGAGATGAGCGCATCGCCGTTAGCGGCTGCCTGGATCGCCTGGACCAACAGCTCCGGACCGGCGTCCTTGAGGAGGAAGCCCCGGGCGCCGGCCTTGAGGGCGCCATGGACGTACTCGTCGAGATCGAAGGTGGTGATGACCACGACGGCCAGCGGGTCCTCGACTCCGGGTCCGGCGAGCTGGCGGGTCGCCTCGACGCCGTCGATGCCGGGCATCCGGATGTCGAAGAGGCAGACGTCGGGTCGCAGCTCACGGGCGACGGCTACCGCCTCGTGACCGTCGGTCGCCTCGCCGACGACCTCGATCCCGGGCTGTGCGTTAAGGATCATGGTGAGGCCGGTGCGCACGAGGAGCTGGTCGTCGGCCACCACCACCCGGATGGTCACTGGGGCACCTCGCGGGGAAGGGACGCCTCGACGGTCCAGCCGCCGGCCGGGTCCGGCCCGGCCTGGAAGGCGCCGCCGAGCAGCTTGGTCCGCTCCGCCATCCCGAGCAGGCCGTAGCCTCCTGCGGTCGCGGGGCGGGCAGCTTCTCCGTCGTCGTGCACACGCAACCGTACGACGCCGACGTCGCCGGTGACCTCCACGCTGACCGCCGTGGCGTGGTGCGCGTGCCGGATCGCGTTGGTGACCGACTCCTGGCAGATCCGGTACACCGCCACCTCCACCGGCTGCGACAGGCCGCCGAGATCGCCGCTGCGGTGCAGCTGCACCAGCGGGCTCATCCGGGTCAGCTCCTCGAGGTCGCCGACGCCGCGCTGCGGTGCGTAGTCGGCCGCGTCACCGTCGCGGAGCACCCGGACCATCGTGCGCATCTCGTACAACGTCCGGGACGCCTCCGCCTCGATCACCGCCAGCGCCTCGAGGGCCGCACCCGGGTCGGCCGCAGCCACGGCCCGCCCCGCCTGTGCCTGGATCGCGATGGCCGACACGTGGTGCGCGACGGTGTCGTGCAGTTCGCGGGCGAGCTCACCGCGTTCGAGCGTCCTGACCTGCTGCACCTCGCGTACGCGTGCAACCGCGCGGTAGCGCATCGCGGCCCCGAGCGCGAAGGCCGCGACCAGAACGGTGGTGCCGCCGATCACGTCCTCAAGGGTCGCGCTGGCCGCCAGACCCAACCCGGCCGGTACGGCGACGATCGCCGTACCGATCAACGCTTCGGGTCCGGAGGCCCAGCGGTACAACGCGTAGGGCAGCACCACGACCCCGATCATGGAGTACAGCCCTACTTCGACGACGTCGTCGACGACCGTCGGGATGTGCAGCACCAGTGCGCCGCCGAAACCGACAGCGGTCGCCAGCAGCGGGTGGGTCCGCCGCCAGAGCAGGACCGGGATCACCAGGAGCGCGACCACGATGGCCAAGGGTCGCCACGGTACGTCGGGCCGGAAGATCGCCTCGGCGACGGCGGAAACCGCCAGGGCGCCGACCAGGACCCAGTCCCGCCACACCCGCGCCGGTGGGGCAGGGGCACGGGGCTCGGCGAGGATCGAGCGGACGAAGGCGGCTAGCACCTCTCCAGCCTAGAGAGCAGCAGCCCTCGTCGTACGGGGCGCAAGCACGAGCCGGTCGCCGTACTTTCGGCCGAGGAAGCGACCACTCCTTGGCCCGATGTGGATCACCCGCCGCCGGGCCACCGTGGAGGTATGTCGAATCTCCTCTACCGGCTCGGCCGGTCTGCTGCCCTCCGGCCCTGGGTCGCCATCGGCGCCTGGGTCGTCCTCGCACTCGTCGTCCTCGCCTCCTCCGTCGCCTTCGGGCGGGAGCTCGAGGAGAGCTTCGAGGCACCCGGTCTCGACTCCTACCAAGCCGCAGAGCTGCTCACCGAGGCGCAGACCGACGAGGGCGGGGTCACTGCCCACGTCGTGCTCGAGGCCCGGGACGCGGCCGCGCAGCTCGCTCCGGTGGAGGCCGCCCTCGCGGAGCTCCCGAACGTGCTGGGTACGACGAGCGACGTCTCGCCGGAGGGGAACATCGCCCTCGTGCGGGTGCAGTACCCCGCGGTCGAGGAGCTCGAGGCATCAGACCTGGACAGCCTCAAGGAAGCCGTTGCCGACCTGCGTGAGGACTCGTCGCTGACGCTGGAAGCCGGGGGCGACCTGTTCTTCGCGTTCGAGGAAGCACCCACCGGACTCGGCGAGGTCGCCGGGATCGCCGTCGCCATGGTCGTCCTGCTGATCGCGTTCGGCTCCTTCATCGCGATGGGGCTGCCGATCGGGATGGCCCTGTTCGGCCTGGTCGTCGGCGCCACCTCGATGAAGCTGGTGACGTACCTGATCGACATCCCGGCGTGGGCGCCGGAACTGGCAGCCATGGTCGGGCTCGGGGTCGGCATCGACTACGCGCTCTTCCTGGTCACCCGGCACCGCGAGCACCTGGCCCTGGGGATGCCGGTCGCCGAATCGGTGGGCCGGGCCCTGGCGACGGCGGGCCAGGCGGTGATCTTCGCCGGCGGCACGGTCGTCGTGGCGATCCTCGGGTTGCTCGTCGCCGGGATCCCGTTCGTGACCGGAGGTGGCGTCGCCATCTCCGCGATGGTGCTCGTCATGGTGCTCACCTCGGTCACCTTGCTGCCGGCGCTGCTCGGGCTGGCCGGCGACCGGGTCAACGGACGTCGCCGCAGGCCGCACCGGCCGAGCACCGGCTGGTACCGGTGGGGCGCCCACGTGACCCGCAACGCGACGGTGTACCTCGTCGGTGGAGCGGTACTCATGCTGGCTCTCGCCGCGCCGGTCCTCGCGCTCAACCTGGGCTTCCCGGACGACGGCACCAAGCCCGAGTCGAGGACCGAACGGCGTGCCTACGACCTCATCGCCGACGGCTTCGGCCCCGGGGCGAACGGTCCCCTGGTGATCGCGATCGACATCTCCCAGGACAACTCCGTCGTGACGCCGCTGACCGAGGCCTTGGCCGCCGACCCGGGCATCACCTCCGTCGGTGAACCGACTGTCGACCGAGCGGCAGGCGTGGCGACCCTGGTGGCGCAGCCGACCACGTCTCCTCAGGCCGAAGCGACGCAGGAGACGATTGCGAGGCTCCGGAGCAGCGTCTTCCCGGAGGTGCTGGACGGCACTCCGGCCAGCGCCCACGTCGGTGGGCAGACGGCCACCTTCGCCGACCTCGGCGACCGGGTGCAGGAGCGGATGCCGCGCTTCGTGGCGGCCGTGCTGGTGCTGTCCTTCCTTCTGCTCACGTTGCTGTTCCGGTCGGTCCTGGTGCCGCTGAAGGCGGTCGTGATGAACCTGCTGAGCGTCGGGGCGGCGTACGGCGTCCTCGTCATGATCTTCCAGTGGGGTTGGGCGGCCGGCCTCATCGGGGTGGAGTCGACGGTGCCGATCGTGTCGTTCATCCCGCTGTTCATGTTCGCGATCCTGTTCGGGCTCTCCATGGACTACGAGGTCTTCCTGCTGTCG
>JBKJIR010000009.1:0-9525 GCA_046598495.1 Marmoricola sp. | reverse complement strand
GGCCTGCTGGGCCGCGTGCGGGTGCTCCGGGCCGGAGTACACCTTGAGCTTCTTCAGCATCTGGCGACCGAGGCGGTTCTTGGGGAGCATGCCCCAGACCGCGTTCTCGATGGCCTTGCGCGCGTCCTTCTCCAGGAGCTCACCGATCGGCGTCTGGCTCAGACCGCCCGGGTAGCCGGAGTGGCGGTAGGCCATCTTCTTGGTGGCCTTGTCGCCCGAGAGCGACACCTTGGAGGCGTTGACGATGATGACGAAGTCACCGGTGTCGACGTGGGGGGCGAAGATCGTCTTGTGCTTGCCGCGGATCAGCGTCGCGGCCTGGACGGCGAGCCGACCCAGGACCACGTCGGTGGCATCGATGATGAGCCACTCGCGCTTGATGTCAGCGGGCTTGGGGCTGTACGTACGCACGTGTATGCCTTACTTCCTCAGTTCGTGTCCGCACGGGGAAATCCCCCCTGCGGCGGTGGTACCGCGTCTCCTGACGAACACTGCCCGGCTCATCCTCGTCCGGGTCTGCACCAGCGCCCCGTGCGGGGGCGTTGGCGCGGCAGAAGTCGCGACAGGCAAGGTTACCGGCGTACGGCGTCCGAGGTCAAAACGCGGACTGGTTGGCGACCCCGACGGCTCAGGGAATAGGTTGTGCTCGGGATCTGCGTCACCTCTCCCCTACCGGGGTAGGACACGGTGAGGCATCACGACCGAGTGCGAAGGAGCCCTTGTGTCCGACGACAACAACTCCCTGACGGTCCGGGACAACCGGACCGGCAAGGAGTACGACATTCCGATCGCCGACGGCACCATCAAGGCCGCCGACCTCGGGCAGATCAAGCTCGAGGACGACGAGCCCGGTCTGGCGACGTACGACCCGGGTTTCGTGAACACCGCGAGCACCAAGAGCGCCATCACGTTCATCGACGGCGACAAGGGCATCCTGGAGTACCGCGGGTACCCGATCGAGCAGCTCGCCGAGAAGTCGAACTTCCTCGAAGTGGCCTACCTGCTGATCTACGGCGAGCTGCCCACCAAGGAGCAGTACCAGGCCTGGGTGCACGAGATCACCTACCACACGTTCGTGCATGAGAACGTGAAGGGCTTCATGCAGGGCTTCCGGTACGACGCCCATCCGATGGGCATGCTGATGGCCTCCGTCGGCGCCCTCTCGACGTTCTACCCCGAGGCCAAGAACATCTCTGACCCGCAGAACCGGCACATCCAGATCGTCCGGATGATCTCCAAGATGCCGACGCTCGGCGCCTGGGCCTTCCGGCACGCGCAGGGGAAGCCGTACGTCTACCCGGACAACGAGCTCAGCTACACCGAGAACTTCCTCTCGATGCTCTTCAAGATGAGCGAGCTCCGGTTCGAGGCCGACCCGCGCCTGGTCAAGGCGCTCGACGTCCTGTTCATCCTGCACGCCGACCACGAGCAGAACTGCTCGACCAACGCGGTCCGCTCCGTCGGCTCGTCGCAGGTCGACCCGTACTCGGCCGTCGCGGCCGGGGTCGGCGCTCTCTTCGGCCCGCTCCACGGCGGAGCCAACGAGGCCGTGCTGCGGATGCTGCGCCGGATCGGCTCGAAGGAGAACATCCCCGCCTTCATCGAGGGTGTGAAGAACGGCAACGAGAAGCTGATGGGCTTCGGTCACCGGGTCTACAAGAACCACGACCCTCGAGCCACGATCATCAAGAAGGCTTGCGACGACGTCTTCGAGGTCACCGGGGTCAACCCGCTCCTCGAGATCGCCCAGGAGCTGGAGAAGATCGCGCTCGAGGACGAGTACTTCATCAAGCGCCGGCTCTACCCGAACGTCGACTTCTACTCGGGCCTGATCTACGAGGCGTTCCAGTTCCCGCCGGAGATGTTCACGGTGCTCTTCGCGATCGGCCGTACGCCGGGCTGGCTGGCCCAGTGGCTCGAGCTGACCACCGACGGCGAGCAGAAGATCGCCCGTCCGAAGCAGATCTACACCGGCGACCGGCAGCTCACCTTCGTTCCGGCCGCGGAACGCTGGAAGTGACCGTCGCGCACCGCTGACCGGTTCGGGCCTTCGTCTGCCGGATAGCCTCGGCCTATGAACACCCGCGAGGGTCGACGGACTCGTTCCTGGTTCGCCCAGGTCCTCGCCACCGGCACGCTCTGCCTCCTGACCAGCGTCCTGGTCGGCTGCGGCGCGGACGAACCGCTCCCGAAGACGGCGTACGGTCCGGAAGGGATGGCCGTCCAGGAGGGCGACCTGCTCGCTCCGGCACCGGACCCGGACGGGAAACCGATCAGCGGTGTTCCCTGCAGCCGACCCGCTGAACCGGAGTACCACGTGCACAGCCACCTCGCCGTCTACGTCGACGGCGAGCTGCGGCCCGTGCCGGCGGGGATCGGCATGGTCGACCCCCGGACGGAGCAGACCAGGACGGGACCGAAGCTGTTCGGCCCCCGCTGCTACTACGGGCTGCACCTGCACGCCCAGGACGGCGTGATCCACGCCGAGGGACCGGAGCCAGGTCGCTTCACGCTGGGTCAGTTCTTCGACGTCTGGGGCCAACCGCTCTCCTCCACGCGCGTCGGCCCTGCTCGCGGACGCGTCACGGTCTACGTCGACGGGCGCCTGACCGTCGGGCCGCCGCGCGACATCGTGCTGTACGAGCGGCAGGTGGTCCAGATCAACGTCGGTGCCGCCGTACCCCCCGCTCCGGTCGACTGGTCGCACTACTGAGGACCGGGCGCTCCGACACCCCTCGTTCGGTGCCCTCGGCCGGTACTCTCGGGACATGAACACCTCCGAGCGCGAGCACGACGACGGCGACGAGCCGGTGCTGATCACGCCGGAGGACTTCCTGCCCCGCAACCCGTTCCCGGCCGACGCCCAGCGGATCGGTGTCGACCGCTACACCGGCGGCGACGGTGGCATCCTCGCGGTCGCTGCCGCTCTGGACGGCAGCAAGCCCTCGCACAAGCTGATCGCGCTGGTGCTGCTGACCCTGGTCGTCGGCTCGTTCGTGATGACCCTCTGGGGCCAGCTCACCTGACCCGCTGGACCCGACCCTCGTCCCAGACCGGGTCGTCGGACTCGTAGACCGAACCGTCCTCACCGAAGACCAGGTACCGGTCGAACCCGCGGGCGAACCAGCGGTCGTGGGTCACCGCCAGCACCGTTCCCTCGAACGCCTCGAGGCCCTCCTCGAGCGCTTCGGCCGACTCGACGTCCAGGTTGTCGGTCGGCTCGTCGAGGAGCAGCAACGTGGCGCCGGAGAGCTCCAGCAGCAGGATCTGGAAGCGCGCCTGCTGACCACCGGAGAGCGACTCGAAGCTCTGCTCCGACGCGTGCGCGAGCTCGTAGCGGTCGAGCACCCGAGCGGCCTGTTCCCGACCCAGGCCGGCGCGGCCCCTCCCGTCGGGCTCGGTGTCCCCGCGGTGGAGGATCTCCAGCAGCGTGCGACCGATCAGCTCCGGGTGCTCGTGGGTCTGGACGAACCAGCCCGGACGGACCCGGGCACCGAGCTTCGCCCTGCCTGCGTGGCCCACGGGCTTGATCACCCCGTCGCCGACAGGTCGGTGCTCGACGTCGGGGTCCGAGCCCCCGGCGGCGAGCAGCCGCAGGAAGTGCGACTTCCCCGAACCGTTCGACCCGAGGACTGCGACGCGCTCGCCGTACCAGACCTCCAGGTCGAAGGGCCGCATCAGGTCGAGCAGCTCGAGGTCCTCGCAGACCACCGCGCGCTTGCCGGTCCGGCCGCCCTGGAGGCGCATGGTGACCTTCTGCTCGCGCGGGATCGCCTGCGGCGGGCCGGCCTCCTCGAACTTCCGCAGCCGCGTCTGGGCAGCCTTGTACTGCGCGGCGAGGCCGTCGTTGTACTCGGCCTTGATCTTGTAGCGGAGCACCAGCGCCTTGAGCTTCGCGTGCTCCTCGTCCCAGCGGCGCTGGAGCTCCTCGAAGCGCGCGAACCGATCCCGTCGGGCCTCGTGGTAGGTCGTGAAACCGCCCGGGTGCGTCCAGGCGGTGTTCCCGGCCGCACCGAGCTCGACGGTCACGATCCGGGTCGCGGTGTTGTCGAGGAGCTCCCGGTCGTGGCTGATGAACAGGATGGTCTTCGCCGAGGACCGGATCCGCTCCTCGAGCCAGATCTTCCCCGGGACGTCGAGGTAGTTGTCCGGCTCGTCGAGGAGGAGCACCTCGTCCGGTCCGGCGAGCAGGTACTCCAGCACCAGGCGCTTCTGCTCGCCGCCGCTGAGGGTCGAGAGCGCGCGGTACTTGGCCTTCTCGAAGCCGACCCCCAACGCGGTGGTGCAGCAGGTGTCCCAGACGACCTCGATGTCGTACCCACCGGCGTCGGCGAACTCGGAGAGCGCCGTGGCATAGCGCATCTGGGTCGCCTCGTCGTCGACCTCCATCAACCGTTCCTCGAGCCGAGCCACCTCGGCAGACGCCGTCCGGACGCGCTCGGGCGAGACCGAGAGCACCAGGTCGGCGACGGTGGGGTCGGGGCCGAGACCGGCTCCGACTGCCTGGCGCATGACCCCCAGTCCGCCGGTCCGGGTCACCGCGCCCGCGTGCGGGTCGATCTCGCCGGTGATGATCCGGAGGAGGGTCGTCTTCCCGGCGCCGTTGGCGCCGACCAGGGCGGCCTTGGCGCCCTCACCGACCCGGAAGGAGACGTCGTCCAGCAGGACGCGCCCGTCCGGCAGCTCGTACCGGATACCGGCGACGTCCACGTGACCCACGACGAACGATTCTCCACGCTCCGGCGTCCGGATGCACCGGGTTATCGCACGGGTTCGCCGTGCCGGGACTCCAGGACCCGGAAACCCTTCGCGCTGGCCACCTTGCTCGTGGGGTACCCCTGCTCGGTCAGCCAGCCGGCCAGCGAGTCCGACCCGAGGTGCTTCCCGACGACCAGCCGCGCCCGTCCCCCGGGTGCCAGCCGCGGCAGCCAGGTGAGCAGGAGCTCGTGGAGCGCCTCCTTGCCGATCCGGATCGGCGGGTTGGACCAGATCTCCTCGTAGGTCCGCGCCGGGTCGATCGCGTCCGGGACCGCAGCGGTGAACCGGGCGTCCACGCCGAGCCGGGAGGCGTTCTCGTTGGCCAGCAGGACCGCCCGTTCGTTCACGTCCACGGCGGTGACCGAGCACCCGGGCACCGCGACGGCGATCGCCAGTCCGATCACGCCGTACCCGCAGCCGAGGTCCAGGACGGAGGTGACGCCCTGGGGCGGCCCCTGCTCGCGGAGCAGGACCCCGGTTCCGCTGTCGAGACGCCCATGGGCGAAGACGCCCGAGCCCGAGGTCAGCTCGAGCCAGTGGCCCCAGACGTTGGTGCGCACCGGCACCCGCTTGAAGGGGGTCGTCGGGTCGGCGGTGAAGTAGTGCTCGTCCTCGGCCATGCGTCCATCTTGCCGTCTCCCGTCGTACTCGTCCTGCCGGATACGCTCGCGGGGTGAGCGACCCCGCACCCCGCCTGCCCCTGATCGTCCTGTGCGCCCCCGAGCACGCCGGGGTCCTGCAGAGCCAGTTCGACCGCTACGCCCGCGAGTACGACGTCCGGACGACGTCCTCCTCCGAGGAGACCTCCGCTCTCCTGGCCCGGGCCCGCGCCGAGGACACCCCGGTCGCGCTCCTGGTCACCGAGTCCCGTCTGCCGGACTCGACCCTCTTCGCCGCCTTCGGCGCCTGGCGCTCCCTGGTCCCCACCTCCCGTCGGGTGGTGACGGCGCACTGGGAGTTGTTCCGCGAGGACGGCGACGCGCTGCGCGAGGGCATGGCCACCGGCAAGTTCGACGCCTACCTGCTGATGCCGCGAGGTGTCCGCGACGAGGAGTTCCACGCCGCGATCACCGACCTCCTCTCCGACTGGGGCTCGACCGTCGCCGCCCCGGAGGTCGCCAGCGTCACCCTCGTCTCCCCCGGCGCCGACCCGGTGGTGACCGCGATCCGTGACTACCTCGACCGGATGGGGATGCCCAGTCACGTGCACACCCCGGAGTCCCCCGAGGGCGCCGCCGTCCTGGCCCAGTACGACGGCCCTCCGGGCTACCCGATCATCTCGGCGCTCTCCCGCCCCCCGGTGCTGGCCGGCTCGGTCCGTGAGGTGGCTGCGAGCATCTACGGGACCCCGGCCGACATCGACGTCGACACCGTGCTCGACCTCCTGGTCGTCGGAGCGGGTCCTGCCGGTCTCGCAGCCGCCGTCTACGGGTCGTCCGAGGGTCTGACGACCGCGGTGATCGAGTCCGAGGCGGTCGGCGGCCAGGCCGGGACGTCCTCGATGATCCGCAACTACCTCGGCTTCCCCCGCGGCATCTCCGGGATGCGTTTGGCTCAGCGGGCCCGCAACCAGGCGATCCGGTTCGGGACCAGGTTCTTCACCGGCTGGCCGGTCGTCGCCGTCGAACCCGGGGCAGCGGGCGAACCGCACCTGGTCCGTACCGGGGGCGGTGACGTCCGGGCCCGCGCCGTGGTGATCGCCTCAGGGGTGGACTACCGCCGGCTCGGCATCCCTGTCCTGGAGGACCTGGTCGGCTCCGGGGTTCACTACGGAGCGGCCGTCAGCGCTGCCCGGGAGCTCGAGGGTGCGGACGTGGTCGTGGTCGGGGGCGGCAACTCGGCCGGCCAGGCTGCGATCCACCTGGCCCGGTTCGCGCGCTCGGTCACGATCCTGATCCGGCGCCCCGACCTGTCCGAGACGATGTCGAGCTACCTGATCGGCGAGATCCGGCACAACGACCGGATCCAGGTGCTGCCGTCCAGCCAGGTTGTCGACGGTGGCGGCGACGGACGGCTGGAGTGGCTGGACGTCCGCGACGTGAGCACCGGAGCGGTCGCGCGGAGGACGGTCGGCGGGCTCTTCCTGCTGCTGGGGGCCGACCCCAGCTGCGACTGGCTGCCGGAGGACATCTGTCGCGACACGAAGGGCTTCGTGCTGACCGGCCGGGACATCCCCCGGGAGCTCTGGGTGGGTGGCTCGCCCCCGGCGAACCTGGAGACCGCGGTCCCGGGCGTCTTCGCGGTCGGCGACGTGCGCCACGGGTCCATGAAGCGGGTCGCGGTCGCGTCCGGTGAGGGCGCCTCGGTCGTACCGCTGGTCCATGCCCACCTCGGCGGCGTCTGAGCCCTCAGTCCTCCACCGGTCCGCGCCGCGCTCGGGTTTGGGTCGCCTGCTCGCCCAGGTCGGCGTCCGCCGGGAAGGCGACCTCCTCCAGGGTCAGGCCGTGCGCCGGTGCCACCACCACCCCGGAGTCGCGGACCCGGGCCTTCATCACCTCGGCCGCCCAGCCCGGCTCCCGGCGCCCCTCGCCGACGGCGGTGAGGCAGCCGACCAGCGCCCGCACCATGCTGTGGCAGAACGCGTCGGCGCGGACCGTCGCCTCGACCACGCCGTCGATCCGCGTCCAGGAGAGGTCGAGCAGCGCCCGGACCGTGGTGGCGCCGGCACGCTTCCTGCAGAACGCCGCGAAGTCGTTCAGCCCCATCAGGCCAACGGCCGCCTCGTTCATCGCCTCCACGTCGAGCGTGCGCGGCCAGACCACGACGTGCCCGCGGTGCAGGGGGTCGACTGCCGTCACCTCGTCGGCGATCCGGTAGGCGTAACGACGCCAGGTCGCACTGAACCGGGCGTCGAAGCCGGCCGGCGCCACCGTGACCCGGTGCAGCCGTACGTCGCCGCCGACCACGCCGTTCAGGCGCCGTAGGAGGGCCTCCACGGCCGGACCCTCGTGCCGGCTCCGGACGGCGTCCAGCACGTCCTCGTCCACGTCGAGGTGCGCCACCTGACCCCGGGCATGGACACCGCTGTCGGTGCGGCCCGCGACGGTCAGCCGGCTGCCCGAGGTCCGCAGCACCGTGTCCAGCGCGTCCTCCAGCTCGCCCTGGACGGTGCGCAGGCCCGGCTGGCGGGCCCAGCCGCGGAAGCCGGTCCCGTCGTACGCGAGGTCGAGGCGCAGACGCATGCGCCAAGTCTGGCAGCGCCCCCGTGCCGACGTTGCAGCGGACTCTGGGACGCTGGCCCGGTGAACCGCTACACCCCGGCCCGGCTGACCCTGCTCCTGGCCGGCTGCACCGTCCTCGGCATCGGCGTGGGGCTGCTGCTCACGGCCGATCTCGGGTCCGACGGCTACTCGACGCTGGTCAACGGGATCGCCCTGACCGCCGAGGTCGACTTCGTGGTGGCGAACATCGCAGTCAGCTTCGTGTTCCTGGTCCTCGCCGCCCTCCGCCGGGTCCGGCCCGACGTCGGCACGGTCGTCCAGGTCGTCGTGGTCGGTTACACCGTCTCCCTGGTCCTCGAGGCGCTCGGGACGCCCGCCTCGTACGGCGCCCGGGCGGCCCTGCTGGCAGGAGCGCTCCCGGTCCTGGCGATCGGCGTCGCGGCGTACCTGGGCAGCCGCCTCGGGGCCGGCCCCGCCGAGGCCGCGGCGCAGGCCTGGGACCCACCGGTCCCGTTCCGGTGGAGCTACAGCGTCCTGCAGGCGAGCGGAGCGCTGGTGGGCTGGCTCCTGGGCGCATCCGTCGGGCCGGGGACCGTGCTGGTGATCGTCCTCCTCGGGCCGACCGTCGACCTGGCCGCGCGGCTGCTCCGGCTCGACATCTCCCCGCGCCGCGTCTGACTCCGAACGCACGTCGGGCCGCCTCCCTCGCGGGGGGCGGGCCGACGGGTGAGCTGACTCCTCAGGCCTCGGACTTCTCCTCGTCGGCCTCAGCGGCGGGAGCCTCGGGGGTCTCGACCTCAGTGGTCTCGACCTCAGTGGCCTCGACCTCGGGGGTCTCGACCTCGGGGGTCTCGACCTCGGCGGCCTCGTCGGTCGCCTCCGCCGGAGCTTCCTCGACCGGCTTCGGAGCCTCGACCTTGGCCTTCTTCGCCTTCGGCGGGGCCGGCGTATACGACTCGGTCACGAGCTCGATCACGGCCATGGGCGCGTTGTCGCCCTTGCGGGGACCGATCTTGGTGATCCGGGTGTAGCCGCCGGGACGCTCGGCGAAGGTGGGCGCGATGTCGGTGAAGAGGGTGTGCACGACCGACTTGTCGCGGACGGTCTTGAGGACCTCGCGACGGTTGTGCAGGTCGCCCCGCTTCGCCTTCGTGATCAGCTTCTCCGCGAGCGGGCGCAGCGTGCGTGCCTTGGCCTCGGTGGTGGTGATCCGGCCGTGCTCGAACAGCGCCGTGGCGAGGTTCGAGAGGATCAGCCGCTGGTGGGACGGGCTGCCGCCGAGGCGGGCGCCCTTCTTGGGAGTAGGCATTGCTTCTCTCGTTTCTCCCGGGCCGTACCAGGTACCCGGATAGATGGTGCTTGATGTCGTCGGTTGCTTGACCTCGTTGGTTGAGCTTGTCGAAACCTGGTTTCGACAAGCTCAACCGACGGTGATCAGTACTGCTCGTCCTCGACGAACGAATCGTCGTCGTCGTCGTACGCCGCCAGCGCGGTGGCCGGGTCGAAGCCGGGCGCGCTGTCCTTGAGGGACAGACCCATCTCGACCAGCTTGGCCTTGACCTCGTCGATCGACTTCGCACCGAAGTTGCGGATGTCGAGCAGGTCC
>JBKJIR010000039.1:0-12728 GCA_046598495.1 Marmoricola sp. | reverse complement strand
GCGGGCGTTGGCGAAGCCGGTCCAGGAGTCGGTGAACTCGGTTGCCTCGACCTCGGCGTGGTAGCAGGCCCACTCCGCGAACGACTCGTTGAGCCAGAGGTCGTCCCACCACTTCATCGTGACCAGGTCGCCGAACCACATGTGCGCCATCTCGTGCAGGATCACGCTGCAGCGGAACTCGTAGAACGAGCGCGGCTGGCGGCTGCGGGGGAGGTACTCGTCGCGCAGCGTGACGGCGCCGGCGTTCTCCATCGCGCCCATGTTGTACTCCGGCACGTAGAGCTGGTCGTACTTCTCGAACGGGTACGGGAAGTCGAAGGCCTCCTCGAAGAAACCGAAGCCCTGGCTGGTGAGCTTCACGAGCTCCTCCCGGTCGCGGTCGAGGAACTCGACCAGGGACTGGCGGCAGTAGTGGCCCAGCGGGATGGTGCCGAACGCGCCCTCGTAGACGTCCTGGACCTCGTAGTACTCACCGGCGACCAGGGCCGTGATGTAGGTCGACATCTTCTTGGTGGTGGGGAAGCGCCAGACCGCTCTGCCGTCGGCGAGCGTCTCCGGTACCGGCGTGGGGGCGTTCGAGACGACCTTCCAGTGCTCCGGTGCGGTGACGTGGAAGGTGAACATGCTCTTCAGGTCGGGCTGCTCGAAGGTGGTGTAGACCCGGCGCGCGTCCGGGACCTCGAACTGGCTGTAGAGGTAGACCCGGTCGTCGACGGGGTCCACGAACCGGTGCAACCCCTCGCCGCTGTTGCTGTAGGTGCAGTCGGCGCGCACCACGAGCACGTTCTCGACGTGCAGCCCGTCGAGCTGGATCCGGCTGTCGGCGTACACCGCAGCGGGGTCGAGCGCGACCCCGTTGAGGGTGATCTCGTGCACTACTGCGTCGACCAGGTCGGCGAAGGTGCTACCGCCCGGAACCGTCGAGGTGAACTCGATGGTGGTGGTGGACGCGAAGGTCTTCTCGCCGGTCGTGAGATCGAGCTCGACGGTGTACGAGGCGACGTCGATCAACCGGGCGCGGGTCTGCGCCTCTTCGCGGGTCAAGTTGGTTCCAGGCATGCGAGGCATCATGCCACCAGGCGGCGGAGGGCCGGGAAAGCCTCAGAAAACGGACAGGAGGCCCTGCAGAATTACAACGTTGTAACGGCGTGTCGCACCGTTGTAGTTTGTGACAGATGGTAGTCAGAGGGGCTGATGTTGCCCTAACGTACGGGTGTGCCCTCTCCCCGTTTGCTTCTTGCTGCCCTGGTGACGACCCTCGTCGGTCTCGTCGGTGGCGTGGTGGTCGCGCCGTCCGCGGGGGCCAGCTCGACGTTGCTCTGTAAGGGCTTCACGGCCTGCGCGAACGCCGGCTACAGCAGCTACGGCTACGGGCCGACCGAGTTCAAGAAATCGTGGTGGCGGATGTACGCCGGCAACAATTGCACGAATTACATCGCCTACCGGATGGTGCGCGCCGGCCTGCCGGCCGAGCGTCCCTGGTCCGGCAGCGGCGACGCACGCAACTGGGGAGTCGTCTTCGCCTCGAAGACCGACCAGAACCCGATGATCGGCTCCGTCGCCTGGTGGAGCAGCAACCACGTCGCGTACGTGCAGCGGATCATCGACGCGGACACGATCGTGGTCTCCGAGGACCACTACGGCGGCGAGTTCGACTGGCGCAAGATCACCCGCGCCGGGGGTGGCTGGCCCAACGGGTTCATCCACCTGGCCGACGAGACCCTCACCGCCAAGTACCCACCGAAGGTCGTCGGCACGCCCCAGGTCGACGAGACCCTCACCGCGCGGCCCGGCTTGTGGAGCGCGACGAGCCCGACCTTCACCTACCAGTGGAACGCGAGCGGCGTGCCGATCGCGGGTGCGACCGGCACGACGTACCAGCCGACGGCGGAGCAGGTCGGTGACGAGTTCACCGTCCGGGTCGTGGCGTCCAAGGCCGGCTTCCGCAAGGGTGCGAGTGCCAGCGCCGAGACGCAGCCGGCCGTTCCCGGAGTCCTGGACGTCGTCTCGTCGCCGATCGTCGAGGGCTTCGCGAAGGTCGGTGCCGTGCTCAGGGCCTCCGCGGCGTCCTTCGCGCCGACAGCGGACGCGTCCGAGTACCTCTGGTTCGCCAACGGACTCCAGCTGAAGGGGGCCACCGGGCCCGCCCTGACGCTCACGGCGGACCACCTCGGCAAGAAGATCAGCGTCGTGGCGAAGGGCACCAGGGCCGGGTACCAGACGGCCGTCGCCCGGTCGGCGCAGACCGAGCCGATCGGCCCCGAGAAGCTCTCGGTCGACAACGAGCCGAAGATCTCCGGCACCCCCTACATCGGCCGTGAGTACCGGGTCGTACCGGGCACGGTCGCCCCGTCGGACGTCACCACGAAGTACCAGTGGTACGCCGGTGACGTGAAGATCGCCGGGGCCACGGAGTCGACCTTCACCCCGACGCTCGCGGAGATGTCGACGCGGCTCCGGGTCGGGATCGCCTACTCCAAGCCCGGGTACACCTCGGTGAGCCGGATGCTCGAGGCGGAGAAGCTGGTCAAGGCCTTCCCGCGGATCTACCTCAGCTCGCGCGCGAAGAACAGCGTCACGGTGGTGATCCGGGCCGACGGGATCCCGGTGGTCGCCGGCAAGGTCGTGGTGACCGGCCCCGACGGCCAGAAGGTCACCAAGGAGCTCTCCGAGGGCATGACGAGCGTGACTGCCGCTTGGCTCACCTCGGGAAGTCTGAAGCTCAAGGTGACCTACCTCGGCACCTACCGCATCGAGACCCGGACCCGGACGGCATACATCACCATCAAGTAGGGCAGAACGGAATAGTCGACCAGCCACGTTGGTTGAAGATTCACATGACTACCTCCGGTACCGCCGACTTCTGGTTCGACCCGCTGTGCCCGTTCGCGTGGATCACGTCGCGGTGGATCCTCGAGGTCGAGCGGGTCCGTGACGTCGAGGTGCGCTGGCACGTGATGAGCCTGGGGTACCTGAACAAGGACCGGGAGATCTCCGAGGAGTACCGGACCCTGCTGGCTCCGGCCTGGGGGCCGGTCCGGGTGCTCGTCGCGGCAGCGCAGAAGCACGGCGACGAGGTGCTCCTCCCGCTCTACAACGCCTTCGGCACCCGGATCCACCACGAGAAGCAGGCGATCGACCGTGTGCTGATCGAGGCGGTCCTGGCCGAGGTGGGTCTCGAGCCGGAGCTGGCCGACGCGATGGACGACGAGTTCCTCGACGACGAGGTCGCGCGCTCGCACCACGAGGGCATGGACCAGGTCGGGAACGACGTCGGTACGCCGACCATCGCCGTCAACGGGGTCGCCTTCTTCGGGCCGGTGCTGACGAGCATCCCGCGCGGCGAGGAGTCCGGCCGGATCTGGGACGGAGCGGTCGCGCTGGCGTCGTACCCGGGCTTCAGCGAGCTGAAGCGGGCCCGGACCGCAGAGCTCGACTTCCGCTGAGCCGGGCCGGGCACCCGTTCTGCGGGGCAACGACACATTTGTCGTGATTACTGGACGACCGCATGCGGTCGCGGGACCCCGCGGGAGTCTCACTAGGATTCGGCTCATGACCCGAGTCCTCTCCGCTGTTGCCTGGCCCTACGCCAACGGCCCCCGCCACATCGGGCACGTCGCCGGCTTCGGGGTGCCGTCCGATGTCTTCAGCAGGTACATGCGGATGGCGGGCCACGAGGTGCTGATGGTTTCGGGGACCGACGAGCACGGCACCCCGATCCTGATCGCGGCCGACGAGGCCGGGGTCAGCCCCCAGGAGCTGGCCGACCGGAACCACCGGATGATCGCCGAGGACCTCGCCGCGCTGGGCGTCTCCTACGACCTCTACACCCGGACGACGACCCGCAACCACGCCGCGGTCGTCCAGGAGCTCTTCACCGGGGTCTTCGAGAACGGCTACTTCCTCGAGCAGACCACCAAGGGCGCCATCTCACCCTCGACCGGCCGGACCCTGCCGGACCGCTACATCGAGGGGATCTGCCCGATCTGTTCCTACGACGGCGCCCGCGGAGACCAGTGCGACAACTGCGGGAACCAGCTCGATCCCGCCGACCTGAAGAGCCCGCGCTCGAAGATCAACGGGGAGACCCCGGAGTTCATCGAGACCCAGCACTTCTTCCTCGACCTCCCGGCGCTCGCCGCTGCTCTGACCCTCTGGCTCGACGAGCGTGAGGCCAGCGGCACCTGGCGTCCCAACGTGATCAAGTTCAGCCAAAACATCCTCGAGGACATCCGTCCGCGTGCGATGACCCGGGACATCGACTGGGGTATCCCGGTCCCGCTCGAAGGGTGGCGCGAGAACCCCACCAAGCGGCTCTACGTCTGGTTCGACGCGGTGATCGGTTACCTGTCGGCGAGCATCGAGTGGGCCCGTCGCACGGGCGATGCCGAGGCGTGGCGCCAGTGGTGGAACGACCCCGAAGCGTTGTCGTACTACTTCATGGGCAAGGACAACATCACCTTCCACAGCCAGATCTGGCCGGCCGAGTTGCTGGCGTACGCCGGTAAGGGCGACAGGGGCGGGAGCCTGCACGCGTACGGAGAGCTGAACCTCCCGACCGAGGTGGTCTCCAGCGAGTTCCTGACCATGGAGGGCAAGAAGTTCTCCTCCTCCAAGCGCGTCGTCATCTACGTCCGCGACCTGCTCAGCCGCTACCAACCGGACGCTTTCCGCTACTTCGTGGCGGCCGCCGGACCGGAGAACCAGGACTCGGACTTCACCTGGGCCGAGTTCGTCCGTCGGACCAACGACGAGCTCGTCGCGGGCTGGGGCAACCTGGTCAACCGCACCGCAACCCTGATCAGCAAGAACTTC
Source organism: Marmoricola sp. (assembly GCA_046598495.1). Taxonomy (GTDB): domain Bacteria; phylum Actinomycetota; class Actinomycetes; order Propionibacteriales; family Nocardioidaceae; genus Marmoricola. The sequence continues at coordinate 7,913 of JBKJIR010000039.1, read as the reverse complement.
GAGGCGATCCCGCCCGCCGGCGACCTGACCGCGGAGGACCAGGCCCTGCTGGACGCGGTCGAGGCCGCGTTCGGCACGGTGGGCGACCTGATCGCCCAGCACCGACAGAAGGCGGCGATCGGCGAAGCGATGCGCGTGGTCGGCGAGGTGAACAAGTACGTCACCGACACCGAGCCGTGGAAGCTCAAGGGGGACGAGCAGCGGGAGCGGCTCGGCACCGTGCTCCACGTCGTCGCCCAGTGCGTCGCGGACCTGAACCTGGTCCTGTCGCCGTTCCTGCCGTTCTCGGCGAACGTGATCGACGGCGTCCTCGGCGGGACCGGCGCGGTCCAACCGATGCCGGAGCTGGTAGAGGCCGACGACCTCGACGGGGGAGCGGGCTACCCGATCCTCACCGGCGACTACACCCGGGTGCCGGCCTGGGAGCGGCACCCGATCCTGGTCGGGACCCCGGTCGCGAAGCCTGCGCCGGTCTTCACCAAACTGGATCCCGGCGTGGTCGACGAGGAGCTCGAGCGGCTGCAGTCGTAGGTATCGACAGGCTCAACCGCCGCTGGTTGAGCCTGTCGAAACCTCAGTCCCGGACCAGCACCTTGATCGATGGCAGCTGCGCGAGTGCGTTGACCACCACCGAGAAGGCGAGATAGACGATCGCCAGGGTCTCGTGACCGCTCACCCACAGACCTGCCGAGGCCAGCGAGAAGACCAGTACCTTCACCACCGGCCGGACCCGGCGGCCGCCGTACGGAGCCTTCGGGGAGGCGAACAGGTACCAGGCGGCGACTGTGGCGAGGGCCGCACCGATGGCGAGGGGCGTCCCGCCCTCGTACTCGCCCCAGGTCGCAGCGGCCGCGATCGCGAACAGCTCGTCGACGAAGACGAAGAAGAGCACCGACCAACCGAAGATCGCCATGCCAGCACCCTAGGCGGAAGCACTATTCTCGGAAACGTGACCGAGCCGAAGCACGACCCCCCGATGTACCTGCCCGCTTTCTTCGTCACGCAGAAGCTGACCCTGATGGTGAACCGCTACGAGATCCGCGCCGTCGGACCAGACGGCCAGCCCGGCGAGCTGATGGCCGTGGCCCAGCAGAAGCGGATGGCGTTCAAGGAGCAGGTCACGTTCTACGCCGACGAGGAGCGCTCGCGCGCGGTCTTCTCCTTCAAGGCACGGCAGGTCATGGACCTGGGCTCCGGGTACGACGTGTTCGATGAGCGGGGCGACGCCATCGGCTTCTTCCGCAAGGACTTCGCCAAGAGTCTGCTGCGCTCGACCTTCCACCTGAACGGCCCGTCCCTGAACGCCGTCGGCCAGGAGCGCAACCAGGCGATCGCGATCCTCCGGCGCTTCATCGACTTCCCCTTCACCTTCCACTTCGACTTCGTCGACGAGGGCGGGCATCCCGTCCTGCACGTCGACCGGCAGTTCTCGCTGCGGGACCGGTACTCCGTGAACGTCCCCGACCGGCGGCTGGACTTCCGGCTGGCCGCGGCGATGACCGTGGGGCTGGACGCCCTGATGTCGCGCTGATGGCGCTCCACCCCCAGTCCCGGGCCGCTCTGGAGTCGGTCGACGAGGACCCGCAGGTCTTTGAGGACGGGTTCGACATCGCGGCCTCCCGGGCCGAGGCCCGGGTGCTGGCCGCCGCGGGCGAGCGCGAGAGCGTCGACGAGGTCAGCGACGTCCTCGCCGGTGGCGTCCCGTGCCGGCTGTACCGGCCGAACCGGGCCGACGGGCTGATCGTGCACCTGCACGGCGGCGGGTTCGTCTTCCACGACGTCGAGGTCCACGACGCCGCCGCCCGGCGGCTGGCGAACCGGGCCGGGATGGCCGTGCTGAGCATCGACTACCGGCGACCGCCCGAGGACCGTTTCCCCGCGGCGCCGGACGACGTCGACACGGTCCTGGCGTGGCTCGGCGACGCCGGGTCGGACCTGGGTGACCTGGGTGACCTGCCCACCTTCATCCACGGGGACAGCGCCGGCGGCAACCTCGCGCTCGTCGCGGCGCTACGGAACCCGGGCCGGTTCGCGGCCGTCGCCCTCCTCTACCCGTTCCTGGACCCCGCGGCGGGCTTCGACTCCTACCGGACAGCAGCCGACGGCTTCGACCCGCGGGAGGCGGCCTGGTACTGGCAGCAGTACGCCGCGTCCCCTGAGGACCTGACCAACCCTGACCTGGCACCGCTGCTCAGCGAGCGGCTGGGCACGTTGCCGCCGACCCTGGTGGTCACCTGCGAGCACGATCCGCTGCGCGACGAGGGGGAGGAGCTCGTGCGTCGCCTCGCGGAGGACGGCGTCGCGGTCGTCGGCACCCGCTACCTCGGTCAGTTGCACGGCTTCTGGCGGCACGCCGACGTCTTCGACGCCGCCCGGCCGCTGACCGGGCAGGTGGCAGCCTTCTTCCGGCAGCACCTGGCCTGAGGTGCGTCGAGCGCCGCAGATACCCTGACGCCCATGCGCGTGCACCTGGGATCCGACCACGCCGGTCTCGAGCTGAAGGAACACCTGCTCGGCTGGCTCCGCGAGAACGGCCACGAGCCGGTCGACCACGGCCCGTTCGTCTACGACGCCCTCGACGACTACCCGGTCTTCTGCCTCCGGGCGGCGGCCGGAGTCGTAGCTGACCCGGGCAGCTTCGGCGTGGTGATCGGCGGCTCCGGCAACGGCGAGCAGATGGCCGCCAACAAGGTCGCCGGGGTCCGCGCCGCCCTGGTGTGGAGTACCGAGACCGCGGCCCTGGCGCGCGAGCACAACGACGCGAACGTGATCTCGGTCGGGGGCCGGCAGCACACGCTGGAGGAGATGACCTCCTTCATCGGCACCTTTCTCGACACCCCGTTCACCCACGACGAGCGCCACGTCCGGCGGATCGCGATGATGGCGGCGTACGAGACCACCGGCGACCTGCCTGCGCTGCCGGAGTCCGCCCAGGGTCTCGGGCCGGATGCCTGAGGGTCACACTCTCCTGCGGCTGGCCCACGAGCTCGACGCCGCTTTCGCCGGACGGGCCGTCCGCGTGAGCAGCCCGCAGGGACGCTTCGCCGCCGATGCGGCGCTGCTCGACGGGGCGGAGGTCGTCCGGGCGGAGTCGGCCGGCAAGCACCTCTTCGTTGAGCTCGCAGGGGAGCGGTTCATCCACGTCCACCTCGGCCTGATCGGCAAGTTCGACCTGTACGCCGGTACGCCGCCGGTCGTGACCACCGGGCAGGTCCGGCTTCGGCTGGCGAACGAGGAGACCTACGCCGACCTCCGCGGCGCCACCCAGTGCGACCTGATCGGACCTGAGAAGCGCCAGCAGATCGTCGACCACCTCGGTGAGGACCCGCTGAAGCCGGACGCCGACCCGGAGCGCGCCTGGGCGCGGATCTCCCGGAGCCGCCGCCCCGTCGGTGACCTGCTGATGGACCAGGGCGTCGTTGCCGGCGTCGGGAACGTGTACCGGGCCGAGATCCTCTACCGCCACCGGATCCATCCGCTCCGTCCGGGCATGACCCTGCGCCGGACGCAGTTCCTGACGCTGTGGGCCGACCTCGTCGAGCTGATGCAGTACGGCGTCCGGACCGGCCGCATCGACACGGTGCGGCCCGAGCACACCCCGGAGGCCATGGGGCGCCCGCCGCGCAAGGACGACCACGGCGGCGAGGTCTACGTCTACCGCCGACACGCCCAGATGTGCCTCGTCTGCGGAGCCAAGATCCGTACCGAGGTCCTCGTCGGACGCAACCTCTTCTGGTGCCCGCGATGCCAGCCCGTATTCCGGTCGAGGGCCGTAGGCTGACCCCCGAACTGACCGCAGGCCGGAGGAGGATCATGCCGAGGATGAGGACGTTGTTCGCCGCTCCTGGCGTCCGGGTCTCCTCCCGCTGGACACGGCTGCGTCGGCAGATGGTCGACTCCGACCGCTACGCCCTGGTCTTCCTGGTCCTTCTCGTCGTCGGCCTCGTCGTCGGCGGTTTGCTCAGCCCGGACCTGGTGCCGCAGGCAGCCTTGTTCCTGCCGATCGTGCTGGCCAGCCTGTGGCTCGGGCCCCGGACCCTCCCGTGGTTCGTGCTCTTCTGCCTGGTCGGCGTGGTGGTCCTCGTGACCGCGCTCCCGGAGATCACCCCGGCCGTGATCGTCCGCGTAATCATGACCTTCGGGATCGGGCTCCTGCTCATCTTCACCTCGTTCCGGCGTTCCCAGCTCGGTGTGACGGGACCACGCGGAGAATCGATGTTCGTCGACCTGCGCGACCGGATCGCCCGGCAGGGTGCGATCCCGAACCTGCCTGCCCAGTGGCACGTCGAGTCGGCGTCGCGCTCGGCCGGGGGCACCTCGTTCGGCGGCGACTTCGTCGTCGCCACCCGCCGTACCGACGAGACCGCGCTGGATCTGGTCGTGGTCGACGTGTCCGGTAAGGGTGTCGACGCCGGCACCCGATCACTGCTGCTCTCGGGCGCGTTCGGCGGCCTGGCGACCGCGGTGACCCCGGACCGGTTCCTGGCCGCGGCCAACGAGTACCTGCTCCGTCAGGAGTGGAACGAGGGTTTCGCGACCGCCATCCACCTGCACCTCAGCCTGCTCAGCGGTGACTTCGAGCTGCGCAAGGCCGGGCACCCGCCGGCGGTCTGGTTGCACGCCGGCTCCGGTCGCTGGTCGGTGCTGGATTCTGACGGGCCGATCCTCGGGCTGATGCCGGACGCCTCCTTCGAGGTGGTCCGGGGCCGGCTCCTTCCCGACGACGCCCTGGTGATGTACACCGACGGCCTGGTCGAGACCGTGCAGCGCGACATCGGGAGCGGCATCGACAAGCTCGCCGGTCGCGCGCAGGTGCTCTTCCCGTCCGGCTTCCGGGGCGGGGCACAGGCCCTGATCGACGACCTCGCCACCTCCAACGACGACGGAGCCCTGGTGCTCGTCCACCGGCGTCCCGAGGTCTGATCCCCGATTCCCCTGCTCCTCGAGAGGCACCCATGACGGCGTTCGTCACCCGCTACGACTTCCGCGCTCCCGGAGAGGCCCTGGCCCGGCAGCACGAGATGTTCGCCCGCTGCCTCGAGCAGGTCGACTACCTCGACCAGCACGGTCAGGACGCGGTCGTGCTCTCCGAGCACCACGCGACCCAGGACGGCTACCTGCCGAGCCCGTTGCTGGTCGCCAGCGCGGTCGCAGCCCGGACCGCGACGCTGCCGATCTCGGTCGCGGCGCTGCTGGTCAACCTCTACGACCCGATCCGGCTCGCCGAGGACATCGCCGTTCTCGACCACCTGAGCAACGGGCGGGTCACCTACACCCTCGGCCTGGGGTACCGGCCGGAGGAGTACGCCGCGTTCGGTAGCGCCTGGGAGTCCCGCGGCCAGGACATCGAGGAGGCGATCGGGGTCCTGAAGCAGGCCTGGACCGGGGAGCCGTTCGCGTACCGGGGGCGAACTGTCCGGGTGCTGCCGACGCCGTACGCCGAGCCGGTGCTGTTCTACGGCGGCGGATCGAAGGCGGCCGCGCGGCGGGCGGCGCGGCTGGGCCTGCACTTCCAGCCCCAGGCGGCCGACCCGGCACTGCGCGACCTCTACCAGGAGGAGTGCCGCGCGCACGGGCGCGAGCCCGGCTTCGTGCTGCTGCCCCCGGGCGGGCCGGCGACGGTCTTCTGCTCCGAGGATCCGGACCGGTTCTGGGCCGAGAACGGCCAGTACTTCCTGGCCGAGGCGCGCGGCTACAACGCCTGGCACAACACCACGACGTCGTTGGTCCGGGACTCCTCGGAAACGGTGGAGGAGATGCGCGCCAAAGGCGTCTACGTCGTCCTGACGCCGGACGACCTGATCGCGCAGTGCCTGAGCCGCGAGATCAGGGTGGTGAGCTCGCACCCGCTCTGTGGCGGACTTCCTGCGGAGCCCTCGTGGGAGAGCCTGCGCCTGGTCTGCGAGACCGTGATGCCGGCGGTGAAGGCCGTCAGGGCCGCACGCTGAGGGGCTCGGTCGTCGCGTCGGTCGAGACGCGAAGGCGCAGCAGGTGCTGCCGTGGAGGGGATGACGGGAATCGAACGTGTATACCCAGAGGTTGCTGACCTGCCATGATGCTGTAAACGTGCAGGTCAGGGGCTTACGCACGATGGACGAGGCTCGTTCAACCTGCGCCATCCGGGAGCGAAAGGGTACGCCGTACCCAGGGGATCTGGACGTCTTACGAGCGAACTGAGAGCCTCTGGCCCATGAAACCCCTCCTCGGCACCCTTGCTCTGCTCCTCGTCGCGGCGTGCGGGAGCGAGACCGAAGCCCCGGCCGCGGACCCGACCGCATCCGATGACGGCGGCGCGACGGTCTCCTCGGCCTGCACCGACGTCTGGATCGCAGGTCAGGAGCTCCCTGACGAGTACGAGGGGTGCACCAGGCCAGACGGTGACCTTGAGGCGGCGGTGACCTACGAGTGCACGAACGGCGGGGAGCTCGTCGGGTACGACGACCGGTTCTACGTCGTGAGGCCCGGGAAGATCGCCGAGATCAAGGGCGACGACGATCAGGCGTACGCGGCCGCGTTCGACGCCTGTCTAGCAGACTAGGCCGTCCGAGCTCGCCGACGAGCCTCACGGAGCCGGATCAGGCGTCGCACGGTCAGTGGTGCGTAGGCGAGGGCGGTCGCGTCCTCGAGAAGCGCGTTCAGCCGGCGGTAGTACGCCGTGGGTGAGCAGTCGAAGCGTTCCCGGATCTGGGATTCCTTCGCGCCGGCGTGCTTGAACCACTGGCCCTCGAAGTCCAGCATCTCTCGGTCGCAGTCGATCATGGGATCGAGGTTGTCAGGGACCACCGACACTTCGAACACACGTTTGAAACACTGGTCTACTCTCGTCCATCCGACATCCGGGACCTGATGACGCGGCTAGGTCTGGTGTGCATTACTTGGTTCATGGACGAGTTTGAAGCGACGATTACCTCGCTCGGGGAGCACGCCGTGGACTACATCGGCCGACAGAATCTCCGCCAGTTGGCGGTCTTCGGCGACCATCACAACTCCTCGGCGGACATTCAGATCTGCCTGGCGGTCAACGACTGGGCCTCGCAGACGGCGGCGATCGACAAGATGATCGAGTTGCGCGCGATGTTCATCTCGGAGCTCTCGATTCAGTACCACTTCATCGAGGAAGACAACTACACGCCGACCGCTGCCACGCGCTCGGACTTCACCTACGCCTGATGCCGAGTGCTCCGCTCGCGGTCGATGGACATAAGGCGCGTGCTGCCCGACATCTCCTGATCGGCGGCGCCCTTGAGGATGCTGGGGACGAGTGGGCGGCTGTTGCGCTCTTCTACGCCGCTTACCACCTGGTGAAGGCGGCACTCCTCTCCGATCCGATCTTCGACGACCCGGCGAAGTTGCACGCGATCCATTTCGACATCCTCGGCGACGACCGGCACACCAGCCGTCATCACGGCCGCAAGGGTGGGCCGGAGCGCAGCTGGGGTATCAACGAGATGGTCACGTTGCTCTACCCGGCGATCACCCGTTCGTACGAGCGTCTGCACCAAGCAAGCATCGACGTGCGTTACAGCATTGGACTGCCTGTCGGCGCGTTGCCTGATCTTCGTGCTGCGATAGACCAGATCACTCAGGCCGCCGACGCGGGTTCACTTCGCCGGGGATGACGTGCCGCCCGCCTTGGCGTGTTCGTGCAAGGTACGCCAAAGACGCCCCGCCACCCTTGGAGGGTGACGGGGCGTAAGTGGTCGGGTTCAGTAGATCAAGGTGAAGGTGACCGCTTCAGGACGTGGGGCACGAACCACGTGGTGAGCGCGGCCCAGGACGCGACGAACGCGCAGCGTCCGAGGGCGCTGGTCTCGGTCCGGTAGATGTACCTGGTCGCCTCGGACAGGGTTGAACCGTCCTGGCGACGGTTGAGCTTCACGTCGAGCACGATCAGGGGCCCGATCCCGGCGGCC
>JBKJIR010000051.1:0-31811 GCA_046598495.1 Marmoricola sp. | reverse complement strand
CGACTGGAACGAGGTCTACCCCGGGGGGCCCGGCCGCGCGCTGCTGCCGATCATCCGGACCCAGGCCTCGCGCTGCATGGACTGCGGCATCCCGTTCTGCCACCAGGGCTGCCCGCTGGGGAACATCATCCCGGAGTGGAACGACCTGGTGTACCGCGACGACTGGGACGCCGCGATCGAGCGCCTGCACGCGACGAACAACTTCCCCGAGTTCACCGGCCGGCTCTGTCCCGCGCCGTGCGAGACCGCCTGCGTCCTGGGCATCAACCAGGACCCGGTGACGATCAAGAACGTCGAGGTCTCGATCATCGAGCGTGCCTTCGAGTCGCACAACGTGCGGCCGCAGCCGCCCGAGTGGCTCTCCGGCAAGACAGTGGCTGTCGTCGGTTCCGGCCCGGCCGGCCTGGCGGTGGCCCAGCAGCTGACCCGTGCCGGTCACACCGTCGCCGTCTACGAGCGCGCCGACAAGATCGGCGGCCTCCTGCGCTACGGCATCCCCGAGTTCAAGATGGAGAAGAAGGTCCTCGACCGGCGCCTGGAGCAGATGAAGCGCGAGGGCACCGTCTTCCGTCCGGGCGTCGACGTCGGCGGTGAGCTGACCGGCGAGGCCCTGCGCGAGCGGTACGACGCGGTCGTCCTGGCCACCGGCTCCACGATCGCCCGTGACCTGCCGGTCCCCGGCCGCGAGTTCGGTGGCATCCACCAGGCGATGGAGTTCCTGCCGCAGGCCAACCGGGTCGCCCTGGGGGAGACGGTCGAGGACCAGATCCTCGCGACCGACAAGCACGTCGTCATCATCGGCGGCGGTGACACCGGAGCCGACTGCCTCGGTACGTCGACCCGTCAGGGCGCCGCCTCGATCACCCAGCTGGAGATCATGCCGCGTCCGGGCGAGGACCGGCCGGGAAGCCAGCCGTGGCCGACGTACCCGATGACCTTCCGCGTCTCCTCGGCGCACGAGGAGGCGGGTGAGCGCGTCTACGCGGTCTCGACGAGGGAGTTCCTCGGCAACGAGGACGGCGACGTCCGGGCCCTGCGCCTGGTCGAGGTCGACGGGTCGTTCGAGCCGGTCGCCGGCACCGAGCGGGAGATCCCGGCGGACCTGGTCCTGCTGGCGATGGGCTTCGTCGGCCCCGAGCGCGCGGGCGTCGTCGAGCAGCTCGGTGTCGACCTCGACGAGCGTGGCAACGTCGTCCGGGACAACGCGTACGCGTCCTCGGTCGACGGCGTCTTCGTCGCCGGCGACGCCGGTCGCGGACAGTCGCTGATCGTGTGGGCGATCGCCGAGGGGCGGGCCGCTGCCGCTGCGGTGGACACGTACCTCACCGGGTCGACCACCCTGCCGGCGCCGATCCCCCCGACCGAACGCCCCGTCACCGCCTGACCCGGCGTTCACGCCGATTTCACTCCGGGTCGAAGACGTGGGTTGGATCGTTCAAGGCCGTGAGCGATAGGCTCGCGACGTGATCCTCGCTGCGCTCGTCAACGTCGCTTCGCCCACTCGGTCTCGACTCGCTGCGCTCGTCGGACGCTCGGTAGGCTCGCGACGTGCGTAGAGCAAAGATCGTCTGCACGCTCGGCCCGGCCGTCTCCACCAAGGAGAGCATCCGGGCCCTCGTGGACGCAGGCATGGACGTCGCCCGGCTCAACCTCAGCCACGGCACCCACGCCGAGCACGAGGCCGTGTACCGGATGGTTCGGGAGGCCTCTGACGAGAGCGGTCACGGCGTCGGCATCTTCGCCGACCTCCAGGGCCCGAAGATCCGGCTGGGCTGGTTCCGCGACGGCGGCGTACGGCTGCAGCCCGGCCAGTCGTTCACGATCACGACCCGCGAGGTCTCCGGCGACAACGAGATCGCCGGGACGACGTACGAAGGACTTCCCGGCGACGTCCACGAGGGCGACCAGATCCTGATCGACGACGGCAAGGTCCGGCTCCGGGTGACCGAGGTCGAGGGCACCGAGGTGCACACTCGCGTCGAGGTCGGCGGTCGGATCAGCGACCACAAGGGGATCAACCTGCCCGGAGTGCCGGTCAGCGTCCCGGCGCTGTCGGAGAAGGACGTCGAGGACCTGCGCTGGGCGCTGCACCTCACGGTCGACTTCGTCGCTCTCTCCTTCGTGCGGTCCGCCAAGGACGTCGAGGACGTACGCCGTGTCATGCGCGAAGAGGGCGTGATGCTGCCGGTCATCGCCAAGATCGAGAAGCCGCAGGCCATCGACAACCTCGACGAGGTGATCAAGGCCTTCGACGGCTTCATGGTCGCGCGCGGTGACCTCGGCGTGGAGTGCCCGCTGGAGGACGTGCCGTTCCTCCAGAAGCGCGTCGTGGCCAAGGCCCGTCGCAACGCGAAGCCGGTGATCGTCGCGACCCAGATGCTCGAGTCGATGATCTCCAGCCCGACCCCGACCCGGGCCGAGGCCTCCGACGTCGCCAACGCGATCCTCGACGGCGCCGACGCGGTGATGCTCTCCGGCGAGACCAGCGTGGGGGAGTACCCGATCGAGACCGTGCGCACGATGGCCCGGATCATCGCGTCCACCGAGGACCACGAGCTCCCGCGGATGGCTGCCGTCGACTGGCAGCCCAAGACCCGCGGCGGGGTGATCGCCAAGGCAGCCGTGGAGGTGGCCGAACGGGTCGGAGCGAAGTACCTGGTCGCCTTCACCCAGTCCGGTGACTCGGCGCGACGACTGGCTCGCTACCGGGGCCACATCCCGGTGCTGGCCTTCACCCCGGAGGCGACCGTGCGCTCCCAGCTCTCGATGACCTGGGGCGTCGAGACCTTCAAGACCGTCGAGGTCGAGCACACCGACCAGATGGTCCGTCAGGTCGACGACCAGCTGCTCGCCGCCGGCCGTGTGGCGGAGGGGGACATCGTGGTGATCATCGCGGGCAGCCCTCCGGGCATCCCGGGGTCGACCAACGCGCTGCGCATCCACCGGATGGGTGACGCGATCAACGAGGTGGCTCCTGCCTACCGGGGCCTCGGCGCCTGACTCAGTGCGCGTCGGCGGAAGTCAGCGTCATACATGGGCGAAAGTGTCGATGGGCGGACCGACATTGTGGTGCCCCGGGTGGGATTCGAACCCACACTGAACGGTGTTTGAAACCGCGTCCTCTGCCGTTGGGATACCGGGGCGGCAGCAGGCACGAACGCTACCGGACACCGTGCTCCGCGTCGTAGTCGGTAGCCTGTGCCGGTGACCGAGAGCTCCTCCATCCCGCCCCGTCGCGTCGTCATCGCCGAGGACGAGGCGCTGATCCGCCTCGACCTGGCCGAGATGCTGGCCGAGGAGGGGTACGACGTCGTCGCGGCCGTCGAGGACGGCGAGCAGGCGGTCGCGCGCACCGAGGAGCTCCGCCCCGACCTGGTCATCCTGGACGTGAAGATGCCCCGCCTGGACGGGATCGCCGCTGCCGAGCGGATCGCCGCCCAGCGGATCGCCCCGGTCGTGATGCTGACCGCTTTCAGCCAGCGGGACCTGGTCGAGCGGGCCCGGGACGCCGGGGCGATGGCCTACGTGGTGAAGCCGTTCGGCAAGTCCGACCTGCTCCCGGCGATCGAGATGGCAGTGAGCCGGTTCGCCGAGCTCCAGCAGCTCGAGGCCGAGGTGGCAGACCTCCACGACCGGCTCGAGACCCGGAAGGTCGTGGAGAAGGCCAAGGGTGTGCTCCAGGTGAAGCTTGGACTCAGCGAGCCCGACGCGTTCCGGTGGATCCAGAAGACCGCGATGGATCTGCGCCTCTCGATGCGCGAGGTCGCCGACGGCGTCGTGGAGCACGGCGTCGAGCCGCCTGCCTGACCAGACCGCCCGGACTGCTGCGGAGCGGGGGCCGATCCCGTTTCGTCACAACTTTGCAACGGTCCGGAACTGAGGGAGTAGACGCCCCCGTGACCGATTCTGCGGTGCTAGCGTCCCCCAAAACCGCCGGTCGAGGTGTGTCATGCCCGGTCGGCTCCACCCCGAACGCGGAGGAAACATGATCCGTTCCAAGAAGTTCCTGCGAGGGACCGCCGCACTGGCCGGTGTCTTCGCCCTGACTCTGAGCGCCTGTGGCACCTCGGGCGGCGACGACGACAGCAGCGGCGACAGTAACGCCACTGCCGCCTGCGGCCTGAAGCTCACCTACTTCGGCGCCCTCACCGGTCCGGCCGCAGCTCTCGGCATCAACGCTGCCAACGGCGCCGAGCTCGCGGTCGAGGAGTACAACAAGGAGAACCCGGACTGCACAGTCACCCTGGACAAGGTCGACTCGCAGTCCGACCCGAAGCAGGCGACCGGTCTGGCTACGAACGTGATCGCGGACGCCAAGGTCGTCGGCGTGGTCGGTCCCCTCTTCTCCGGTGAGTCCGAGGCAGCCGACCCCATCTTCGATGAGGCCGGCCTGCCGCTCATCTCCGCTTCCGCGACCCGACCCAGCCTGTCCGAGCAGGGCTGGAAGGTCTTCCACCGCGTGCTCGGCAACGACGCCTCCCAGGGTCCGGAGGTGACCACCCTGCTCAAGGAGGTCGCCGACATCGACGAGGTCTTCGTCGTCGAGGACGACTCGCCCTACGGCAAGGGTCTGTCCGAGACGGTGCGGGGCGACATGGGCGACGGCGTCGTCGGACGCGAGTCGGTCAAGACCGGCGAGACGGACTTCTCCGGTGTGATCAACTCGATCCAGGCCAAGAACCCGAAGTCGGTGTTCTTCAGCGGCTACTACCCCGAGGGTGGTCCGTTCGTGAAGCAGCTCCGGGCCGCCGGCTACGAAGGCGTCGTGGTGACTGCCGACGGTGTGAAGGACCCCGAGTTCATCAAGCTCGCGGGCGCCGACGCAGCCGAGGGCACTCTGATCACCTGCCCGTGCGTTCCTGGTGAGAACCTCGAGGCGTTCAACGATGCGTACGTCGCCAAGTTCGACGTGGCGCCGGGCACCTACAGCCCCGAGGCGTACGACGCCGCGAACATCTTCCTCGCCGGTATCGAATCGGGTATCAGCGAGCGGGACAAGATGCTCGAGTTCGTGAAGGCGTACGACGCGGACGGCATCACCAAGCGCATCAGCTTCACCGACACGGGTGAGGTCGAAGAGATCCCGATCTGGGGCTACAAGGTCGAGGGCGGCAAGATCGTCCCGATCAGCCAGCTCAACTGATCGACACCATTGAGACGCTGCGGCTGGTGTGTCGCCAGCCGCAGCGTCTCCTCTTGTACGACAAGGGAGCACACTTCTGGTGAGCGGTTTCGACTTCAACATCGAGAACGTCACGGCCGTGATCATCACCGGTCTGTCCGCTGGCGCGATCTACGCACTGATCGCGCTGGGCTACACGATGGTGTACGGCGTTCTCCAGCTGATCAACTTCGCTCACTCCGAGGTCTTCATGTTCGGCGCCTTCGCGGCGACCTGGACCGTGATGGCGCTCGGAGGCAACGGCACCACGTCGCTCGCGGCATCGATCGGCATGCTCCTGGCCGCTCTGGTGGTGGCGATGGCGGTCTCGGCGGGAATCGCGCTGCTCCTGGAACGCGTGGCATACAGACCGCTGCTCAAACGAAATTCGCCCAGATTGCTGGCCCTGATCTCGGCGATCGGTGCCTCATTCGCGCTGGCCGAGATCATGGGGCTGCGCGACAAGATCACCGGCTGGTTCGGCCTCCGGGACAACTTGGCCCGCTACGTCGACAAACCCCGCGACGCCACCGTCATGCCCGATGTGGTCCGTAACAAGAGACTTTTCGAGCTCTTCGGCTACGACGTGCGGTTGATCGACGTCGTCGTGATCGTCGCCGCCATCGCGATGATGGTGCTGGTCGACCAGTTCGTCCGCCGGTCCCGACTCGGCCGCGGCATCCGCGCTGTCGCCCAGGACCCGGAGGCGGCTGCACTGATGGGGGTCAACTCGACCCGCGTCGTTCAGTTGACCTTCCTGATCGGCGGCCTCCTGGCCGGCGCAGCGGCGCTCCTCTACATGAGCAAGATCGGCTTCATCAAGTTCAACGGCGGCTTTCTCCTCGGCGTGAAGGCGTTCACCGCCGCGGTGCTGGGCGGCATCGGCAACCTGCGGGGGGCGCTGCTCGGCGGCCTCGTGCTCGGTGTCGCGGAGAACTTCGGGGCTGCGTACTTCGGCAACGCCTGGAAGGACGTCGTCGCCTTCCTCCTGCTCGTCCTCGTGCTGCTCTTCCGCCCGAGCGGGCTGCTCGGTGAGTCCATGGGGAGGTCGAAAGCATGAGCCCCGCCCTCAAGATCCCGAAGGCGCCGACGCTGGCATCGCTGCCCCGCTGGGGACAGATCGCGCTGATGGTCTTCATCGCGCTGTTCTTCTACGCGCTGCCGTTGCTCAACATCCCGCTGCTCACGACACCCGACACGGACTTCGGTGCGGTGATGTTCACCGTCGCCACCTATGTGCTGGCCGCGCTGGGTCTGAACATCGTGGTCGGGTACGCCGGGCTGCTGGACCTGGGCTACGTCGGGTTCTACGCCGTGGGGGCGTACACCGTCGGCGTCCTGACCACCCTGCACGCCGACCTGTCCTGGCCGGTCGTGCTGCCGATCGCGGTGCTGGTCGCGGTCCTCTCCGGGATCATTCTGGGAGTCCCGACACTGAGGGTGCGCGGGGACTACCTCGCGATCGTGACGCTCGGCTTCGGTGAGATCATCCGGATCACGGTGGTCAACACCGACTGGCTCGGCTCCGCCGGCGGGATCCCGGGTATCAAGGCGCCGCCGAGCTTCCCCGAGAAGCCTGCGGGCCCGTTGTTCGAGGTGCCGCACCTGATCTGGGAGAACGGCGTTCCGCTGATCAACCTCGACAAGCAGACCCCGGTCCTCCAGTTCGGGGTGCTCGACCCGATCCCGTTCTACTGGCTTGCCCTGAGCCTGGTGATCCTGCTGGTCTTCGCGGACATCCTGATCAAGAACAGCCGCGTCGGACGTTCCTGGGAGGCCACCCGGGAAGACGAGGACGCCGCCGAGTTGATGGGCGTACCCACGTTCAAGTTCAAGGTGCTCGCGTTCGCGATGGGCGCCGCTTTCGGTGGCATGTCCGGGGCGCTGTTCGCCACCCGGCAGACCTACATCAGTCCGGACTCCTTCGATATTCTTCTGTCGATGCTGTTCCTCGCCGCGGTCGTGATCGGAGGGCAGGGCAATCGCTGGGGAGTGATCCTGGGTGCCGCGCTGGTCGTCTACCTCCCCGAGCGGTTCCGTTTCGCAGAGGACTTCCGGTTCGTCGCCTTCGGCATCGCACTGATGGTGCTGGCGACTTTCCGTCCCGAGGGGTTGCTGCCCCCGCGTCGTACCCTGCGAGCGAAGAAGGCGAAGGCGGAGATCGAGGAGCTCGAGGGAGAGGGGGCCGAGGTCTGATGGACGAAACCCAGAAAGAACCCGTCCTGGTCGTCGACAACGTCACCCTGAAGTTCGGTGGCCTGGTAGCACTGGACAATGTGAGCTTCGAGATCCGCGAAGGCGAGATCCTCGGCCTGATCGGGCCCAACGGTGCCGGGAAGACGACCTGCTTCAACGTCACGACCGGGGTCTATCGGCCGACCAGCGGCGAGGTCCGGTTCCGGGGGCACCGCCTGACCGGGATGAAGCGGCACAAGATCACGCAGCTCGGTATCGCCCGCACGTTCCAGAACATCCGGCTCTTCAAGTCCATGACCGCTCTGGAGAACGTCCTGGTCGGGACCGATGCCCAGCACAAGAGTGGTCTCGCCTCTGCCCTGCTCCGGTTGCCCCGGCACCGGCGCGAGGAGTCCGACGGGCACGACCGAGCGATGGAGCTGCTCACCTTCATGGGGCTGGACGGCAAGGCGAACGAACTCGCGGTCAACCTCTCCTACGGAGACCAGCGGCGCCTCGAGATCGCTCGCGCGATGGCCACCAAACCGTCGCTGCTGTGCCTGGACGAGCCGGCGGGCGGGTTCAACCCGGCCGAGAAGCAGAAGCTGATGGAGCTGATCCGTCGGATCCGCGACCAGGGCTACACGGTACTGCTGATCGAGCACGACATGCGGCTGGTGATGGGCGTGACCGACCGGATCGTGGTGCTCGAGTTCGGCCAGAAGATCGCCGAGGGCGTTCCCGCCGAGATCCGCGACAACCCGGCCGTGATCGCCGCCTACCTGGGAGTGGACGAAGAAGATGCTTCTTGAGGTCGACGGCCTGTGCGTCAACTACGGCCATATCGAGGCGATCCGCGACATCACGTTCGGGGTGGAGGAGGGCGCGCTCGTCGCGCTGATCGGCGCCAACGGGGCCGGCAAGACCACCACCCTGAAGACCGTGTCCGGGCTGCGCAAGGTACGTGCCGGGGCGATCCGGTTCGAGGGTGAGGACATCACCCACATGCCGCCGTACGAGCGGGTCAAACGCGGGATCAGCCAGGCGCCCGAGGGGCGGGGTTGTTTCCCGGGCATGACCGTGCGCGAGAACCTCGACATGGGCGCCTACACCCGCACCGACCGGAAGACCCCGGCGTACACAGCGGACCTCGACCGGGTCTACGAGCTGTTCCCGCGACTCAAGGAGCGCGAGAAGCAGGCAGCCGGCAGCATGTCCGGGGGCGAGCAGCAGATGCTCGCGATCGGCCGGGCGCTGATGGCCCGACCCAAGCTGCTCCTGCTCGACGAGCCGTCGATGGGGCTGGCGCCCAAGCTGATCCAGCAGATCTTCTCGATCATGACCGAGATCAACGCGCAAGGAACCACGGTGCTGCTCGTGGAGCAGAACGCCGCCCAGGCGCTCAAGCGTGCCGGCACGGCGCACGTCCTGGAGACGGGTGAGATCGTCCGCTCCGGGACCGGTGCGGAGCTCGCGGGTGACGATTCTGTGAAGGCCGCGTATCTCGGCGGCGACGTCTAGAACGGGTTTCGACAAGCTCAACCAGCGGGTTCCGACAAGCTCAACCAGCGTCGGTTGAGCCTGTCGAAACCTCAGCGGAGCTGGATCACCAACTCGACCAGCAGCGGCGCGATCAGCAGCGCAGGCAGCAGGTCGCCGACCTTGAGCTGCTTGATCTCCAGGAGGCGCAGCGCGACGCCGACCAGGAGCAGTCCTCCGGTGGCCGTCAGCGCTGCCAGATGCGCGTCAGGCAGGATGTCGCCCAGGGCCGCACCGAGAGCGGTCAACGAACCCTGGACCACCACCAGCGTCAACACGCTGGCCGCTACGCCCCAGCCGAACGCCGCGGCGAACGCAATCGAAGCGAAGCCGTCGAGCGCGGACTTGAGCAGGAGCTGGTCGGGGCCTTCGCCGATCCCCTCGGTCACCGAGCCCAGGATCGTCAGCGGCCCGACGCAGAACACCAGCGAGGCGGTCATGAAGCCGACCACGAACCGGTCCCGGGCGGCGTGCTCCTCAGCGGCGGACCCGGTTGAGCGACGGGTGAAACGGCGCTGCAGGGTGTCGCCAAGCCCCTCGAGTCGGTCCTCGATCCGTGCCAGCGACCCGAGGATCGCGCCCAGGAGCAGTGCGCCGAGCACGATCAGCATCGGCGCTGAGTCGCCCACGGCGTCGGAGAGGTTCGCATCGGTGACGGCGATCGCCGACGAGGCGGCGATCAGCAGAGTGACCAGGCCGAGGGCGTCAGTCACCACGGTGCGGGTGCGCAGGGGCAGCCGGTGGCCGATCAGCACCCCCAGCGTGCTGCCCAGGAGGACGGCGACGGCGTTGACCACCGTGCCAATTCCGATGAACACCTCAGCCCCCTAGATTGGTGACGACGCCGGACCGTAGTGTGGCACCTGTTGCACCGCTCGAGTCACCCCGGCGCCGAGGAGGCATGGATGTCGCGTCACTCGCTGGAAATCAGAGACGCTCGCCCCGAGGACGCCGTGGCGCTGCTGCGGCTCTGGTCGGAGGTGGGCACTCGCGGGATCGAGTCCCCGACCCCGCGGCCGGTCGAGGAGGCGGCTGCCTCGCTGGCCCAGATCGCCGCCGACCCGGACGAGCGGATCGTGGTCGGGTACTACGAGGGCGATCTGGTCGCGGCGATCGACATGAAGCGCGGGTCGCTGTCCCCGCTGCACGCGGAGGACGCGGTCCACACGTCGTACCTCCTGGTCTCCCCGGCTCACCGGAAGCACGGTTTCGCCCGGGCGATGCTCGACGTCGCGGTGACCTGGGCGGAGGAGAAGGACGTCACCAGCGTCACCGCGATCACCTCCAGCAACTCCCGGGACACCAACCGCTTCCTCGCCAGGCTTGGCCTGGCCACCGTGGCGTCGGTGCGGGTCGCGAGTACGGCCGTCCTGCGCCGCAAGCTGACCCCCGAGGCGCTACGGCCGCACGAGGCCCGCAGCAACCGGGGCCGGGTGCTGGCGCAGCGCCGTTCGATCAAGCGCCGCGCCCTGGGCCGGGAAACCGAGGACTGACCTGCTCGGTGCTCAGGCGCTGGGCGGCGTGATCAGCGCGCAGGTGATCCGCGAGGTGCAGACCCGCTTGCCCCGCTCGTCGGAGATCACGATCTCGTAGGCGGCCGAGGTGCGCCCCAGGTGGATCGCCGTCGCCACCCCGGTGACGGTCCCGCTGGTCGCGGAGCGGTGGTGGGTGGCGTTGATGTCCACCCCGACCGGGATCTTGCCGAGGGGTCCCGCGTGCAGCCCGGAGCCGATCGACCCGAGGGTCTCGGCCAGGACGACGGAGGCGCCGCCGTGCAGCAGCCCGTAGGGCTGGGTGTTCCCCTCCACGGGCATCGTCGCGACGACGCGCTCCGCGGAGAGCTCGAGGATCTCGATGCCCATCTTGTCGTTCAGGGCGCCCATCCCGTGCGGCATCGCAGCGAGGAAGTCGGCGATCTCGTTCTCCGTGCTCATGGGCTCATCCTGCCCGGGTTGCTCGAGGCTGACGATGTCGGGGCGACCCATTAGGGTCGGCACGTGCCCGATTCCGCGTCCCCGGACCGTCCCCGTCTCCTCCTGCTCGACGGCCACTCGCTGGCGTACCGCGCGTTCTTCGCCCTGCCCGTCGAGAACTTCTCGACCGTCACCGGGCAGCACACCAACGCGGTCTACGGGTTCACCTCGATGCTCGTCAACGTTCTCCGCGACGAGCAGCCGACCCACATCGCGGTCGCCTTCGACAAGTCCCGCCAGACCTTCCGCCTCGCCGAGTACCCGGAGTACAAGGCCAAGCGCAACAAGACGCCGGACGAGTTCAGCAGTCAGCTCTCGCTGCTCCAGCAGCTGCTCGACACCTTCCGGGTCCAGCACCTGACCTACGAGGGCTACGAGGCCGACGACATCATCGCGACGCTGAGCACGCAGGCGCTCGCCGAAGGTTTCGAGGTGCTGATCCTCACCGGCGACCGGGACTCACTCCAGCTCGTCACCGAGACGTCGACGGTGCTCTACCCGATGCGCGGCGTCTCCGAGCTCGCTCGGATGACGCCGGCGGCGGTCGAGGCGAAGTACAGCGTCCCACCGCACCGGTACCCGGAGCTCGCTGCTCTGGTCGGGGAGGACTCCGACAACCTGCCGGGCATCCCCGGCGTCGGCCCGAAGACAGCGGCCAAGTGGATCGCGACCTACGACGGCCTGGAGAACGTGATCAACCGCGCCGACGAGGTGGGGGGCAAGGCGGGCGAGAACCTCCGTGCGCACCTCGACGACGTCATCCGCAACCGGCGGCTCAACCGGCTGGTCACCGATCTCCCGCTCGAGGTCGCCCCGAAGGACCTCGGCCGCGTCGAGTGGGACCGACAAGCCGCGCTCGCGCTGCTCGACGAGCTGGAGTTCCGCGGCGAGCTGCGCACCCGCATCCTCGACACCCTCGCGCCGGCGGACGAGCCGGAGATCGAGGCCGGCTTCGACCTGGCCGGTGAGACCGTCGCGCCCGGGGACCTCGGAGCTTTCCTCGCCGACCTCGGTGTCGGCCCGGTCGGGTTCTACGTCCGCGGTTCGTGGGGTTCGGGCACGGGCCGGGTCGACGGCCTCGCTTTCGCCCAGGCCGACGGACGAGCCGCGTACGTCGACGTCCCGGGCCTGGAGCCGGACGACGACGCTTCCCTGGCTGCCTGGTTGGCCGACCCCGATCGACCGAAGATCATCCACGACGCGAACGGTCCGTTGCTCGCGCTCGGTGCCCACGGGTGGCAGGTCCGGGGGCTGGCCACCGACACCGCGATGATGGCCTACCTGGTGGCTCCCGACCAGCGCTCGTACGCGCTGGCCGACCTCACCCTGCGACACCTCAAGCGGGAGCTGAAGCAGGAGAGCGGCGACGACCAGGGCTTGCTCTTCGAGACCGGCGACGAGGTCGCGGAGTTGGCGATGCTGCACGCGCGTGCCGTGCTCGACCTCGCCGTCACCCTGCAGTCCGAGCTGGCCGACCGCGGCGGCACCCGGCTCCTCGCCGATATCGAGCTCCCGCTGGTCGACGTGCTCGTCGGGATGGAGCAGGTCGGCATCGCGGTCGACCACGACCTGCTCACCGGGTTCGAGGCGGAGTTCGGCGACGCCGTCCGGGCCGCCGCCGCCGACGCCTACGAAGTGATCGGCAAGGAGATCAACCTGGGCTCTCCCAAGCAGCTCCAAGTGGTGCTCTTCGACGAGCTCGACATGCCGAAGACCAAGCGGACCAAGACCGGCTACACCACCGACGCGGACGCGCTCCAGGGTCTCTACGAGAAGACCGAGCACCCGTTCCTGGCGCACCTGCTCCGGCACCGGGACGTCACCCGGCTCCGTCAGACTGTCGAGGGGCTGCTCAAGACGGTCGCTGAGGACGGCCGGATCCACACCACTTTCAACCAGCTGATCGCGGCGACCGGGCGGCTGTCCAGCACCGACCCGAACCTGCAGAACATCCCGGTCCGGACCGAGGAGGGCCGCCGCATCCGCCAGGCCTTCGTCGTCGGTCCCGGCTGGGAGGAGCTGCTGACGGCCGACTACAGCCAGATCGAGATGCGGATCATGGCGCACCTCTCCGAGGACGCCGGCCTGATCGAGGCGTTCAACTCCGGCCGTGACTTCCACCAGGTCACCGCGGCGCGGGTCTTCGGCGTGGAGCCCTCCGAGGTCGGCACCGAGATGCGCGCCAAGATCAAGGCGATGAACTACGGCCTCGCCTACGGACTCTCCGCCTTCGGGCTCTCCCAGCAGCTCAAGATCGACACCGGCGAGGCCAAGGGGCTGATGGACGAGTACTTCGAGACCTTCGGTGGCATCCGGGACTATCTGGCCGGCGTCGTCGACGAGGCCCGGGGGACCGGCTTCACCGAGACCCTGATGGGCCGTCGCCGGTACCTCCCGGACCTCACCAGTGACAACCGCCAGCGGCGTGAGACGGCCGAGCGGATGGCGCTGAACGCGCCGATCCAGGGTTCGGCGGCCGACATCATCAAGGTGGCGATGCTCAACGTCGACCGGGCCCTCGCGCAGACGGGTCTCCGGTCTCGGATGCTGCTCCAAGTCCACGATGAGCTGGTCTTCGAGGTGGCAGCGGGCGAGCGGGAGACCCTCGAGGTCCTGGTCCGCGAGCAGATGGCCGCCGCGGCCGACCTCACGGTGCCGCTGGACGTCTCGGTCGGCACCGGGCGGAGCTGGCACGAGGCGGCCCACTAGCTTCCGGGCGTAGGTACCGGTTCGCCAGATTCTGCGGAAACGGACAAAATGCCGTGCCAGAATGAGCGGGTGGCGGCGAGTTCGGCGATCGAGGTGGAGGGCACTCCTCCCGACCGCACCGGCGGGACCGTCCAGGTCGACTCGCTCACCGGACTGCGAGGGTTCGCGGCGCTGGTCGTGGTGGCCGTGCACGCCTCGGGACGGACCGACTTCCCGGAGTTCGGCATCCACGGGTACGGCCCGGTCAGCCTCTTCGTGCTCTCGGGCTTCCTGCTGTACCGCCCCTGGTCGCGCTGGGCTTTGTCGGTGGGCGACACCCCCAGGCTCGGCACCTTCACGCGCCGGCGGTTGCTCCGGATCTTTCCGGCGTACCTGGTCGTCATGCTCGTCTTCGCCGTCATGCTCCCGGCATCGCAGCCGAACGGTTGGGACGGATGGCTCCGTGCGCTCACCCTCACCGGCACCCTCGCAGGCGACGGGCTGCGGCCCGGACTCGAGCAGACCTGGAGCCTCGGCACCGAGCTGAGCTGGTACGTCGCCCTGCCGTTCCTCGGGCTCTTCGCCGGCCTGGTCGCGCGCCGGTTCCGCGACGGACGCCGGGCGTTCTGGGTGGTGGCCGGGCTGCTGGCGCTCTCGTTGCCGGTGACGGCCGGGTGGCGGGCCTGGGTCAACCTCACCGCCGACGAGCTCAGCGAGAAGTTCACCTGGAACTTCTGGTTGCCCGGCTTCCTGGTCTGCTTCGCCGCAGGCGCCGCTGTGTCGCACTTCCTGGAGGGGGAGCAGGCCGGGGTGGTCGACCTCTCCCGGGTCCGCCGCTGGTTCTCGCGCACCTGGCTGGCCGTCGCCCTGGTGGTCCTGCTCGCCGCGATCGGCACCTCTCCGCTCGGCGGTCCGGTCGAGTACGTCCCGGCGGAGTTCTGGGAGCGGCAGATCCGGTTCGCCAGCTCGGCCGCGGTCGCGGTGCTGCTGCTGCTCGCCTGTGTGCTGAGCAGTCCGGCGTCGGTGCTGGTGCGCTTCATGGCCACCCGATTCATGACCGCCGTCGGACGCTGGTCGTACGGCATCTACCTGTGGCACCTGCCGGTGATCGTGCTGCTCGAGGACGACTTCTCAGCGCGCACCGGTTTCGGTGGCTTCTTGCTCTGGATGATGTTCATCTTCGCGGTCAGCATCCCGTTGGGCGCCGCGACGTTCGCCTGGGTGGAGAAGCCGGCGATCGCCTGGTCCAAACGCCGCAAGCCCCGCCCTCCGGTGGACCCAGCGGGGGAGTGACGCTCAGACCTGCTCGGCCCCGGTCTCCTTGTCTCGGCGCAGTGCGGGGTGGAGCATCGCGGTCAGCACCAGGGCGACCAGGACACCGAGATCGACCAGCGCGACGCCACGGATCAGGGCCGGCCCGGTGTCGACGACGATGCCTACGACGGCGACCGCAGCCAGCCCGACCCAGATGACGGCCACCGACGCCCGGTGCTGGCGGGCCACCACCTCGTAGACCATCAGTTGGACCAGGGCCAGCAGGGTGCCGACGGTGGCGAAGAGCCAGATGTTCGGCTCGACCTCCCGGTAGGCCTCGCCGCCGATGAACAGGACGGCGTACTCGCGCACGACGGCGGCTCCCAGGGTGGCGACCGCGCCGATGGTGCCCACGACGGCCAGCACCCGGAGGTACATCCGGTGGGTGGAGGCTGCCGATGCCATCGACGGGAAAGCGATCACGACCACGAACTGGGGCAGGAACAGGACGGCCTTGGTCAGGATCAGGCCGCCGGCGTACAGGCCGGCTTCCTGCTCGTCCAACCGCACGCGGGCGATCACCACGTCGAGGTTGCTGAGTGCGAAGAACGCCAGCAGCGCGTAGGAGTTGCTCACCACCTCGCGCAGGATCCGGGTGGCGGTCGTCCGGATCGCTCCGGCCCGGGGACCGGCGCCGATCCGGCCGAGCGCGAAGGCTCCGATGATGGCGGGTACCCAGGCCCCGAGCGCCACCGCCAGCATGGCGCCGAAGGTGTTGGAGAGGAACGGCAGCAGGGCCGCTCCGAAGGCGATCCGGCCCAGGCCCATCCCGAGGTAGACGGCCGAGAGCGGCGCCCAGCGTTCCTCGCCCTGAAGGATCCCCGCCTGGCCGCCCATGATCGTGAGCGGAACGGCGCTGAGGCCGATCATCGCGGCGGCGGCCCAGTTCTCCAGGGACAGCGCCCAGCTGATCACCGGGGTCAGCGCCAGACAGATCGCCCCGAGGGCGAGTGCCGACCGGTTGGTGGCCGCCATGATGGCGTCCTCGATCTCGTCGCGCCGCTCCGGTTCGGCCGCGACGCGGCGGGCACCAGTGGCCTGGAGACCGAGCGCCAGCACGTTCACCACGAGGAGCAGCCCCATCAGGCTCGCCACGCCGCCGTAGTTCCGCGGGCCGAGGATGTTGGCGGCGAAGATGGTGAAGACGTAGGTGGCGACGTTCATGAACCCCATGGCGATCGCGATGCCCGCGCCGCCACGGATCAGGCCGCGCACGCTCCTCGTCTTCCCGCTCACCCGGGCGAGCCTAGTGCGGGCACCGAGCGTGACGTCGGACCCGGTGGCTCAGTAGGGTCTCGGTGTCCGGGGATCCTCGGACACCGCGAGCCGAGGAGAAGGGGGGCCGCGGTGCGCGAGCAGGACGCGGCCGGTCGCCGGGCCCGTGAGGTCGTCGGTCTGTACGGCGACCCGGACACCACCTGGGGCATCTGCCTCGAGCTGGGTTTCGGTGTCCCCCTGACCCCCGCGACCGTCCGGGCCGAAGCGTCCTCGCTCGTCGCGGAGCACCCCCACCTCGGTCCCGAGCCCGCGCTGGTCCTTGCCGGGCCGGAGGAGTGGGAGGACCGTCGGCAGGAGGCGGCTGCCGCACCGTACGCCGCGACGGGGCCGTTGGTCCGGCTGCTCCTCTCCGCCGACGGGCGGCGGCTCCTGGTGGCGGCCCACCACGGAGCCTGCGACGGGCTCGGCCTGGTGGCGATCGCCGACCGGGTCAGTACCGGGGCGCTCTCCTCGGCCGCGCGGGGGATCGGGGACCGGCCGTCGCCGCACTCGTTCCTCGGCTCCAGCCTGGCCCGGGTCAGCGAGGCGCTGCTGCGGCCGCCGCCGCGGTTCGCCAGCCATGTCCTGCCTTCCGGCTCCGGAGAGAACCTCCGGGTCCTGACCCTGGCCCGGCGCACCTCCGGCACAGTCGGTCTCTGCGCCGCCCTCGCCACTGTCTTCGCGACCTGGAACCAGCCGGGCAGCGGCACCGCCGGCCGCCCGCTCTTCGTCACCGGAGCGTCCCGCCGGCCGAGCGGCTCGCTGGCGCCGGACCGGCAGACCGCCTACCTGCGGTTCCGGATCGACCCGGCCTGGGACCTCGACCGGATGCGGACCGCGTTCGGCGACCTGGCCCCGGAGCCGGAGTTCCCCGAGACCTCGGTCGGCGGCATCGGCCCCCGGGTGACCCGGCTGCTGCGCCAACGGCTGGGGACGACCGCGCAGCTGAGCAACCTCGGTGTCGTCGAAGGACCCACGCTCGAGTACGCCGCGATGTTCCCGGCCCTGAGCGGGCCCCGTGGACTGGCCGTCGGCCTGGTGAGCACCACGGGATCGACCACGCTGAGCCTGCGGACCCGGGCGACGGAGTTCAGCGCGGCGGACACCGACGCGCTGCTGGCGCTGATCGCCGATCAGCTGTAGGCGGGCGGCTCAGTAGGGGTCGTACGGCGAGTCGTGGCCGAGCAGCCGGGCCACGGGGCGGAGCCGTAGCCGGAGGAACACCTTGACCACCACGTTGCGCAGCCACCAGGGCAGCTCGCCCAGGATCCGTCGACGGTCGGGGCCGCGCGGCGCGCTCCTGAAGAACAGCGCCTGGGAGTCGCTGCGTCCGGCGTACCGGAGGTCGCGGGACGGCAGGACATGGCGCAGGATCCCCAGCGTCACGCCGATCGAGGAGAAGCAGTCGTGGATCACGATCGCGCCGTCCGGGGGCAGGTGCTCGGCCCAGCGGAGGTCGTCGGAGAGGGTCCAGTAGTCGTGCTTGCCGTCGATGTAGAGCATGTCGAACGGCTCGGACCAGGTCGGCCGCAGCGCCGTGCTGTAGTCCGCGCGCAGGTCGACGCGGGTCGCGACCCCCGCGTCGGCGACGTGCTTCTCGAACTTGGTCCTGGTCGGCGTTCCGCCGAAGAGCTTGCCCTCGACGAAGGGGTCCACGCAGATCACCGTCCCGTTGCCCGGTTCGAGGGCTTTCGCGAGGATGACGGTGGAGCGGCCCTGGTGGCTGCCGATCTCGAGGACCCGGGCGCCGGGTCCGAGGCGACGCGCCTGGTCGAAGAGCAGGCGTGCTTGACCTGGCTTGAGCCAACCCGGGATGGTGTCAGCGATCGCCCAGGCGGCTGCGAAGTCAGCTTCGTGGTCGTGCTCCGGTGTCGGGTCCGACGCGTCGGCGCTGGGCATAGAAAACGACCTCTCGGGATAATTCGGACGATATGCTCGCGGGGTTCAGGTTACTCGAAGGCTGGTGCGTGAAGGTGGGGTTCTAGTGTCCTGGATCCGGGCACGCACGTCATCGTCCACGGCGACCCTCGGCACCCGTCGGGCCCACCTGCTGATCATCCTGGCGATGGTGCTGCTGACCTTCCTCCAGCGACCCGGGCGGACCACGTTCGACACCAAGTTCGACCTCACGGCAGGTCCGGGGGCATTCCTGGAGCGGACCCTGCACCTGTGGAACCCGGAGCTCTCCTTCGGCGAGCTCCAGAACCAGGCCTACGGGTATCTCTTCCCCCAGGGCACGTTCTTCCTCGCCGGGGACCTCGTCGGACTGCCCGACTGGGTCGTGCAGCGGCTCTGGTCGGCCGTGATCCTGGTGGCGGCGTACGCCGGTGCCCGTCGGCTGATGCAGGCGCTGGCACCCGCGTCGTCGGGGTGGGTGCCGATCGTGGCCGGCCTCGCGTACGCGTTGTCACCTCGGCTGCTCGGGCTCAGCGGTGTGCTCACCGCCGAGGTCCTGCCGTCGGCGGTGCTGCCGTGGGTCGTGCTGCCGCTGGTCCTGGCCCTGCGCGGGCGACTCTCCCCCCGGCTTGGCGCTCTGCTCTCGGGTGTCGCGGTGCTCTTCATGGGAGGGGTCAACGCGGTCGAGAACCTGGCAGCCCTTCCCCTGCCTGCACTGCTCCTCGCGTTCGCTCTCGGATCGGCTCTCGGCAGGCGGCTCGCGGCCTGGTGGGTCGGCGCGGTGGCGGTGGCGTGCGCCTGGTGGATGCTGCCGCTGCTCGTGCTCGGCAGGTACAGCCCGCCCTTCCTCGACTACATCGAGACCGCGACCGCGACCACCCGTCCGCTCGGCTGGGTCAACGCTACCCGCGGCGCCGACCACTGGCTCGCCTTCATCAACGTCGGCGGGGAGCCCTGGTGGCCCGGGGCCTTCGCGCTGGCCACGGATCCGGTCCTGATCGGGGTCACGGCGGTTGTCGGCGCGCTCAGCCTCGCCGGACTGTTCCACCCCGCGATGCCGGCCCGACTGCCGCTCGCGGTGACCGTCCTGCTGGGCCTGGTCCTGCTCACCGTCGCGCACATGGCACCGCTGTCCAGCCCGTTCTCCGGCGTGACCCGGGAACTGCTCGACGGGGTGCTTGCACCGCTGCGGAACGTCCACAAGGTGGACCCGATCATCCGGCTCCCGCTCGCCCTGGGTCTCGCCCACGGGACCGGGCTCCTGCTCGCCCGGGCAGGCGCCCCGAGCTCCTGGCGGCCCTGGCTGGTCCGCACCGCCGGCCCCGCCGTCGTGCTGGGGGTCGTCGGCCTGCTGCTCGTCTCTGCCCAGCCGCTCTTCGACCGCGACCTGCGCAAGCCGGGCTGGGACGAGGTCCCGCAGGCCTGGTACCAGGTGACCGACTACCTCGCCGAGAACGCCGACGGGCGGCGTTCCCTGGTGCTGCCGGGTTCGGGGTTCGGCCAGCAGACCTGGGGCTGGACGATCGACGAGCCGATCCAGCCGCTGGCGCGCAGTCCCTGGGTGACCCGGAGCCAGGTTCCGCTCGTTCCCGGGTCGACGATCCGGTTCCTGGACTCGCTCGAGGAGCGGGTGCAGGACGGGCGGGGGTCCCCGGCGCTCGCGGACGTGCTGGCGCGCTCCGGGGTGGGCTTCGTCGTCGTACGGCGCGACCTGGACCTGCTCGCCAGCGGCGCCCCGTCGCCCTCGCGGGTCGACCAGGCGATCGCGAAGAGCCCTGGGCTCGAGGAGGTGGCGAGCTTCGGGTCCACTGGATTCGGTGACCAGGCGGCGATCACCGTCTTCGCCGTACGCCGCAACGTGCCGCTCGTCGAGGCCGTCGATGCGCGCGACGTGGTCAGCCTCACGGGGGGCCCCGAAGACGTGATCACCCTGCTCGAGGCGGGATCCCTGCGCACGGACGCCCCGGTCGTGGTGGGCGCCGACGACCCCGAGGTCGTCGCCGACGGCTACCGGCTCCGGGAACGGCAGTTCGGGCGGCTCCGGGACTCGCAGAGCCAGATCATGACGCGTACCGAGTCCTACCGGAACGACCGCAAGGCCCACGACTACCCCGGTGTGGCCGGGATCGAGCGCGTGCACGCCGTCTACCCGGAGGTCAGTTCCCTCGCCGCGTCCTCCTCCTCGGGGTACGCCGACACCCTCGGGGCGGTCCGGCCCGAGCTCGGCCCGTACTCGGCCGTCGACGGCGTTCCCGGCACTTTCTGGCGTTCCGCTCCCCTGGAGGACCCCCGCGGGCAGTGGCTGCAGGTACGCCTGAAGCAGCCGCAACCGTTGAGCTTCCTCGACGTCTCTGTCGGCGTCGACGGCTTCAGCGGGGTCCCGGTACGCCGGATCCGGGTCGCCGCCGGCGACCAGGTGAGCGAGCACGCGGTCGACCCGGCGTCCGGGGTGGTGCGGGTACCGCTCTCCGGGGCACCGGTCGACCGGGTGCGGGTGACGGTGCTCTCCACCTTCGGCGACCCCGAGTACGGCGTGGTCGCGATCCGGGAGATCGAGTTCCCCGGCCTCGAACTCGGTCGCAGCCTGGAGGTCCCGGCCGAGGGCGCCGGCGCCGGAACCGACTTCGTGTTCCGGGCCCAGCCCGAGCGCCGCGCGTGCGTGGTGGCGGCGGAGCTCGGCCGGTCCTGCGAGCCGGACGAGGCCCGCCCGAGCGAGGAGGAGGCCGGCCTCGTGCGAACCTTCAGCACCGGTCCGGCCGGCCGCTGGACCCTCGCCGGATCGGTGGTCGCTCGCTCCTCGCGGGCCACCGCCCAGCTGCTCTGGCCCATCGGTGGACAGGTCGCGGTCGAGGCCTCCTCGGTGCTGGCCGACGACCCGTCGGTCTCGGGACAGTTCGCCTTCGACGGTGATCCCTGGACCGACTGGCTCTCCGCGCGGGGTGAGACGAGTCCGTCGCTCACCCTGCGGTGGGGGAGCCCCCGCACCCTCACCCGTCTCCAGATCAAGGCCGCGTCGGCGCCGTCGCGGACTCCGTCGAAAGCGGTGATCGAGGCGGACGGCGTGCGCCGCGAGGTGGACCTGTCGGGCGACGCTCTCGGGTTCTTCGCGCCGCTGCGGACCGACGAGGTGACGATCACCTTCCCGATGCCGGCCGGCGCGGGCGAGGTGCTGCCGGCCGGGGTCGGCGACCTGGTGGTCGACGGTCTGGAGCGGCTGACCTACTCACCGGACCGCGAGACGGCCACCGGCGCCGCCTGCGGCCTGGGTCCCGAGATCCGCCTCGACGACCAGACGGTTCCGACCCGGGTGGTCGGCACCCTGGGGGACGTGATCGACGGGGACCCCCTCCGGCTCGAGCCCTGCGACCAACCGGCGCTGGCGTCGGGCGACCACCGGCTCACGGTCACCTCCACCGACAGGTTCGTCCCGACGACGTTCTCGCTCCTCGCCGGCCCGGTCGGGCAGGACCTCGCCCCGCTGCGGGTCCGGAGGACCGAGATCCGGAACTGGGACTCGACCGACCGTTCGGTCTACGTCGGGCCGGGCGACGACGCCCTGCTCCGGGTCCCCGAGAACCTCAACGAGGGCTGGCGGGCCACGCTCGGCGGCGCCGTCCTCGAACCGACCGCGGTCGACGGCTGGCAGCAGGCCTATCGGGTGCCTGCGGGGGAGGGCGGCGTCGTACGCCTGGTCTACACGCCCGACCGGGCCTACCGGCTGATGCTGCTGCTCGGTGCGATCGCCGGGGTCCTGCTGCTCCTGGTGACCCTCGGGCTCGGGCACCGGGAGCGTCGCCGGGTCCCGACCCCGACCGTGCTGCCGGCGGTGATGGCGTCCGGGGTGCCGGCCGGCCCGGGCGGCCTCCTGGTCGTGGGTCTGGCAGGCCTCCTTGGAGGGGTGGCGCTGCTGGTGGGGTCCGTGGTCGGCCTGGTCCTGCGGAGCCGACCGGGGCTGAACCGGCTGCTCGCCGTCGGACTGGTGGCGGTCGCCGGGGTGGCGGCCGCCGTCGTCGCCCGGATCGACGACCAGGCGTCGTGGACCGCCCTGGACGCGATCACCGGCGGTGCCGTCGGCATGCTGCTCGCGGCGCTCGTACGCCGTCGGACCAAGGGGGTCTGAGTGTCCAGAGCTATCGAGCCGACCGAGCGGGACCCACGTCTCTGGGCGTCGCGGGCCGGGGCCGCGGCGATCGTGGTCATCGCCGTCCAGCTGCTGTGGCGCACGGTGCTGCTCGGTCGTGGCTACTTCACCCAGGACGACTTCCTGGTGATGGCCGGCACCCAGCAGGGGGACTGGGCGTCGGTGCTCACCGGGGACTACGCCGGCGGGTTCTCGCCCGGAGGCACGGCGATCGTCTGGCTCTGCGTCCACCTCGCTCCGTTGAGCTGGCCGCTCGCGGCCGGGATCGTGCTGGTCCTGCAGACCGCGGCGACGGTGATGATGTGGGTGGTCGTGACCCGGCTGACCGGAAGCCGGTGGCTGCGCCTCCCGGTGCTGGTGCTGTTCGCGTTCGCACCCCTGACCCTGTGGAGCACGCAGTGGTGGGTCCTCGGTCTGGAGTTCTGGTCGGCGACCCTGCTGCTCCTGGTCGCGGTCTGGGCGGTGCTGGCGTTCCTCGGCTCCGGAGACCGCCGTGCCGCCGTGCTTGCGGTGAGCGCTGTCGCTGTCGCTCTGCTGTTCAACGAGCGGGCCGTGCTGTACCCGGTGGTCCTGGCCGGGGTGGCGCTGATCGTCCAGGACGGCGTCACCGTGCGTGCCCGTGCTGCGGTCGTCGTCCGGGAGCTGGCGGTCGTCGGGATCGGCTTGGTCGTCGTCGTGGTCGGCTACGCGTTCCTGCGCTGGCAGGCCGCCCCGGCCGAGTTCATCGTCGGCGGCGAGTTCGGTGACGTGGTCACCGGTTTCCTCCGCCACGGGCTTGCGGAGCTCTTCGGTGGCCCGTGGTTGGTCGACCTGCCGGCGCACGCCTACCTAATCCCGACCTCCTGGGTGGTCGCTCTCAACGGTGCTCTCCTGCTGGCCCTGGTGGGCGCGACCACCCAGCACGGTGGGCCTGCGACCCGGGCGTCCTGGGGCCTGCTGGTGGTCTTCGCCGCCGGGAGCACCGGCGTCCTGGCCCTGGCCGGCCGCGGCGACCTGGTCGGGTCCCTCGGCCTCGTGCACCGCAGCGCCGCCGAGCTCGCGCCGGTGGTGGCGCTCTGCATCGCCGGATCGCTCCGCGAGGTCGCGTTCCCACGGGTACCGCTGCTCCCGCCAGCCCGGCTCGAGGTGGTGGCGGCTGCTGGCGTGGTCGTCGTGCTGACGGCGTCGGCGGCCCTCTCCACGGCCCGGCTGGCGGGCAACCTGTACCACCGCGACGACCGCGCCTACGTCGAGAAGGTCCGGGCAGCATTACGGGCCGATCCCCAGGTCGTGCTCCTCGACAGCGGCGTCCCGGCGGGCGTCGTCAGCCCCTGGTACGCCGAGCGCGCGCGGGTCTCGTCGGTGATCGGTACCGCCCCGGAGAACCCGGTCTTCGACCTCCCGAGCCACGTGCTGCGGATCGTCCGTGACGACGGGTCCGTCGCTCCGGTCCTTCTCGAGGGAGCGGTGGTCTCGGCTCCCTCGGACGACATGAACTGCGGCTACCCGGTCCGGGTGGCGGGGACCGACGTACCGATGCAGGCCCAGGTCCCCGCGGGGCGCTGGGTGCTGCGAATCAGCTACTACACGAGTGTCGAGGGGTATGCGACGGTGGACGTGGCCGGCACCAGCCAGCGGTTCGCGGTGCGCCCCGGGCTCAATGCGGTGCAGCTGGTCGTCGAGGGCGCGTTCGACCGGTTCCGGATGACGCTGGGCCCGGTCCCGGGCCAGCCGGAGGCGACGCTCTGCCTGACCGACGCAGCAGCCGGCGTGCCGCGCGCGGCAGCGCCGTGAACAGGCGACTCGCCGAAGGGCGCGTCGTCGTCGGGTTGGTCGTCCTGGCAGCGGCTGTCCTCGCCTGCGGACCGGTGCTGCTGTCCCGTGGGTACGTCCTGATCGGCGACATGACCTTCGTCCCGGAGCAGCCATGGAAGGACGCCTGGTTGGGCCTGGACGGTTCCGCGCCGCGCGCGGTCCCGGCCGACGCCTTCGTCTCGGCGATCACCCAGGTGCTCCCCGGGGACCTGCTGCAGAAGGCGATCCTGCTCGGCACGCTGGTGGCAGCCGGTCTCGGGATGGCCCGGCTCACCCGCGAGGTCGGCGTCACCGGTACGGCGGCACCGCTGGCCGCGGCCGTGCTCTACCTGTGGAACCCCTACGTCCACGAGCGGATGGGCATCGGGCACTGGGGTCTGCTGCTCGGGTACGCCGCCCTCCCGTGGATCGCGGTCGCCGCCCGCGCGGTTCGCCGTGGTACCCCGGGAGCCCTCGCCTGGTTGGCTCTCGCCGTCGCTCCGGCGGCGTTCGGCAGCCCGACCGGCGGCCTGCTCGCCGGTCTGGTCGTCCTCGTGGCGACCCTGGGTCGGGGAGCCCCCGTGCTGCGCCGGGCAGCAGCAGCGCTCGGGGTGGTGGTCGTGCTGGACCTGCCCTGGCTGGTACCCGGGCTCGCGGGCGCCGAGACCGGATCGGACCCGGCCGGCGTCGACGCCTTCGCCGCCCGGTCGGACACACCGCTCGGTCTCCTGGGTTCGTTGCTCTCCCTGGGCGGGATCTGGAAGCGCAGCATCGTCGCGGGGGAGCGGGACGCGTGGTTGCTGGTCCTGCTCGCGGTCGCGGTCTCGGTCGCCTCGATTCTCGCCCTGCTCCGCAGCCGGTCGACCGATGACTCCCGGCGGCTGCTGGGGCTGGGGCTGCTC
Source organism: Marmoricola sp. (assembly GCA_046598495.1). GTDB lineage: Bacteria > Actinomycetota > Actinomycetes > Propionibacteriales > Nocardioidaceae > Marmoricola. The sequence continues at coordinate 6,992 of JBKJIR010000051.1, read as the reverse complement.
GGCCTGCTGCTTGCCGGCGTGCCGGGGACGGGGATCGGCGGCGACCTGGTGGCGGACCTGGTGGCCCAGGTGCCGGGGGCGGGGGTCCTGCGGGACTCCCAGAAGTGGATCGCGCTGCTCGCCCTCGCGGTCTGTACGGGGTTCGCCGTCCTGGTCGCCACGGCGAGCCGCGCGGTCCGCGACCGTGGTCTGCCACCGACGGCGTTCCAGGTGGTTCTCGTGGCGCTGCCGGTGGTGCTGCTGCCGAGTCTTGCCTGGGGGCTGGCCGGAAAGCTGGAACCGGTCCGCTACCCGTTGGAGTGGTCCGCGGTCCGCGATGTCCTCGAAGCGCGGCCCGCCGCGGAGCGCCGCACCGTGGTGCTCCCGTTCTCGGCGTACCAGGCCTTCCCGTGGAACGACGGTCGCGCGGCGCTCGACCCCGCGATCCGCTACTTCCCCGGCACGGTGGTCACGAGCGACGAGCTGGCGCTGTCCGAGGACGTGTCGATAGCCGGGGACAGTGCCGACGCCGCGCGCATCGGGCAAGCGGTACGCCGCGGTGAGCCGCTCGCGCCCGTGCTCGCCGATCTCGGCGTGCGGTTCGTCCTGGTCGAGAAGTCCGCGGCCGGCGGTGCCGCGGTGGTCCCGCCCCCCGGCACGGTTCTGTACGACGGCACCGAGCTCACCCTTCTCGAGCTCCGGAACACGGTGCTCCCGGCGCGACCGGAGCACCGCGCCCTAATCCTGGCGGGGGACGCGCTCGCCGGGCTGGCGGTGCTCGTTGCGGGAACTTTCCTAGCATTGCGGCGGATACGTCGCATAAACGACGAAACCGGGTAAGGTGGGGTACGGGAGAACGTTCAACCGCAACAACAACGTGGTGAGGGAACTATGGCATTGTCAATCTTTGGGCTCGGCGCAGGCGCAGCAGCGGCTGGAGGTTCGGGCACCGCAGTAACGCTCGGCACGATCGTCATCGCGACCGTCGGCGGTGCTGTTGCCGCAGGCGCGATCGCCGTGGCGTCCACGCAGGTCGCCGCGAACGTCACCCAGCCGAACCAGACCTCGGCGAACGTCGGTAGCGCCGTCAACGCGCCGAACTACGCGGACTGATCGTCCGGACTGCTCGGCACCCGGCACGACACGCGCAGATGCCGCCGTACCCCTGGGGGGTGCGGCGGCGTCGTCGTATCTGGGAACCGGGGGTTCAGGCGTCGAGGGCGGCGGCGATAGTGAGGGCCGCGGCCTCCCAGCGGAACTCGCCGGACCGGACCAGCGCCTTGTGACCCAACTCCTCGCGCAGCAGCGGGTCGCGGAGGACAGTGGCGATCTGCGCCGCGAGGTCGGCCTCGTCGGCAGCGAGCAGCCCGGTCACCCCGTCCAGGATGGCTTCGGTGACGCCGCCTGCGCTCGCGTACGCCACGGAGGGGGTGCCGGCGTGACCGGCCTCGACGATCGAGAGCCCCCAGCCCTCCTTGACCGACGGCAGGACGTGGACCCAGGCCCGGGACAGCTCTTCGAACTTGGTCCGGTCGGAGACGTGGCCCAGGAAGTCGATGTGGAATTCGGTGCCGGTGTCGAGCGCTGTCACCTGGCGGTGCAGCTCCTCGCCCCACCAGCCGTCGCCGAGGACGCGGAGGCGGATGCCCGGGAACTCTGCCGCCAGCATCGGAAGTGCGGCGATGACGTGGTCGATCTGCTTGTGGGGGACCAGCCGGGAGAGCACGACCACCGTCGGCTCGGTGGCGCGCTTGCCGGGGTCGTACTCGGGCACCGGAGGCATCCCGTTGTAGGCCACGCTGATGTCGGCCCCCCGGACGCCGAGGCCGACGAGCTCGCGTCGGGTGACGTCGGAGACCGCGATGTACCGGTTGCCCCGGTTAGCTCGTACGGCGATCCGGGACTCCAGCAGCCAGCCGATCCGGGCGAGCGCCGGACCGACGACGGCCCACTGCTCCTTGTGCACGTGGTGCACCAGGACGGTCACTTTCGTCCGCGTCAGCCAGGTGGAGAGGAAAGGCATCCCGTTCTGGACCTCGAGGACGCTGTCGATGCCGCCGACCCGGCGGTCGAGGCTGCGGGTGAGGAACATCCACGCGACCCACAGGTAGACGCTCAGGTGTCCGCCGCGGCGGATGAACCGGATGCCTTCGATGGTCTCGTCGTCTGCTGCGCCCGGGTACGCCGCAGTGACCCAGGTCAGCTTCCTGCCTGCGTCGCGCAGCTCCTTCGCTACCTGGTGGACGTAGAGCTCGGAGCCCCCACCCTCCGGGTGCCACGGATCACGCCAGTTCAGCACCACCACGCTGTTCGTAGACGCAGCGTGGGCAGGCTGAACGCCCCTCTTCGAGGTTCGCACTGTGGTTCTCCCTCCCCGGTGCGACACCGAATACCTCTTCACAGTAACATTGAACTGTGGCCTTTGTCCGAATATTCCGAACTGCCGGTCTGGTCCGGTCTGTTCGTTTGTTCCGGTCTTTTCTGACCGAGCAGAGCGACCCCGAGGGGTTCTACGGACTGATCGCCGACGACGCGATCGACCTCGTCCGGGAGCACGTCGAGATCGCCGGCGCCACGGTCGCCGACTTCGGCGGCGGGCCAGGTTTCTACTCGGCGGCGTTCCGCGCCGCCGGCGCGCGGACTGTCTTGATCGACGCCGACATCGATGAGATCCAGCTGCACGGTCGCCGTACCCCTGGCTCGGTGGTCGGCCTGGCCGAGCGGGCCCCGTTGGCCGACGGTGCGGTCGACATCGCGTTCTCCTCGAACCTGCTCGAGCACGTCCGGGACCTCGCGGCGACCTGCGACGAGATCGTGCGGGTCGTCCGCCCCGGGGGAGTCGCGGTGCTCTCCTACACGATCTGGTTGGGCCCCTGGGGCGGTCACGAGACCTCGCCGTGGCACCTCCTGGGCGGCCATCGTGCGGCGCGTCGGTACGAGCGGAAGCACGGCAGGCCCCCGAAGAACGTCTTCGGCACCTCGATGTTCGCCGCCTCGGTCCAGGACGGCCGGCGGTGGCTGCGCTCGCGCCCCGATCTCGAGGTTCTCGACCTGCGTCCGCGCTACCTGCCGGCGTGGTCGGCGTTCCTCCTGCGGATCCCCTTGGTTCGCGAGGTCGTCACCTGGAACCTCTGGATCGTGGTGCGCAAGCCCGGCTGAAACGGGTGGACTACACCAGGAATGTCACGGTTCAGGCACCGAAGCGGTTAATGTCCTGTTTGCGTGATGTTTCCTGTTAATCTCGGGATGTGCGTTGTGGGAGGGAGCCCAGAGCGCCGTACTGGGAGGAGCGCGTGATGCGCCGAATGAGTCTTGTCCTGATCGCACTGGGGGCGTTCCTGATCGTCCTCGGGCCGATGATCCGGTGGTACGCCTATCCGCGCCTCGCGGTGGCACCCGCCAACCAGCGCAGCATTACGACCCTGGTCGGTGAGAACGCGACCATCTTCGACATCGGCACGCTGAAGGAGATCACCACCGATCTCACGACCGTGGTGAACACCACCGGCGACGCCAGCACCCCGGAGAAGCGCCCCGGCGCGGTCACCTACGTGAACTCGACCTCGACCACGTCCTCGGACGGGGTGATGCGGTCCCGCGACGTCGTGCGGATGACGTTCGACGCGCGCACCGGCATGGCGATCAAGGACTGCTGCGGCGACTTCGTCTCGGCGACCACGGGTGAGGAGACCCCGATCGTCCACGAGGGGCTGCCTGCCAAGTTCCCGTTCCAGACCGAGAAGAAGAGCTACCCGTTCTGGGACAGCGATCTCGGCAAGGCGGTCACGATCGACTACCTGAGCAGCACCCAGGTCGAGGGCGTCGACGTCTACAAGTTCTCGCACACCATCCCGATCACCAAGGTCGGCACGATGGACGTGCCGTTGAGCGTGCTCGGCCTCGAGGGAGACGAGACGGTCGCGGCCGACAAGATGTACTCCAACGTGCGCACCCTGTGGGTGGAGCCGGAGACCGGAGTGGTCATCAAGCGCACCGAGGCCCAGAACAACACCCTCGACTACGACGGCCAGTCGCGGGTCACGCTCACCGAGGTCACCACCGGCTTCGACGATGCGACCGTGAAGGCCAATGCCGAGGAGTACGGCGGCCAGGCCAACCTGCTGCACCTGGTGCGCGCCGTCGTACCGCAGATCAGCTTCGTGCTCGGGCTGGCCATGCTCGTCGGTGGCCTGCTGCTCGGACGCCGGAAGCAGCCGGCCGGGGGAACGCGCGTCCGCGAGATGGCGGAAACCCACGCCTGAGCACCCCTGTTCGCCGGAACGCGCCCTCGCATCCTCGGATGCGGGGGCGCGTCAGCGTTTCAGGTCCGCGACGTACAACGCGGTGCCCGGGGTGAGCAGGCCCCGGGTGCGGCTCCAGCCGCCCCAGACGCGGTCGTGCTCGGCCGGCCACTCCGGCTCGATCAGATCGACCAACCGGTAGCCGCTCGCGGTCAGGGCCCGGACCCAGTCGCCCAAGGTCCGGTGGTGCTCGACGTAGGAGGTCTCGCCGGTCTCGTCGTCGACCTCGACGTACGGCGTCCGGTCCCAGTAGGACTGGGTGGCCACCAAGCCGCCCTCGCCGGGATCGTCGGGGAACATCCACCGGGTTGGGTGGGTCACCGAGAAGGCCAGCCGGCCGCGGGGTCTGGTCACCCGGGCGATCTCGGCGACCAGGGCGGGGGCGTCGGCGATGAACTGGAGTGCGCCGAAGGCCGAGAAGACGATGTCGAAGGTGTCGTCGGCGAACGGGATCGCGGCCGCGCCGGCGCAGACCGTGGGCACGGTAGTGCCGTGCTCGAGGTCGATCCGGCGGCTGTGCTGGAGTTGCCGCCGCGAGACGTCGAGCCCGACCGGCGTGCCGCCGTGGCGCAGGACCCAGCGCGAGCACTGGCCCGCGCCGCAGCCCAGCTCGAGGACCCGTTTCCCGGTGACGTCGCCGAGGGCACCCACGTGCTCCTCGCGGACTCCTTCGGGACCCCAGAGGAACCCTTCGTCGCCGAGGAACTCCCCGTGGGTGGCTTGGTACTCGTCGGCGTACCGGTCCCAGTCGGCACGGTTCGCGAGGAGCGAGTCGCGCTCGTCGACGGGCCGTCGTTCGGCGCGGACCGGCCGCGGTCCGGAGCTTGCGTCGGCGGCCATGGGGGAGATGATCGCACCCTGCCGACCTGCCCGGCATCTCCGAACGGCGCCTGAGCGGGCCAGGCACGCTCAGGCGGTTGGACGCGGGCCCGTCGGACGCCGTACTCTTGACGGTGCGCCGGATGCCTGCCTGAGTCTCAGACCTAGCAGTCTCCAGCTCGCTGTCGGCCCGTTGGTTCATCTCCGGGCAAGCGGAACGAATTCGTGATGGTGAAATCGGCTTCTACGCGCGCCCGCACTACATCTGTCCACCAAGGATCTATCTCCCTTATGACTTCCATTCTCTACTCCGACGCACCGCAGGTCGCGATCAACGACATCGGCTCCGAGGAAGACTTCCTCGCCGCGATTGACGCCACCATCAAGTTCTTCAACGACGGCGACATCGTCGAGGGCATCATCGTCAAGGTCGACCGCGACGAGGTCCTGCTCGACATCGGTTACAAGACCGAAGGTGTCATCCCCTCCCGTGAACTCTCGATCAAGCACGATGTCGACCCCAACGAGGTCGTCAAGGTCGGAGACTCGGTCGAGGCCCTCGTCCTCCAGAAGGAGGACAAGGAAGGCCGTCTGATCCTGTCCAAGAAGCGTGCGCAGTACGAGCGCGCCTGGGGCACCATCGAGCAGGTCAAGGAAGAGGACGGCGTCGTCACCGGCACCGTCATCGAGGTCGTCAAGGGCGGCCTGATCCTGGACATCGGCCTCCGCGGCTTCCTGCCCGCGTCGCTGGTCGAGATGCGTCGCGTCCGCGACCTCCAGCCGTACGTCGGCAAGGAGCTCGAGGCGAAGATCATCGAGCTCGACAAGAACCGCAACAACGTCGTGCTCTCGCGTCGTGCGTGGCTCGAGCAGACCCAGTCCGAGGTCCGCCACGGCTTCCTGACCCAGCTCCAGAAGGGCCAGATCCGCAAGGGCGTCGTCTCCTCGATCGTCAACTTCGGTGCGTTCGTGGACCTCGGCGGCGTTGACGGCCTCGTCCACGTCTCGGAGCTGTCCTGGAAGCACATCGACCACCCGTCCGAGGTCGTCACCGTCGGCGACGAGGTCACCGTCGAGGTGCTCGACGTCGACATGGAGCGCGAGCGCGTGTCGCTCTCGCTCAAGGCGACGCAGGAGGACCCGTGGCAGCACTTCGCCCGGACCCACCAGATCGGGCAGATCGTGCCCGGCAAGGTCACCAAGCTGGTGCCCTTCGGGTCGTTCGTGCGTGTCGAGGAGGGCATCGAGGGCCTGGTGCACATCTCCGAGCTGGCCGAGCGCCACGTCGAGATCCCCGAGCAGGTCGTGCAGGTCAACGACGACGTCATGGTCAAGATCATCGACATCGACCTCGAGCGTCGTCGGATCTCGCTGTCGCTCAAGCAGGCCAACGAGACCGCTACCGCCGCTGACGTCGAGGAGTTCGACCCGACGCTCTACGGCATGGCTGCGACCTACGACGAGGCCGGCAACTACGTCTACCCCGACGGCTTCGACCCCGAGACGGGCGAGTGGCTCGAGGGCTTCGACGAGCAGCGCGGCATCTGGGAGGACCAGTACGCCAAGGCGCACACCCGCTGGGAGGCTCACGTCAAGCAGCAGGCCGAGGCCAAGCAGGCCGACATCGAGGCCAGCGAGGCGACGTCCTACTCCTCCGCGACCGGCGACGTCAGCGGCGAGGAGTCCGAGGGTGGCGAGAGCGAAGGTGGCTCGCTCGCTTCCGACGAGGCGCTCCAGGCTCTGCGCGAGAAGCTGACGGGCGGCGCCAGCTGATCTGCTAGTCAGCCAGCTCCACGCAACCGAAGGCCCGGTCCCCTGATGGGGGGCCGTGCCTTCGGGCGTCGAGAAGTCCGTCGGCGTGCCTGCCACCGTCGGTCGTCGAGCAGCCGGGGT